>CAVGKH010000007.1:0-39756 GCA_963629755.1 Gemmiger sp.
GCGATCTGCTTGTTGTAGCTGTCTGCGCACAGCTCATCGGGAACCAGCATCATCACAACATCGCCAGCCTTAG
The DNA here is from genome assembly GCA_963629755.1 of Gemmiger sp. Taxonomy (GTDB): domain Bacteria; phylum Bacillota; class Clostridia; order Oscillospirales; family Ruminococcaceae; genus SFIE01. The sequence continues at coordinate 74 of CAVGKH010000007.1, forward strand.
CTGCCTCTTCCACTTCCATAACCTTGAAGTTGGGGCAGGTTTCAGCAAACTTGGCAGCCTTTTCCCAGTGAGAAGAACCCTTGCGCAGGCCGACAACGACATTCACGCCGCTTTCAGCCAGGTTCTCGGAATGAGCATGGCCCTGGGAGCCGAAGCCGATCACGGCAACGGTTTTGCCGTCCAGCACGCCCAGATTGCAATCGGAATCATAATACTTTTTGATAGCCATTTTTATTCTCTCCTTTTTCTGTTTGAAAAAAATAGATCAAAACCAATGTAATTATATCATTTTCCGCCCTGTTTGGAAACAGGCGGGGAATGCTTTTGTGTGTTTTTCGCTTATTTTTCACGCCCGGGGATATGCTCGGTGCCGCGCTCGAGCGCCGTTACGCCCGTGCGGCACATTTCCAAGATCTCGTAGCTCTTGATCATGTTCAAAAAGCCGTCGATCTTTTCGGGCTTGCCTGTGAGCTCCATTACCAGGCTGTCGGGCGAAAGATCGATGATCTTTGCCTTATAGATCCCGGCCACATCGCGCAGGCTAGGCAGATTTTCTTTATCGGCCGCCACCTTGATGAGCAGCAGCTCACGCTGCAGGCTGTCACTGTCCAGCACAAAGGCCTCGCGCACTTCCTCAAGGCGGCGGGTCTGCAGAAGCACCTGCTTGAGCATGTTTTCATCTACATGTACCGTGATGGTGATTCGGGTGATCTCGGGGTCGATGGTTTCTGAGGCCGCGATGCTGTCGATATTAAAGCTGCGGCGGTTGAACATGCTGGAAATGCGGGCCAGCACACCATAGTGGTTTTCTACCAGGATGCTGATGACCTTGCGGGGATACTTTTGCTGATTTTCCATATTTTGTTTTCCCCCTTTCGTTAGTCCTGCATGGTGATATCCTGCACGCCGCCGCCAGGGGGGATCATGGGTAGGACCTTTTCGTCTTTATCGATGCAGCATTCGATCCAGCTGGGGCCGCTGTTTTTGAGTGCCTCAGCCATGGCTGCGCGGAACTCGGCCATGGTCTCGCAGTGGTAGCCCTTGGCCCCAAAGCCCTCGGCCAGCTTTACATAGTTGGTTTTGCGGTGCGGGTCGGTGCTGGAATAGCGCTTGCCGTAAAATACCGTTTGCCACTGGCGCACCATGCCGAGCACCTGGTTATTGAAGATCACGGTGATGATGGGCAAATCATAGCTTACGGCGGTGCAGCACTCATTCAGGTTCATGTGGAACGAGCCGTCGCCCGTGAAGTGGATCACTCGCTGGTTTTTGCCAAGTGCCACCTGCGCACCGATAGCCGCGCCGTAGCCGTAGCCCATGGTGCCCAGGCCGCCGCTGGTCAAAAAGCCGCGCGGCTTGGCATGGCGCACATACTGGGCAGCCCACATCTGATGCTGGCCCACATCGGTAACATACACGGTATCGGGGCCGGTCATATCGCACACCTCGCGAATGATCTGGTGGGGCTTGAGCGTGGTCTCGCTGTCTTTGGGCTGGTAATCCTGCGCCTGCCACTGGGCAATCTGGGCGAACCATTCTTTATGCTCGGCCTTGCTTACCAGCGGCAGCAGGGCACCCAGCACCACAGCGGCATCGCCCACGACCGAGAGGGCCACGGGTACATTTTTATCCACCTCGCTGGCGTCGATATCGATCTGCACGATCTTGGCATTGGCCGCAAACTTGCCGGGATTTAAGGCCACACGGTCAGAAAAACGGGTGCCCACGGCCAGCACCACATCAGCGCTGTCTACCGTTTTGTTTGCCGTGTAGGTGCCGTGCATACCGATCAGGCCCAGGCTGCGCGAGTCGCCATAGTTCAGCACACCGGCGGCCATGAGCGTGTAGGTAGCGGGCATATCGGCCTTTTCGATCAGCGTGCGCAGCGCCTGGCAGCCCTGCTCACTGACGGCCACGCCGCCGCCGAAGTATACCACGGGGCGCTTGGCCCGGTTGATGAGCTCGGCAGCCTTGGCCAGCGCATCAGCATCAAAATCGGTGATCTGCGGGACCACGGCCGGGGCAGCCGGGGTAAACTCGCAGCTGGCCGCCGTGATATCCTTGGGGATATCCACCAACACAGGGCCCTTGCGCCCTGTCTGCGCAATGCGGAATGCCTCGCGCATGGTGTCGGCCAGGTCTTCTACCCGGCGCACGGTATAGTTGTGCTTGGTGATGGGCATGGTGATACCCTCGATGTAAGCCTCCTGGAAGGCATCCTTGCCCAGCACGGGCGTGCCCACATTGCCGGTAAAAGCCACCATGGGCACACTATCCATATAAGCGGTGGCGATGCCCGTTACCAGGTTGGTAGCACCCGGGCCGCTGGTGGCCAGCACCACGCCTGTTTTGCCGGTGGCGCGGGCATAGCCGTCGGCCGCATGGCTCGCACCCTGCTCGTGAGCAGTCATGATATGGTGGATACGGTCTTGGTTACGGTACAGCTCATCATACAGATTCAGCACTGCGCCGCCGGGGTAGCCAAACAGGGTATCTACGCCCTGCTCTACCAGCACCTCCACAAAAATCTGAGAACCATTCAAGATCATGGGAAATTAAAGCTCCTTCTCCTGCGTTCTTTTACACTATCCAATATCCGTTTAATTCAGCACGCCAGCCTTGCACAGCTCAATGAACTGCTTGGCTACACGGGGGCTGCGGCCGCCTGCGCGGATCGCAAATGCCTCGGCCTTTACGATCAGCTTTTCGGGGTCGCCCTCGATGCCGTACTGGGCAGCCAGGTCGGAAACGATCTGCACAAAGCGGCTCTTATCCGGCTGGCCGAAGGTAACGGTCAGGCCAAAGCGGGCAGCCAGGCTCATCATCTCCTGGCGGGTATCGCTTTCGTGGATATCGCTGCCCGAGCGGTCTTCCATCGTTTCTTTGATCAGGTGGCGGCGGTTGCTGGTGGCATACACGGCAATGTTGCCCGCGCGGCCGCCCACGCTGCCCTCTAATATTGCCTTTAAAGCGGCAAAGTTATCGTCGTTGGTGGTAAAGCTCAAATCATCGATAAACAAGATGAACTTGAGCGGGTTGGAGGCCAGCTGATCCATCAGATCCGGGATCTGGAACAGCTGGTTCTTCTTTACCTCTACAAGGCGCAGGCCGCGGTCGGCATATTCGTTGGCAATGGCCTTGATGGCACTGGATTTGCCCGTGCCGGCATCGCCGTACAGCAGCACATTGTTGGCGGGACGGCCCTCCAGCAGGGCCTCGGTGTTGGCAATAACCTTTTCGCGCTCTTTTTCGTAGCCGGGCAGCTCGCTGAGGCGCTGGGGGTCAGGGTGCTTTACAGGCACCAGCTGGCCGTCCTCTACCACAAACACATGGTTGCGGGCAAACATGCCGTAGCCCTTGGTGCTCACCTCGTTCATACGGCGTTCGTACTCGGCGGGCAGGTCGCAGGGGTGGGTGGTCCAGGCGGCAAAAAAGTCGGGTGCATTCTCCATGCCCTGCAGAATCTCTTCCAGCGTTAAGCCAGCCAATTCGTTGAGCAGGGCAAGCTCGCGCTGCAGGCTGTCGGCCAATACGGGGCTGAGCTCACCGTGTGCCTTGCGGCGCACGCACACATTTTCGCTTTGCAGCACCGCGGCGCACAGGTAATCCGTCCAGCTTTCGGTGCTTTCAAACAGGCTGCTTTCAAACTCGGCGCAGGCGGTGGCGAAAGCATCGCCATCGTCTTCATCAGCCATGGCCAGCACCGCCTCGAACCCGGCGATCACAGGGTCCATAAGCAGCTCACGGAAGATTACCAGGCTGCGCAGGCGCTGATCCATATAATGCAGATCTATCATTCTCGGTTTCCTTTCAAAGGGGTGCTTTCAGCGCACAGCCACCACTTCGCATTCCAGCTTGGCACCCTTGGGCAGGCCAGCCACCTGCACGCAGCTGCGGGCGGGGTAAGGCTGGGTGAAATGCTTGGCATAAATTTCGTTCACAGCGGCGAAATCGGCCAGGTCAGCCAAAAATACCGTGGTTTTTACCACATTGGCCATGGTGAGGCCAGCCTCGGCCAGCACGGCCTCGATGTTGGCAAACACCTGCTCAGCCTGGGCCTCCAGGCCCTCGGCCAGCTCGCCGGTGGCGGGCACAATGGGGATCTGGCCGCTGCAGTATACAGTGTTGCCCAGATCCAGCGCCTGGCTGTAGGGGCCGATGGCGGCGGGGGCGTTTGGGGTGGAAACCAGCTTTGCGTTCATAGCACTCTCTCCTTATTCTTGCATCCGGTGTTTATATCCGGGTAAATTCTCTGGGTTTATTTTTCATTATAGCTTTTCGCCGGGAAAATTCAATGAAAACCGCAATTTTATGCGTTATGCGCGCTCTGTTACCAGCTGGAAGCCCGCCTTGGTAAGGGCATCGCGAATCTCATCGATCTGCTGCTGGTCGCGCGTTTCCAACCCCAGCTTCAGGAAGCAGCTGGAAATCGCCATATTGGTATCGGCGCGGTCGTGGTGGACCGATACCACATTGCCGCCGCAGGAGGAAACGATCTCGCTCACCTGCTGCAGCTGGCCGGGCTTATCTTCCAAGGCGATCATCAGGTTGGCGTTGCGGCCGCTCATGACCAGGCCGCGGGTGATCACGCGGGAAAGAATGTTTACATCAATGTTGCCGCCGCTGATCAGGCACACCACTTTTTTGCCCTTGATGGGCAGCTTGCCGAACATGGCCGCAGCCACCGAAACCGCGCCCGCGCCCTCGGCGATGAGCTTCTGATTCTCGATCAGGGCCAGAATGGCGGCTGCGGTCTCGTCTTCGCTTACGGTGACCACATCGTCTACATATTTTTCTACCATTTCAAAGGTAGTTTCGCCGGGGTTCTTGACGGCAATGCCGTCGGCAAAGGTAGAGACCTTATCCAGAGCCTCCCACTTATGGTCGCGGTAGGCGTTGAACATGCTGGGGGCGCCCGCGGCCTGCACGCCGTACACCTTGCATTCGGGGCGCAGGCTCTTGATGGCGAACGCCACGCCCGAGATCAGGCCGCCGCCGCCAACGGGAACGATCACGGCATCCACATCTTCGAGCTGGTCAAGAATTTCCAGGCCGATGGTGCCCTGACCTGCGATCACGGCATCATCGTCGTAGGGGTGAATAAAGGTCATACCGGTCTGCTCCTGCAGCTCTACGGCCTTATCATGGGCATCGTCGTAGGTGCCCTTGACCAGACACACCTCTGCGCCCAGGCGCTTGGTGCTTTCTACCTTCATGATGGGTGCGCCGTCCGGCATGCAGACTACGCTTTTAATGCCCATGCTGGTGGCGGCCAGGGCCACGCCCTGCGCATGGTTGCCTGCGCTGCAGGCCACAATGCCATGCTTGCGCTCTTCTTCGGTGAGCTGGCTAATCTTATAGTAAGCGCCGCGCACCTTAAAGCTGCCGGTCACCTGCAGGTTTTCGGTTTTCAGGAATACCTGTGCATCCGGCACCAAGCGAGGGGCCGCGATCAGATCGGTTTTGCGGGCAACATCTTTTAATACAAAGCTTGCGTGATAGATCTTATCCAAAGTTACCATAATATTTTTTCCTATCCTTTCCTGTGTTTACAAGTGCGTGGGGAAAAAGAAAAAGGCTTCGCCCCACAAAGTATTGCCAACTTTGCAAGAGACGAAAGCCCTGTTAAAAATTGCTTCCGCGGTACCACTCTTTTTGCCGCCTGAAAAGGCAGCCCCTTTATGCGGGCCAATCAGCCTGCCGGCTTTGATAACGGTGCCTGCCGTCCACGCCTACTCGCGATCTTTGGGCATGGCTGCTTGCAAGGGGATAAGCACCCGGCGCTCCGCACTGCCTTGCACCAACCGGCAGTTCTCTTAGCGGGCGGGCCAAGGGCCGTTTGGCCTTGCTGCTGCGCATTTGAACTGTTGCTATTATAAATTATAGATTTTCATTTGTAAAGTGAAAAGTATTCACTTTGCTTTTGGGTGAAAAACACTCTGTTCAAAGCATTGTGAGGTTTTTGTATAGCTGCTGGAAGGGCAGCTTGCCAAAAAAGCCTTTTTATTTTTGTAAATCGGGGGGCCAGCACTCTATCTTCGGGAAGAATGCCCTATTCTTCGTCACGGGTTGACCTTCGAACAAGAGTTCCTCAGAACATGGCATTCTTCCCTTATGGAGTTCCATTCTTAGGTGAACTGCATTAAGCTTTATAAGGATTTTGTAGGGGCTTGCGCGGCAAGCCCGCTCGCCAATGCACAGCAGGACAATAAAATAATGCTCACGCCTTGGCGGGCCTGCAATGCAGGCCCCTACTTGCTTGCTTATAAGGTTTACGCATAATACAAGGGCTGATCCCCTTGTGTCGAGGAACTCTTGGCCGAACGGTCAACCGTGACGAGGTATAAGGGGGTCAGCCCGAACGGCGATGCACCCCCAATTTGTTTTTATTTATCCAGGCTTTCGCCGCAGGCGGGCAGGGCCAGGGTGCCAGTGCGGGCTACCTCTACAATGCTGATGCCGCGCAGAAGCTCCAGCATCATCTGCACCTTTTCGGGGGTATCACAGATCTGAAGGAGCATCATATTTTTGCTGCTGTCCACGATCTGCGCGCCGGTCAACTGGCAGGTAGCCATGATCTCCATTTTATTTGAGCGGTTATAGCGCACCTTGATCAGGCACAGCTCGCGCGCTACAGCCTGCCAGTTTTCAAAGCTGCGGATCTTGATCACATCCAGCTTTTTGTTCAGCTGCTTTTCAATCTGCTCCATCGTGCGCTCGCTGCCGCTCGACACAATGGTCATGCAGGAAACTTCGGGGTCTTCGGTTTCACCCACGGCCAGGCTGTCGATATTAAAGCAGCGGCGGGCAAACAGGCCGCTCACCTTGCTCAAAACGCCGGAGCGGTTTTCCACCTGCACAGAAAAAATTCGTTTCATGAAAAATTCGCTCCTCTCTTAGTTCTTTACCACATCCATGGGGTCGATCAGGCACTCCATGAGCACCGCGCCCGGCATATCCAGCATTTGCTGCACCTTGGCAGGCATTTCTTCCATGTTTTCTACGCGGATATACGGCAAATCGTAGGCCTCGGCCATTTTATCGAGCCGGGGGAAGCTATTGAGCTTTACCATCGTGTAGCGCTCATCATAGGCATTGCGCTGGTATTCGCGCACCATGCCCAAAAAGCCGTTATTCAGCACCACGATTTTCACGGGGCAGTTTTCCTGCTTCATGGTGGCCAGCTCCATCATGCTCATCTGGAATGAGCCGTCGCCGCATACGGCTACCACCTGGCGGCCGGGGTCTGCCAGCTGCGCACCGATGGCCGCTGGAATGGCATAGCCCATGGTGCCCATGCCGCCGCTGGTCATCAAGCGTCCTTCACGCATCACGATATTGGCACAGCTCCAGATCTGGTTCTGGCCCACATCGGCCACATACACGGCGTTTTCCTGCATGGAAAGGCTGAGCGTGTGCACAAAAGCGGCAGGGTCAACAAAGCGTTCGGGGGCCTTGCGGGCGCTGGGCTTCTGGCGGTACACGCGCAGAGTCTGCCGCCAGGCATCGGTGGTGCACTCTACGGGCTCCAGCTCTAAAAGCTCTTCAAACACGGCCTTTACATCGCCCACGATGGGAATGGTGACCGGGGCATTTTTGCCGATCTCAGCAGGGTCTACATCGATATGCACCAGCGTTTTGCCCTTGAACAGCTCCGCCGGGTTATTGAGCGCGCGGTCTGCCAGGCGCGCACCTGCCATGATGACCAGATCTGCATCCACCACGGCGCGGTTGGCGGCCATGCCGCCGTTGTTGCCCAGCATGCCCATATACAGCGGGTGCTGCGTAGGCATGGTGCCGATGCCCATCATGGTGGAGATCACGGGGATATTGTATTTTTCCGCAAAGGCACGCACCGCCGGGGCCGCCTGGCACAGATGCACGCCGCCGCCCGTGCACAGAATGGGCCGGCGGCTCGTGGAAAGCGCCTTGAGCAGCTTTTTCAGCTGGGCGGTGTTGCCCTTGTAGGTGGGCTTATAGGTGCGCAGGTTCACTTCCTCGGGCCAAACGAATTTTTTCACCTCGGCCAGTTGCACATCCATGGGCACATCCACCAGCACGGGGCCGGGGCGGCCGGTGCGGGCGATATAAAAGGCCTCGCGCAGAATGCGGGGGATATCACTTGCCTTGCGCACCAGATAGCTGTATTTTACAAAGCTCTCGGCAGCACCGGTGATATCGGCCTCCTGGAAAACATCGCTGCCCAGCAGCGCGCTGTTTACCTGGCCGGTGATGCACACCAGGGGGATACTGTCGGCATAGGCGGTGGCGATGCCGGTGATCAGATTCGTAGCGCCGGGGCCGCTGGTGCAGATGGCTACGCCTACCTCGCCGTTCAGGCGGGCCAGGCCGCTGGCCATGTGCGCCGCGTTGGCCTCGATGCGTACCAACACGGAATGGATATTGGTTTCTAGCAGGCTGTCAAACACCGGGCAGATGGCTACACCGGGGTAGCCGAAAACCGTTTTTACGCCCTGCATTTCCAGGGACTTTGCAATGGCCTGTGCGCCGTTCATAGGGCTTCTCTCCTTTTATCTTTACTATCCTTGTATGAAACGATGATAAATTGGGGGGGCGTGAAGCAGGAAAGCACACAGTCTTACCGATTGCTCGCAGGGACAAGGCTCTGCCCCTCTCGCCGGGTAACCGTGTGGCTAACGGGCGGAGCAAAGCCCCGCCCCTACAGATCCTATCTTCAGCTTTTGTTCTTCATTCTCAATTTATCTTTTTGCTTTTTTAGGGGTATACTTTTTTACTATATAGTATTTTAAAAGCGGTTTCAAGTTTTTAGCTTTATTTTTTCCTACTATTTTTCTGTGCATTTCTGCCTTTGCCCCCGCGCCTGATCTGGCTATTGAATTTTCTTTGCTGTTGGGTGTAGTATTATTTTGTATATAAAATAAGTAAGGTATTTGTAAAAATTTGGAAAAGAGGTATTCTATGCAAAATTCCGGTTCTCCCAGTCTTATGCGCGAAACCCTGCGCATGGCCTGGCCCGCTGTGCTAGAAAGCTTTTTTGTAGCGCTCGCCAGCATGATTGACACTTTAATGGTCAGCAGCCTTGGCAGCACCGCCGTGGCCGCCGTTGGCCTTACCGTACAGCCCAAATTTTTAGGGTTTGCAATCTTTCTGGCCACCAATGTGGCGGTTTCGGCACTGGTTGCCCGCCGCCGCGGCCAGCAGGACCGGGAAAGCGCCGGGCATATTCTTACTACGGCCCTGCTCTTTTCGCTGGCGGCCTGCGCCGTGGTGACCCTGATCTGCGTAACGCTGGCCGACCCTATCGTGAATTTGTGCGGCAGCCAGCCCGATACCCATGCCGATGCCGTGCTTTATTTTCGCATTATCATGGGCGGCCTGGTATTCAATGTAGTTTCGCTCTGCATCAACGCTGCCCAGCGCGGCAGCGGCAACACCCGCATTGCCATGACCACCAATGTGACCAGCAGCCTGGTAAACATGTGCGGCAACTATCTGCTGATCAATGGGCACCTGGGCTTTCCTGCGCTGGGCATCCGCGGCGCGGCGATGGCTACCGTGCTGGGCACGGTGGTGGCCTGCTGCATGAGCCTTCGCTCGCTGCTGCCGGAAAGCTGCTTTGTGAGCATCCACTTTATCCTTTCGCACAGACTTTTTCCGAACCTTACTTCTCTGAAAAGCATTTTTGGCCTTTCAGGCAGCATTCTGGTCGAAAATCTGTTTCTGCGTATCGGCTTTATGGCCACAGCCGTTATGGCTGCCGGGCTTGGCACTGACCCATTTGCCGCTCATCAGGTGGGCATGAATGTGCTGAACCTCACCTTTGCCTTCGGCGATGGTATGCAGGTAGCGGCCGTGGCGCTGATTGGCCGCAGCCTGGGTGAAAAAAAGCCCGACCAAGCCAGGCGCTATGGTGCCTTCTGCCAGAAGGTGGGCCTTGTTATCAGCTGTGTGCTGGCCGTGCTGCTTACCCTGCTGGGCAAATGGTATTACGGCCTGTTCTTTAAAGAAGCCGAGATCGTGCAGATGGGCGAGGTGATCTTGCGGCTGCTGGCCGTGATCATGGTGTTCCAGATCTCGCAGGTCATTTTTACCGGCTGCCTGCGCGGCGCCGGTGATGTACGCTATACCATGATGGTCTCACTTTTCAGCGTGACCATCGTGCGCACGGTCGTTACCTGGGTGCTGGTTTCGCTGGGCTGGGGGCTTACAGGCATCTGGCTGGGCGTTTTGTGCGACCAGGCCATGCGCTTTATCTGCATGAGCATTCGTTTTTACCGCGGCAAGTGGGTAGAGCTGAAAATTTAACCGAGTTTTTCTGCTCTTTTTCGGAACTGCTCCGGTGAGCATCCTTTTGCGCTGTGAAACTTTTGGCAGAAATAGCTTTGACTGCCAAAGCCGACCTCATAGGCGATCTGTGCAATCGGGAGGTCGGTTTTTAAAAGCAGCTCTGTGCTTTTATTCAACCGAAGTGCATTGATATATTCAAATAAAGACTGCCCTGTTGCTTTATGAAAAAAACGCGAGCATTCGCTGCGGCTTAAATGAATATTTTCTGCTATCTGCTGCAGGCGGCTATTTTCCTGCTTTCGTTCGCTGGGGAAATTTTCTTGCAGAGCATACTGATACAAGGTCTCCCATAGCTTGACCAGTTCAGCGTAAAGTCCCAAAGTATATCTGCTTTCCTCGTGCGTGGCTCTTTCTGCGCAAACAGCCAGCCGTTGCAGCACCTGCGCCTGCTCTTTATTTTCCTTTTTAAAGTAAATGCACTCAGCACCGCTTTTTTGTATGACCGGCTCTACAAACTGCTCAAAGATTGCACTGCCCGGCAGCCCTAAAAAAGAAAGTGCCAGATTCAGAGAAATATAAGCACTGTTCTCGATTTTAGGCCAAGCGGTATGTGCCTGCCCGCTGCCAATAAACATTCCGTCTCCTTCGCGTAAAACATGCTCTGCCTTCACCGTTTGAAAGCAGACTTCACCCTTGGTCACATAGCAGAACTGCACACTGCTGTGCCAATGCCAGTCGATCAGCTGATATGTTTGAGCCGAAAATTGCTGTATGAAAATTTCTAACGGAAATTCTGTTACTTTTGGCTCTACCTCTGCGTGTGTTCCCTCTGAAATACGGAGTTTTTTTGCTTTTACCATTCCGTGAACCTCAATATTTCTAAAAAATCAGCGTTTATTTTGGTATCCAATATAATATAATACAATCGATCTGCTGTTTTTCACAATAAAGGAGGGCTTTTATGCTTCGTTTGAATAACGATTATAACGAGATCGCGTGCCCGGAGGTACTGGCTGCTTTGCAGCAAACCGTGCCCTGTAATTATCCGGGCTACGGGGCCGATGAATGGTGCCAGAAGGCCGCCGGGGCAATTAAAGCACAGCTGGGCGGCGCCGATGCCGAGGTTCAGTTTATGATCGGCGGCACACAGACCAACGCTACGCTGATCGCCGCTGCGTTGCGCCCGTGGCAAAGTGTGATCAGCGCCGACTGCGGGCATATTTTTGCACATGAGGCAGGCTCTATTGAATACACCGGGCACAAAATTCTGGCGCTGCCCGCCGAAAACGCCAAGCTTACTGCCAGGGCCATTGCCGCCGAAGCCGAAAAATACCGGCAAAGCGGCGAGGCTGATTATCTGACCGAGCCAAAGCTCGTGTTTCTTTCGAGCCCATCGGAATACGGCACGGTGTATACCCAGGCCGAGCTGGCCGAGATCAGTGCCGTATGCCGCGAATATGGCCTGTATTTATACTTAGACGGCGCGCGCCTTGCCTACTGGCTTTCTATGCCGGGCTGCGATGTAACTTTAGCCGACCTGGCACACTTGACCGATGCTTTTACGATCGGCGGCACCAAGTGCGGCGCTATGTTCGGTGAAGCGCTGGTGCTGATAAACCCGGCGCTGCGCGACCATTTCTGCACCTTCCGCAAGCAGACTGGCGGCACGCTGGCCAAGGGCTGGCTGATGGGGCTGCAGTTTTACACGCTGTTTCAAAACGGCCTTTATTTCAGCCTGGCGCGCCGCGCAAACCAGCTGGCCCTGCAGCTGAAGGCTGCCCTGCAAAAGGCAGGATGCGCTTTTTATCTGGATAGCTGCACCAACCAGCAGTTTGTGCTGCTATCCCCTGCCCAGGCCGAATGGCTGGCTGCACAGTGCATTTATGAGCCCATGGGCACACAGCCCGGCAGCCTTGTGTGCGTGCGCCTTTGCACCAGCTGGAGCACCCGCCCCGGGGATATTGACCAGCTTTGCGAAAAGCTCAGTGCCATGCCGCGCACCTGATGACAGGGCATCGGCATTTTTCGCTTGCATTTTGCCTGCAACTATGCTATTTTAGATTAGGATAATTTGAACATCGGCTGACTGCGCATTATTCCGCGGTCAGCCTTTTTTACGGTATATCTTTAACGAATGAGGAAAAAGCTATGAATTATGATGTTATTATCATTGGTGCAGGCCCCGGCGGTATTTTTTCGGCCTACGAGCTTACCCAGTGCGCCCCCGGCCTGAAAGTGGGCGTATTTGAAGCAGGCCATGCACTGAACAAGCGCCGCTGCCCCATTGACGGCGACAAGGTAAAAAGCTGCATCGGCTGCAAGACCTGCTCGATCATGAGCGGCTTTGGCGGCGCCGGCGCTTTTTCGGACGGTAAGTACAACATCACCAACGATTTCGGCGGCACGCTGTATGAGTACATCGGCAAAAAGCAGGCACTGGACCTTATGCACTATGTAGACGAAATCAATGTGCGCTACGGCGGCGAGGGCACCAAGCTGTATTCCACCGCGGGCACCCGCTTTAAGACCGTGTGCATTCAGAACGACCTGCATCTGCTGGATGCCTCTGTGCGCCATCTGGGCACCGACATCAACTATGTGGTGCTGGAAAATCTGTATGCTTATTTACAGGATAAGGTGGATTTCCATTTTGATACCCCCGTAGAAAGCGTAGAGGCGCTGGAAAACGGCGGCTACCAGATCCATACGACCGGCGATGAGTTTACCTGCAAGGACTGCGTAATCTCGGTAGGCCGCAGCGGCAGCAAGTGGATGGAAAAGGTCTGCAAGGAGATGGATATCCCCACCAGCTCGAACCGCGTAGACCTGGGCGTGCGCGTAGAGTTGCCCGCCGCCGTGTTCGCCCACCTGACCGACGAGCTGTATGAAAGCAAGATCGTGTACCGCACCGAAAAATACGGCGACATGGTGCGCACCTTCTGCATGAACCCCAAGGGCGCTGTGGTAAACGAAAACACCAACGGCATTATCACCGTAAACGGCCACAGCTATGAAGACCCCGCCAAGCAGACCGACAACACCAACTTCGCTCTGCTGGTGGCCAAGCATTTTTCGGAGCCTTTCAAAGATTCCAACGGCTATGGCGAAAGCATTGCCCGCCTGAGCAACATGCTGGGCGGCGGCGTGATCGTGCAGCGTTTCGGTGACTTGATCCGCGGCCGCCGCTCTACCCCCAAGCGTATTGAGGAATCCTTCGTGACCCCCACCCTCAGCGCTACCCCCGGCGACTTGAGCCTGGTGCTGCCCAAGCGCATTCTGGACGGCATTATCGAGATGATCTATGCACTGGATAAGATCGCGCCCGGCACCGCCAATGAAGATACTCTTTTGTATGGTGTGGAAGTAAAGTTCTACAACATGGAGGTCAGCGTAAACGAAAAGCTGGAAAGCAAGTACAAGGGCCTTTATATTATTGGCGACGGCAGCGGCATCACCCACTCGCTGAGCCATGCCTCGGCCAGCGGCGTGCTGGTAGCCCGCGAGATCGCGGAAAAATAAATCCAATTACAAACAAAAAGCAGCCTCTGCGGCAGATACGGACGCCGCAGAGACTGCTTTTTTGTTTTATCACATCGGCAGAATGTTCAGCCGGTCGATCTTGCCCTCGGGCGTTACCGAAGAAAGATACGCAACTACCGGCACCACCCTGCCGTGGTAAACGATAAAATACCAGGCTACATTTTCCTGCATATACTTTACCCCGCTGATGGGGAATGGCCCGCCGTTATAGCCGAACTTGTGGTGGAACATCATTTCCACCGCCATGTTGCCCGAAAGATGCAGGGTATCCTCGCCCACCATCGTCCAGGAGAAATCATGCAGAATGCCATCGGTGTCAAACAGGTCGGCCAGGGCACGCTCATCGCCCTTACGCATACAGTCGATATATCGTTCCAGCAAAGTCATTGTTACACTCTCCCCTTTTTAAAAGCGCTCCGAGCGCATCAGCGCATCGATGCCGCCATCTACAAATAAGATCACGCCGTTGATGCCGCTCGCCCTGCGGCTGGCCAAAAAGGCAATGGCGTTGGCGATCTCTTCGGCATCCAGAAACTCGCGGGTGCCGTAGCGGGTGGGAATAGGAATGAGCAGGGCGGCATCGCGCTGCTGCTCGGTAAGGCCCTTGGTCATGGGCGTAGTGGTGTTGCCGGGGGCCACTGCGTTGATGCGCAGCCCATCCACCGCCCACGAGGGCGAAACACGACGCACCCAGCGCGCCAGTGCACACTTGGAGGAGCTGTAGGCTGAAGCCGCCTGTGCCTGCGGGATCATGCGGGCAAGATCCATGCCGCGCTCACGGTTGCGCAGGTTGGTGAGCAGCTCTACCCAGTCCATACGCACAGAAGAGTTGGTGATAGAGTTGGAGCTGGTAATAACACAGCAGCCCTTTTTCTTCATCAAAAGCGGGCGCAGCCCCTCGGCAATATAGGTGCCTGCGTAAAAATTCAGCGAAAAGATTTTTTCGGGCGGGGCCGTGGGGCCAACACCTGCATTGCTGATCAGGCCATCGATGCCCTCGGGGTAACGCTCTTCCACGGCACGGATCGCCGCCTGCACGCCCTCGTCGGTGGAAAGGTCGGCTTCAAAATCGCCGCCCTTATAGTCGATATTAAAGACATCGTGCCCTTCGTGCTGCAAAAGCTGCCGGGCCGCGGCACCAATGCCGGTGGTGCCGCCCGTGATCACATATACTCCCATAAAAATTCACACTCCTTGATGATTTTTAAGGAATAGGCCCTTCCCTGTTTTTGCTTGCCTATATTCTGCCATTTTTGCTTCACAATGTAAATCATCAAAATTTAGTGATTTGACAAGCTGCAGATTGTGATTGGTGAGAATCCTTTTTTACAAAAAAAGCGGCCTTGCGGCCGCCTGGGGGATATATGTTTATTATAAAATTCAGCCTTGCATTTTGTTCGCAAAAGAGCGGCTCGCCCTTAGGGGGATATTTGGGATTAGAGAGAAAAAAAGGGTGTGGGCGAGCCGCATCGTTTGCAAGCAGAAAATGAAGGATGGATAAGATGGCGTTTGGGGTTTTCGCCAGAGGGCACGCCGCCAAAAGCGGCGCGCCCCGGCATACGGAAACGAAAAAGAACGAGAAGAGATCATCGCAAAGCCCCACCCCTCCAAAACGCTTTTATGCATGGCGGGCTTTCGATTTGCCTTTATTTTGCCACGCTTTTATAACAATGTAAATCATGAAAATGCGGTAAGTCAACAAGCGTTTGCTTGTCAGCTTACCGCGCGGTTTTATTTGCTGATGCCCCACTCCACTTTTTTCATGCAATCGAGCAGTTTTTTTACGCAGGCCGGGTAAATGCGGCTTTCGTCCCACACCAGATCGATCTCCATGGCTTTTTGCAGGCCCTCGATCTCAAACACAGCCAGGCCGTCCTGCTCCAGCTGGTCGGTGCCCAGGCTTTCAAGCACGATCTGCGGCAAAAAGGCCGCCGCCCAGCCCCTGCGGCAGAAATCCAGCTGGATCTCGTAATCACTGATGTCGGCAATGTTATTCAGGTGCAGGTTCTTCGGCAAAATTGCATCTACTTTATCGTTCAGAATGCTGCCGGGTGAATTGCGCAAAAACGGCACCCCGGCCAGGTGCAGAAAATCGGCCGGGCGCAACACACTGCCTGCTATCTGCCCCTCGGGCAGCAGGCGCTTCGGCACCGCCAGGCAGATTGATTCTACACGCAGCGGGCGGCACACCTGGTTTTCGCCGCACACCGCATCGATGCCAATGTAGCAATCCAGCTTTCCGGCGGCCAGCTCCTGCTCAAGCTCTACCGAGTTATCCATGCGCACGATCACCTCAACGCCCGGAGCCACGCGCCAGAAAAGTTCCAGAATGCGCGGCAGATAAATACGAGCGCGCGAAATGCCCACGCCCAGCACCACCTTGCCCTGTGTTCCATTGCGCAGATTTTCCATTTCCCGGGCTAAGTCCTGCTCCATGATCTGCTCGCGCTCCAGCGTGCGGCGCAGCGCCTCGCCCGCCTGCGTGAGCGCTACCTTGGGGCGGCGCTGAAACAGCGGCACGCCGTATTGCGCTTCCAGCCGCCGGATATGTTCGCTGAGGCCCTGCTGCGACATATAGCATTTTTCGGCGGCGCGCCGAAAGCTCAGTTCCTCGCACAGCGTTAAAAACACCTGTTCACTGGTCGTCATCGTTTTTCTCCTTTCCTGTCTGCTGAACCCAAAGTAAAAACGCAAAAAGCATTTTCCGCCCCGGCAAGGCCGGAATGCGGAAAATGCTTTTGAATGTCATCTTCTTAACCCATCACAGCGCCCAGTGCACCAAACAGACCGGCGCTCACCGAACCCATGATGATACCCGCCAAAAGTACGCCGCCCATGCAGGCGATCAGCGTATCACGGAATTTCATATCCAGAATGGATGCCGCCAGCGTGCCCGTCCATGCGCCGGTGCCGGGCAGTGGAATGCCCACAAACAGCAGCAGCGCGATCACAAGGCCGCGGCCTGCTGTCGCCTGCAGCTTTTTGCCGCCCTTTTCGCCTTTTTCCAGGCAGAAGGTAAAGAATTTGCCGATCACAGGCTTATCCTTGCCCCATTCCAGCACAGCACGAGCAAACAGGTAAATAAACGGCACGGGCAGCATATTGCCGATGATGGAAATAATATACACATTCACCAGCGGCAGGCCAAGCCCCACGCCGATGGGAATAGCGCCGCGCAGCTCAATGAGCGGCACCATGGAAACAAAGAAAACATACAGGTATTTTGTCAGCATACAAACCGCCTTTATCTTGATTTAAACATTAAACAGGAACTCGATCACATCGCCGTCCTGCACCACATACTCTTTGCCCTCGGTGCGCTGCTGGCCCTTGGCCTTTACAGCTGCATAGTCGTAATTGGCAGCCTCCAGGTCTTTCCAGCCGATCACGCTGGCACGGATAAAGCCGCGCTCAAAATCGCTGTGGATCTTACCGGCAGCCTGCGGGGCCTTGGTGCCCTTGCGAATGGTCCAGGCGCGGCACTCTTTTTTGCCGTCAGTCAAAAAACTGATGAGGCCCAGCAGCTCGTAGCTGGCCTTGATCAGGTTGTCAAGGCCCGTGCTCTCGATGCCCATTTCAGAAAGGAAAGCCAGCTTTTCTTCTTCGCTGTAACCGGCAATGTCCTCTTCAGCCTTGGCGCAGATGGGCAGCGCCAAGGCGCCCTCCGCCTTGGCGCGCTCCTGCACCAGCGGGTAGTACTTGTTGCTTGCAAAGCCGTCCATCAGATCGTCTTCGCTCATGTTGCAGGCATAGATCACAGGCTTGGCGCTCAAAAGACCGATCTCGCGCAGCACAGCGGCCACGGAATCGTCCTCGGGAAACTCAAAGCTGCGGGCGGGCTTGCCGCTTTCCAGATGGTTTGCCAGCTCCTGCAGCCATTCAGCCTCGGCTGCAGCGGCCTTGTTGCCGGTTTTGGCTGCCTTGGCCTGGCGGCCTGCACGGTTCTGCACTACTTCCAAATCGGCCAGGATCAGCTCAAGGTCAATGGCATCGATATCGCGGATGGGGTCAACACCCACGGGCTTATTCACATCTTCGACCACATGCACGATATTGTCATCGTCAAAGCAGCGCACCACATGCACGATGGCCTCGCACTCGCGGATATGGCCTAGGAATTTGTTGCCCAGGCCCGCGCCCTGGCTGGCGCCCTTTACCAGGCCCGCGATATCGCGGAACTCCACGATGGCCGGGGTCTTTTTATCGGTCTGCCACAGCTCAGCCAGCTTATCCAGGCGGGCATCCGGCACGGGCACGATGCCGCTGTTAGGCTCGATGGTGCAGAACGGATAGTTGGCCGCCTGCGCGTTCTGCGTGCTGGTAAGTGCGTTGAACAGGGTGCTTTTGCCTACATTAGGAAGCCCCACAATGCCGAGTTTCATATGAAATGCATCTCCTTAAATCATCGCAAAATTGCGTATAAATGCTTTTTATTATTGTATTTTTGTAAAATGGCCTAATACAACATGATAATTATACCAGATAGCACCAAAGGCCACAAGCTTTTTTGCTTCAGCTTCTTTACAGCCCCATCGCTTTGCATTTTCGCCACAGTGTTGTTGTACTGATGCCCAGCATTTCTGCAGCCTCTTTGCGTGAACCTGCGCATTTTTGCAATGCTTCGCAAATCATTTCTTGCTCGGCCTGTTTTAACCCCTGGGGACTTTGCGGTAAGGGCTGCTTTTTCGGCTTTTCGGCATCCAACCCCAGGCACTCGCTCGCGGCTGCTGCATCGGCCTCGCCTCCCTCGGCTAAAATCGAAAGCCGTTGGCAGAAAGAGACCAGTTCCCGGATATTGC
Source organism: Gemmiger sp. (assembly GCA_963629755.1). Taxonomy (GTDB): domain Bacteria; phylum Bacillota; class Clostridia; order Oscillospirales; family Ruminococcaceae; genus SFIE01. Next base: position 18,682 of record CAVGKH010000007.1, read on the forward strand.
CCGGCCACTCATAATTTTGAATCAGGGTTTCAGCCTGCTCGTTCGTTTTGATCACACGAGACTGTATTTCACAGGCTCTGCGGAAATACAGCTTGAACAGCGGTAAAATATCCTGCTTTCGTTCTCGAAGCGGGGGCAGCTGCAGCCGCAGTACATCCAACTGAAACAAAAGTGCCTGCGCCATTTCTCTGCCTGCAGACTGCGCAGCAGGTAAGCTGATAGAAGCCATTATGCGTACATCGATCGGGTGCAGCACCGTGTCTCCAATGCGCCTCACGCACTGACGCTCCAACGAAAGCTGCAGCCGCCGCTGTGCATCCAGCGGCAGCAGATCCACATTTTCTAAAAAAAGTGTTCCGCCATGTGCCCGTTCTAAACAGCCTTTGTGCGGTTTGCGATTTTTCGCACCGTTTTCTCCCATGCCAAACAGTGTTTCTGCAATATTTTCCTCCCCGGCTGCACAGTTCAGGTGTACAAAAGCATTTAATCTGTGCACGCCCGCATTATGAATACTTTGTGCAAACGCCTTCTTTCCGGTTCCCACTTCACCGCTGATCAGCACAGGCAGCTCACAAAGTGCATATTTCTGTGCTTTTGCCAAAGCTTCACTAAAAGCTGCTGAGGTGCCGATCAGGCCCGCAAAATTCTGGCTTGCCAGTGCGCCTTCCGCAGAAAGCTGCTGATAATCGGCCTGCTCAATGCGGCGCACGCGCCTTACCATGCCAAGCGTACATAAAATCAGCCTTTCGCTTTTTTCCTGCGCTGCCGAAAGATTGGCCTGCCAAACAGTATCTTTTATGGTAACAGGTACGCCATCAATATTTTTTCCATCTTCCGCTATGCGATGCAGCGGCTGCCGCATTTCCGGCAATAGTTCTTCCAGATGCTTTCCGCCCAATTCTGAACTGTTCAAAAGGCTTTGCGCTTTGGCACTGGCGAACAAAATCTCGCCCTCTGTGTTAGTGCATAGCGATGCCTGCGCCGACATTTCAATCAGCTGGCGCAGCATGTTCATTTCCTGCCGGCGGTAATTCAGCTCCTGCAATTCCGAAATCGCGGTGGTAAGCGCTAAAAAATTAGCTTCATCGCTATAAAGATTCACATTATCATACACTGCCAAACCAAAACCGCTCACTGCCTTGGCCCCGATAGAGGCTGGTATCAGAAGAGCATCCACTCCCAGCCACTTAAGGCGCTGCATTTCTGCTGCCCGTGTAGCAGGATTTCGCAGCTGCTCACGGTTCATATTGACTAAACGCACTCTGCTGATCTGCTCCAGGCTGCGATATGCTTCCTGTTGATCCTGGCCTGCGAAATCATAATTCACTGAGCAGTCGACCGCGATCACAGGTTCTTCTTTTTCTAAGTCCTGCTATTTCGGGGGCTGACATTTGGGAGATACTGTTTACTTACAGCATATGCTGGTCATTGGGCTCACGCCTTTCTGCAGCGGATTCTTTTAAGTTTTCGGGAGTTCTGAGCTTTCCTGCCGCCCTTTCAGGCAACATCTGCTCAGCCCTCGATCAGAATGGCGTTATTTTCAGGCAGGGCCTTCTTTTGGGCCTTGGGCATGCTGATCTTCAGAATGCCATCCTCAAATTTGGCGCTGATGTCCTTAGGCTCTACGGCCTCGCCCACATAGAAGCTACGGCTGCAGGCACCTGCATAGCGCTCCTGGCGGATATAGCGGCCCTGCTTATCCTTTTCGTCCTTATCCAAGCCCTTGCTGGCGCTGATGCTCAGGTAGCCATCCTTCAGATCCAGCTTGATCTCATCTTTCTTAAAGCCGGGCAGATCGATATCAAGCTCATAGGTGTTATCGGTCTCGCGCACATCGGTTTTCATAATGTTGCGTGCATGCTTGCCATACAGCGCGTTGCTGGCGTTCATTGCAGGCATTGCGGGGAACATTCCAAAACTGTTATCAAAGAAATCATCGAACAAATTTTCACTAAAAATACTGGGCATCATCATAAGTCATTCCTCCAATCAATCTGATCATTTGACTTAAGGCTGCCCGCCGCAGGCTTTGCGGCAGCGCCTTTTTCAAATGCCCTTGTAAAAAACTTTTTGAATTTGTTCATTCGGGAATCTTGGAATCTCTTTTCTGATTCCCTTTCGCTTTGAACGCCTTTATTATAGCTCCGCGTTTTAGCAGTGTCAACCATCGAGCGCTAATTTTTATAAAAGAATAATATTTCGTTCACATTTGCTATCATTTTGAGCGGCGGTGCCGTTTTGCAGCGCGTTTTATCGTTTTATTTCTCTGTTTTTTGCCTCGAATTAGCAATCTAGTTCCATTATTGCTAACGTATTTTTTCATTATAAAAAGCAAGCCGCCCCATGCAGCCAATGGCTTTGTGCATGGGGCAGCCTGCTTTTTCAGTTTACCCTTTATTATTGTGGATCTTCTGGTTGGCATCGCCTTTTACGCGCAGGCGGGCAATGGCTCTGGCCAGCGTGACCTGCGCCTCATGATACTCGCGGTAGCTTTGCTTTTGCAAAAGGGCTTCTCTTGCGGCATCGGCGGCACGCTTGGCACGAATGGCATCGATATCCTCGGGGCGTTCGGCGCTGTCTACCAACACCAGCACCTCGCCGTTTTCGATTTTTACCAGCCCTGTGGAAACTGCTGCATGCTGCGTCTGCCCGCCGGGCAGACGGTAGCTCATATCACCGGGCACAATGGCACTGATGGTATTGGCATGGTGCGCCAATATGCCATACTGGCCGCCTGCCGTGGGCACCGCCAGCGATTCACACTTGCCCTCGTAAAAGGTTGCATCGGCTGCCAGAATGTGCACCTTAAAGCTGCTCATAGCTTGCCCTCTTTGATGTCGGCCGCTTTCTTTACGGCATCCTCAATGGTGCCCACATTGTAGAAAGCAGCCTCGGGATATTCATCCATCTCGCCGTCCAGAATGGCCTTAAAGCCTCGGATCGTTTCTTTTAAAGGCACATACACACCGGGAATCCCCGTGAACTTTTCGGCCACATGGGTAGGCTGTGCCAAAAAGCGCTGGATCTTGCGCGCGCGGCCCACCACCAGGCGGTCTTCTTCGCCCAGTTCGTCCATGCCCAGAATGGCAATGATATCCTGCAGTTCGTTGTACTTTTGCAGGATCTCCTGCGTGCGGCGGGCTACATCGTAGTGCTCCTGCCCTACGATGTGAGCATCCAAAATGCGCGAGGTAGATGCCAGCGGGTCCACAGCCGGGTAAATGCCCTGCTCGGAGATCTTACGGCTCAGCACTGTGGTGGCATCCAAGTGGGTAAAGGTAGTGGCAGGGGCGGGGTCGGTCAAGTCGTCCGCAGGCACATACACGGCCTGCACCGAGGTGACAGAACCGGATTTTGTAGAGGTGATGCGCTCCTGCAGAGCGCCCATTTCATCGGCCAGCGTAGGCTGATAACCCACGGCACTGGGCATACGGCCCAGCAGCGTGGATACCTCGCTGCCTGCCTGCACAAAACGGAAGATATTATCAATGAACAACAGCACATTCTTGTGCTGCACATCGCGGAAGTACTCTGCCATCGTCAAGCCGGAAAGCGCCACGCGCATACGCACGCCGGGCGCTTCGTTCATCTGGCCGAATACCAGTGCCGTTTTATCCGAAACGCCGCTTTCGCGCATTTCGTTCCACAAATCGTTACCCTCACGGCTGCGCTCGCCCACACCGGTAAACACTGAGTAGCCGCCATGCTCCATGGCAACATTGTGGATCAGCTCCTGGATCAGCACGGTTTTGCCTACGCCCGCGCCGCCAAACAGGCCGATCTTGCCGCCCTTGGGGTAAGGCTCCAGCAGGTCGATGACCTTGATGCCGGTTTCCAGCACCTCGGCCACGGGTTGCTGCTCGGCAAAGCCGGGGGCCTTGCGGTGGATCTCCCACTGCTGTGTATCGGCGGGCAAAGCGCCCTCGCCGTCGATCGGCTGGCCCAGCACATTGAACATGCGCCCCAGCGTGGCATCGCCTACGGGCACCTCAATGCCGTGCCCGGTGGCCTGCACCGGCATGCCGCGGCTCATATTTTCACTGGCGCCCAGCAGAATGCAGCGCACCTTCTGCTGCCCGATATGCTGGGCGGCCTCCATTACACGGGTCTCACCGTTTACCTGCACGGTAAGTGCCTCTTTGATCTTCGGCAGCTCCCCTGCCGGGAATTCACAGTCGATGACAGGGCCGGAAATGGCCGTGATCTTGCCCATGGTCATAGCCCGCACACCTCCTTTTGTTTTTTCTGTCTGGTTCGTTTTTGTGCCAGCGCACCGGCCGACACCTCGGTGATCTCCTGCGTGATGGCCGCCTGACGAATGCGGTTATACTCCACATTCAAATCTGATAAGATCTTTTCAGCGTTCTGGTTGGCCGAGTTCATGGCGGTCATACGGGCGTTCTGCTCGCTGCAGAAGCTATCGACAAGGGCGCTGTAAATATAGCCTGCCACATAACTGGGGATCAGGTTATCCAGCACCTTTTCTACCGATGGTTCAAAGGTAAAAGGCTCCTGCACGGCGGCCTCGCACGGGTGGCTGGCAAAGTTTTGGCGGCGGAACGGCAAAAGCCGTTCTTCGTGCGTTTCTTCGCACATGCCGTTTTTCATATCGGTATAGATCACATAGATCTTTACAAGCTTTCCGCGGTCAAAAAGATCGAGCAAAATCTCGCTGATCTCTCTTGCGCGCTGCATGGTGGGGTTTTGCGCCGTATACAAAAAACTTTTTGCTACGGGGATATGATGCCGTGCAAAATACTGGCGGCCATATTCACCCACCACAAACAGCCGGGTATCGGGATTCTTGGCAAGCTGCTCTTCGGCTTTTTTGATCACATTCTGGTTGTACATGCCAGCCAGGCCCTTATCGGCCGTGATCACCAGGCAGGCCGTGGGGCCGTGCAGCTGCACTTCGCCCTCGCCCGGGTAAAAATAACGGCTCTGCACATCGTGCACCGTGCGGAACACGCGCTTGATCTCGGCCTTCAGCGCCGTAAAATAGGGGCGCGTGGCATCCAGCTCTGCCTTGGCGCGGCGCATTTTGGTGCTGGCGATCAGATACATGGCGTTTGTGATCTTTTGGGTATCCTGCACGCTTTTAATGCGGCTTTTGATCTCTTTTGTATTTGCCATGGCGCACCGCCTTTACTCTTTTGCCAGCTCAGTGGCAGCCATCTGCTTTGCATAGTCCAGAATCTGTGCACGGTCTTCATCGCTCAGCTTGCCGGTTTTGTCGATCCGGGTGCACACCTCGCCCAACTGCACGGCAGCGCCCTGCAAAAGGCCGCGGGCAAAGCTTTGTATCTTAGCCTGGGGAATATCCGTAAACACATGCCCCAGCGCGGCCACCAGCAAAATCACCTGCTCGTGCTGTGCATAGGGGTGATACTGCTCCTGCCGCAGCAGCGCCATCAGGGCCGCGCCGTAGCGCAGCTGGCGCTTGGTCGTTTCGTCCAGATCGCTCGAGAACTGCATGAACACTTCCATCTCGCGGTACTGCGCCAGATCAAGGCGGATCGCGCCGGTGGCTTTTTTCATAGCGCTTGTCTGCGCTGCGCCGCCCACACGCGAAACCGAAAGGCCCACATTCACGGCCGGGCGCTGGCCCGCATGGAACAGATCGCTCTCCAAAAAGATCTGGCCATCGGTGATGGAGATAATATTGGTGGGGATATATGCCGAAACATCGCCCGCCTGCGTTTCTACAATGGGCAGTGCGGTCATGCTGCCGCCGCCCAGCTCATCGCTCAGGTGTGCCGAGCGCTCGAGCAGGCGAGAATGCAGATAAAACACATCGCCGGGGTAAGCCTCACGGCCGGGGCTGCGCTCCAGCAGCAGGCTCAGGGTACGGTAGGCAATGGCGTGCTTGGAAAGATCGTCGTACACGATCAGCACATCTTTGCCGCGGCGCATAAAATATTCGCCCATGGCGCAGCCCGCATAGGGCGCGATATACTGCAAGGTAGCCGAATCGCTGGCCGAAGCATTTACCACGATGGTATATTCCAGCGCACCATTTTTGCGCAGCACCTCGGTAAGCTGGGCCACGCTCGATGCCTTCTGCCCGATGGCCACATAAATGCAGATCACATCCTTGCCCTTCTGATTCAGCATGGTATCCAGGGCAATGGCGGTCTTACCAGTCTGGCGGTCGCCGATGATCAGCTCACGCTGGCCGCGGCCGATGGGGAACATCGAGTCGATTGCCAGAAGGCCGGTCTCCATGGGCTTATTCACAGGCTGGCGGTCAATGATGCCGGGGGCAGGGGTCTCAATGGGGTAATAGTCTTCGCCTGCAATGGGCGCACCGCCGTCAATGGCTTTGCCCAGCGCGTTGATCACACGCCCCAAGAATCCCTCGCCTACGGGCATACCGGCCACCTTGCCGGTACGGCGCACCGTTGTGCCCTGCATGATCTCGCTGTCATCGCCAAAGATCACGCAGCCGATCTCTTCTTCTTTCAAATCAAGGATCATGCCCTTGAGGCCGCACTCAAACACCAGTATTTCGCCATATTCGGCGTTCGGCAGGCCACTGACGGTGGCAATTCCGTCGCCCACCGTAAGCACTGTGCCTACCTGCTCGCCCTCGGGGGCGGGGGTAAAGCGCTGCACAGCCTCGCGGATCATGGGCATTACATTCGTATTTTTGCTTACCGCATCGCGAATGGCCTGCTTCAGCTGGCGGCTGCGCCCCTCGGGGCTCCAGTCGTAAATTTCGCCCAGATCCCATTTATACACGCTGGTGCCCACTTCCATGCGGAAGCCGTCACCCACGGTATCGTCCTTACGCCAGGTAAGGCCCACTTCTTTTTGATATTTTTCCTGCAAAAACTGCTTTAAGCGCTTTTGCTGCTCGGGGGTTGGCTCTTCTTTGCTGTAAAGGTAGGCTTCGACCTCGATTTGCTTGATCTCGTGATCCATACAGGGTCAATCCTCCTTTTTGCTCTGTTCGGCCTTATCCAAAAAGTCATCCAGTGCATTTTTGCCGTTGGCCTCTGCTGCGGCCTTGTCGATAGCCTGCATGGCCAGCTGCTCGATCTCGCGGCCGGCCTGGCTCAAAATGCGGGCCTTTTCCTGCTCGGCAGCCTTTTGGGCAGCGGCAATGATATGCGCCTTTTCAGCGTTGGCCTCGTCAATGATCTGCTGCGCGGCAGTCTGCGCCTGCTGGGCAGCCGCGCTGTTTTTCCGCGCGATCTCGGTGTTCAGTGCAGCAAGGCGGTCAGCCGCCTGCTTTTCGGCCTCGGCGGCCTGCTCGGCCTTTTGGCGGGCCTGTTCATCCATAGCCTGATACGCCTGCTCGCGCTTTTCCATAAACTGCTTAACCGGCTTATACAAAAGCAGATACAGCCCGCCTGCCAAAATCAAAAAGTTAAACAGGTGCAAAAGGATCTGCTGCCAGTCGATATTCAAGGGGAGCTGCATACTCTCTCCCTCCTTACAGCACAAAGATGATCAGGATTGCAATGATCAAAGCGTAAATGATAGCCGTTTCAATAAACACCAGGCCCAGCATTAAGCAGGTACGAATTTTATCGTTGGCCTCAGGCTGGCGCGAGATGCCCTCGCACGATTTGCCGATAGCAATGCCCATGCCCACAGCACCAGCTGCGGCGGCAAGCCCAACGCAGATACCGGCAGCCACGGCCTTGCTGCCCGTGGTGCTGTCGGCAGCGGTCTGGGTGTCTGCCTGGGTGGTAACGGCAGCTGTAAGAGCAGCCGCCGTATCATCGTTTGCGGCAGCGAAAGCCGTTACCGTGCAAAAGGTAAAGATCATCAGTGCCAGCAGCCCCATGGCGGCCAGGCGTTTTTTCATAGATTTCATCATACTTTCCTCCTAAAATATTACTTTTAAAACATTCTTACTTAAACACTTTTGAAGCAATCTCCTTTTTTGTGGGAGGCTTTTACTCACTGCTTCTTTTTTGCTTTCTTTTCTTCCGGCTTTGATACCTCGCCGTAGAACAGTGCGGTCAGCATGGTAAGCACATAGGTTTGTATCAGCGCGTGCAAAAGCGTGAACATAATGCCCACCAGCACCGGCAGCACAAAGCTCAGGCTGATATAATAATATACCAGCTCGCTTACCAGCAGGCCGCTGAGCAGTGCGCCGAACAAACGAAAGCTCATGGAGATGGGCAGCGAGAAATCTTTTAAGGTAAGCCCAATGCCCTTGGCGCCGTTGCCCGCAATGCCGCCCGACAGAATGACCAGGTACGAAAAGCAGCCCAGCGCGATAGCGCCGTTGATATCGGCCAGCGGGGCCGGCAGCGTAACGGGCGTTCCGTTTGTGGTAATGCCCTGCAGGCCAAGCAGCTCAAACAGCGTGCCTGCAAAAATGTAAACGCCCGCGCCAAACACATAAGCACCCAAAAACTTGTGCCTGTGCGGGCTGTTGCTGGCGGCCAGGTTGTCAAAAAAGCCTACCAGCTGTTCCAGCAGCAGCTGAAACTTTCCGGGCACCAGCGTAAACCGCGGGATCACAAACACCCGCACCAGCGCCGCAAAAAGCAGCAGCAGCCCCGAAACGATAAAGCCCGAGACCAGCGCCGGGTTTACATTTTTGATCCCGAACAGGCTGATCTGGTTTTCGCCGTGCAAAACGGCATCCCTCATGGTGGTTTGTATCGTTTCGCTTTTCGGCGTACTGCCTACGGCAAGCGCCGCCGCCAGCACCGCAATGAGCGCCAGCACCCAAACGACCAAAAATGCCGTGCGTTTTCTTTTGCTCATACGAATTTTCCTTTCTATAAACTTTCTTTCCCCGCATTTTCGGGCACCTTCCTGCTCGACTTTTGGGAACTTATCCATTATAATGCTGTTAGTGCTATGTGGATAATCTATTTTGTATATAACTTCTATATCAATTTGATATTGTATAGGTAATACTTTATGAACATAAGCTACGATTATTACAGAATCTTTTACTATATTGCCAAATACGGCAGCATTTCGCAGGCTTCTCATCTTCTGCTAAACAGCCAGCCAAACCTCACACGCGCCATACGCAACCTGGAAAGCCAGCTGGGCTGCGTGCTGTTTTCACGCTCCAGCCGGGGCATGCGCTTAACGCCCGAGGGTGAGCACCTGTACCGCCATGTGCGCATTGCGTTTGAGCATATCGAGGCCGCCCAGGCCGAGCTTACCCAAAGCACCAGCCTGCAGAGCGGCACAGTGTATATCGCCGCCAACGAATCGGCGCTGCGCTGCGAGCTTTTACCTATATTAAAGCAGTTCCGCCTGCGCTACTCCGGCGTGCACATTCGCATCAGCAGCCACTCTACCCAGCAGGCCGTCACGGCCCTGCGCGACGGTACGGCTGATCTGGCCGTTGTCACCACGCCCACGGTGCGCTCTTCCCAGTTGGTAGAAACCCACCTTCGCTCTTACCGTAGCGTGGCCGTGTGCCCGCCCGAGTTCACGGCGCTTACGGGCCGCCCTGTTACCCCCGCCGAGCTTTTGCAATATCCTGTGATCGCGCTGGGGCCGGATACCAAATCGTTTGAATTTTACAGCGAATTTTTCGGCCGCTTCGGCCTGGCGTTTCAGCCCGTGATCGAGCCGTTCACTGCCGATGAGATCTTGCCCATGGTGGAGGCAAACCTCGGCGTGGGCTTTGTGCCCGAAGAGTTTATCAAGCCCGGCAACAATGTGCGCGTCGTTGACCTCACTGAAGAGATCCCCGAGCGGCACATCGTGCTCATCAAGCGCCGGGGCCGCCCGCTCAGCGTGGCCGCCCGCGCGCTGGAGCGCATGATCCTGCAGGCGGCAAAGGCGCGGTAAATTTACTCGGCAAAGCCGTTTTGCCGCATTTCCCGTTCGATCTTCTTTTCGCTGCTGCCGTTTGCACGGCGGAACATCAGCCGGAAGAGCGCTCTGGCGGCAGGCCCGGCGATAAACAGCTGCACGGGCAGCGCCATGATAAAATTACGGCAGTAGGTAACAAGGTAATTCGGCAAAAACTGGCTTGTAAAGCCGTAGCCATGCCAGACGCCCAGAATGCTGGCCAGCGCCACCTGCGAGACCACAGTGAAGGTTTGTATTGCAAAAATAATGGCGATTGGTCTGTCGCCCGGCTTTACTACCCTGAAGGCAAAATATTTGGCCACATGGCTCGAGATAAAATAGGCGCATAAAAAGATGACCACATATTCTATCCACATGCTTTGCAGTGCAGTTAGAAAGGTTTTGTTTTCAAACACGCCGCCTGCCAGAACGATGTTGTAAATGGTCATGATATACACCATGATCCACGCGGTGACGGCGGTAAAAATTACAGATTCCCATTTTGTTTTCGGCATTTTTCTTTCTCCTTTGGTTTTACAGTGTACGGTATTTCTGCCCGCAGGCGCCTGCGGGCCTATTTTTTGCCATAAAAAAATAAATGCCCCTCCGCCGTCCGACAGTGGCAGAGTGACATTTATTGTCTTTGTTTTATTCGGTTTTATAGATTTTTAGGCAAAAAATGCCCGGCAGGCATATAAAAGCCTGCCAGGCAGCTTGTATTATACCCAATGTTTTTTCAAAATTCAAGCCTTTTTTGCTTTACGCAATATGGGCAGCCACTGCATGTGGCAAATGAATAAAAATCAGCATATAACTGCATAAATTTTTCTGAGGAGTACTGTTATTTTGTTTTCAGGATCCTATCCTGCAGAAAATTTGCTTCCGTTCTTTATTTCGTCATAAATACCCGGTATAATAAAAATGGTAAGATAGCGCTTTTGGTTTTGCGCTTGTGGGCGGCTGTAAAGCAAGCCCGCTTTGGCGCGGTGACTGTAGGGGCAGGGCTCTGCTCTGCCCGTCAGCCACATGTTCACCTGCGGGCGGTGCAGAGCCTCGCCATTACAATAAAAATGCTAAAATTCGTGCATTTTTATAAATATCAGCTGTTTTTAAGAATGGGCACTATGCGGTGAGGAACATTTGGCCGCATATGGGCCGTGACGAACCACATAGTAACCATTCGGCCAATCGCGCAAAACTCAATTTATCCTTTTACGTCTTTATACAAACAGTAATATTTCTATATTATATTTCCGAAAGGAGTTCTTCCCATGAACGAGAAAATTCTGGTAGCCGATGACGACCGCAACATTGCCGAGCTGCTGCGCCTTTATCTGGTAAAAGAGGGCTTTACCCCCATTCTGGCCGCTGACGGCGAAGAGGCGTTTCATGCGTTTGAAACCGAGCACCCCGATTTGATCCTGCTCGATTTAATGATGCCCAAAATGGACGGGCGCACCGTGTGCGAAAAGATCCGCAAAACCAGCCAGGTTCCTATCATCATGCTCACGGCAAAGGGTGAAGTGTACGACCGCGTGCTCGGCCTTGAGCTGGGCGCTGATGATTATGTGGTAAAGCCGTTTGATGCCAAAGAAGTGATTGCTCGCATCAAGGCGGTTCTGCGCCGCAGCGCCCCCGCCGAAGAAAAGAAAGAGGGCGTGTATGAATTTGACAATCTGCGCCTGGATATGGGCAGCTATGAGCTGCGCGTAAAGGGCAAGATCGTGGATGCGCCCCCCAAAGAGCTGGAGCTGCTGGCCTGCCTTTGCAGCCACCCCAACCGCGTTTACACGCGCGACCAGCTGCTGGACGAAGTGTGGGGCTTTGAGTATTACGGTGACAGTCGCACCATTGATGTGCATGTAAAGCGCCTGCGCGAAAAGCTGGAGGGTGCCAGCGAGCAGTGGCAGCTGAAAACCGTGTGGGGCGTGGGCTATAAATTTGAAGTCAAAGAGTGATGCTGTATGCGTAAAAGTGTAAGCCAGACCTATTTTATGGCTATTGCCACCGTGATCTTGTTTGGCCTGTTCACAATGGGCATTCTGCAGGTGGGCATGTCGGTACACTATTTTACCAGCGAACGTCGCCAGGCTATGAGCAATGTGCTGGACATTATGGAAGCGCAGACCGAGTATTTTTCTAAGATCGACTCGGATGCCCAGGATATCACGCAGGATGATGCCCTGGGCCGCCAGCTGGACCTGATCAACAGCACCACCCAGACCATGCTGATCATTGCCGACAGTGACGGCCTGGCCGTGCGCAGCGCGGGCGATACCGAGCACATGAACGGCACGCACCTTACCCAGCAAGTGATGCAGCGGCTGGACGGCGGCGAAGATGTGTATGGCCGCGACAATCTGGGCGGCCTTTTAGACCAGAAATATTACATTCTGGCCCGCCGCATGGATATGGGCGACTCGCATTTTTATCTTTTGGCCTGCACCCGCAGCTCTACCATCAACGAGTATGTGGGCGATATGTTCTCTACCTTTATTCTCTCTGCTGGGCTCACACTTTTGCTTTCCAGTGTGCTTTCCATTGTGCTCACCCGCCATATCACCCAGCCGCTGCACGATATCGGTGAGGCCGCACGCCGCTTTGGCGGCGGCGACTTTTCGGCCCGCGTTACCCCCAGCGGTGACGATGAAATCACCAGCCTTGCCGAAACCTTTAACAGCATGGCTGTGAATCTGGAAAGCATCGATAAATCGCGCAGCCAGTTTATGGGCAACATCGCGCACGAGCTGCGCACCCCCATGACCAGCGTAAAGGGCTTTGTGGACGGCATTCTTGACGGCACCATTCCGCCCGAGATGCAGCACCACTATTTAGAGATCGTGAGCCAGGAGACCGGCCGCCTGGCGCGCCTTGTGCAAAATATGCTGGACATCACCAAGCTGGAAGCCGGAGAGTACAAGGTACATGCCCGCGCTTATGATGTGTGGGAGAGCCTTACCGGCGTGCTGCTGGCCAACGAGCAGCGCGTTCTGGCCGGAAAAGTAACCATTGACGATTTAGCCCCTGTGCCCACCATGGTATATGCCGACCCCGACCTTGTGCAGCAGGTGGTGCAGAATCTGGTAGATAACGCGCTGAAATTCACCCCGCCGGGCGGTAATATCCGCTTTGATGTAAAGCGCCTGCAGCCCGGCATCGTAGAGGTGAGCATCACCAACACCGGCGAGGGCATCAGCCCCGAGGCACTGCCGTTCGTGTTCCAGCGCTTTTATAAAGAGGATGCCTCGCGCGGGCTCAACGCCAAGGGCAGCGGCCTGGGGCTGCATATCTGCAAGGTGCTTATCACTCTTTCGGGCGGCACGATCCGGGTAGAAAGCAAGCACGGCGAGTGGTGCCGGTTCATCTTTACCCTGCCAGAGCCGCCCCAAACCCGCAAAGAGCGCCGCAGCAGCAAAAAAGAAGCCGTATAAATCACACTTTTCTCACATTTTGCCACCGCCCTGCAGTTTGACATTGCACCGGTATTTCGTGTACAATAGTGAATAGCTATATTTTTGTAGCTGGTGTTTACGCCCCGTGCAGGGCCCGCCGGTGCGGCAGGGCTTTGCCGCTGCTTTTATCTGCTTTTGCTTTATAATAAGGAGGCTCTGCACATGACTCAACTCAGCCCTTCGATTTTATCGGCTGATTTTGCCCATCTTGCACGCGACTGCCAGGCCGTGCTGGATGCCGGTGCCGATATGCTGCATTTTGATGTGATGGATGGCCACTTTGTGCCCAATATCAGCTTTGGCCTGCCCGTGCTGCGCAGCCTGCACAAGGCCCTGCCGAACGCTCTTTTAGATGTTCATTTGATGATCAGCGAACCGCTGCGCTATACGCCCGAGTTTGCCAAGGCCGGTGCTGGCATCATCACCTTTCATTATGAGTGCGGCCAGGTAGCCGAGACCATCGCTGCCATCAAGGCTGCCGGGTGCAAGGCCGGTGTTTCTATCAAGCCCGGCACCCCGGCTGATGTGCTGCTGCCGTATCTGGCCGATCTTGATTTGATTCTGGTCATGAGCGTAGAGCCGGGCTTCGGCGGGCAGAAGTTTATGCCCTCTGCGCTGGACAAACTGCGTTTTCTGCGTGAAACCTGCAGTGAAAAAGGGCTTGCCCCGTATTTAGAAGTAGACGGCGGTGTTGACTTAAAGGGCACCGGCAAGGCCTGCGTAGAAGCGGGCGCCAATCTGCTGGTAGCTGGCAGCGCCGTGTTTGCCGCGCCCGACCCCGCCGCCGCTGTGCAGGCGTTCCACACACTGTAAGCGTAAGCGCGGGCATTTTTCCAAATTTCCCCGGAGGGGAAAACAGTTTTCTTTGGTGCATTTGTTTTGGATCAAAAGCCGAAAACGGAATCTTTCACTCTGTTTTACCGGCTTGATAAAGTGCACCCAGCATGGAAAAAAGGCCTTTGGCCCTTTTTCCGGGAGGTCTTTCTGCTTATGGATAAAAAAACGCAGGCCCTTACGCCGGACCCGAACGCCCGGTATTACAGCGACCTGATCTTATGCTGCATACCCGTTTTGCTGATGGGTATGTTCTTTTACGGGCTTCGCCCGCTGCTGCTTGGCATCGTGGCCATGGTCACCGGCAATCTGATCGACCGCCTGATGGCGGTTCTGCGTGACCGTGAATATGACCCGCACGAGCATTCAAGCGAATGTTTTGCCCTGGTGCTTGCCCTGCTGATGCCTGCATCGGTGCCCTATTATGTGGTGGTGGTGGCTGTTTTGGCGGCCGACCTTTTGGGCAAAGAGGTTTTTGGCGGTGTAGGTTGCTATCCGTTTCACCCTGTGGCTGTGGGCTATGCCATTGCCTGCGCCAACTGGCCGGGGCTGATGTTTCAGTATCCCCAGCCCATGAACTGGCTGCCGCTGTTTGATATGAGCAGCGTTGCCCTAAGCGACAGCGCCGATATGGCGCTGCGCAACGGCGGCCTGCCCACGATGGGCAGCCTTAACCTGCTTTTGGGCAACTTTACCGGCCCCCTTGGCACCACCTGCGTGGTGGTGATCTTGGCCTGCGGGTTGCTGCTTTTGCTGCGCCGCCATCTTGATCTTGTTTCTTCGTTCAGCTTTCTGGCGGCCTGCGCCGTGTTTGTATGGCTGTTTCCGCGGCTGGGCGGCGTGAGCTTCGGCTGGCCCTGGCAGGATATCACCCTGCGCGCCACCATGCTGCGCTACGAGCTTATCACCAACCCGCTGCTGTTCACCGCCGTATTTTTGCTCAGTGAGCCCGTTACCCGCCCCAAGGCGCGCGCCAGTCGCGTGATCTTTGGCGCAGGGCTGGGCATTTTGACCATGCTGCTGTATTACCACGGCAGCCGCGAGACCGGTGTGGCGTTCGCTCTGCTGATCATGAATTCCCTTTCCTCCTGGCTGGATCGGGCTGTAATGCTGTTTATGGCGAAAAAGGAGGTGCGCCGCCTTGAAAATCGATAAGGCCCGTTATATTACCGAAAATTTTGACGAGGTCTCCCATAAAGACCGCGTATTTTTAAATAACCCTGTTATTTTTCACTCGCTGGGCATCGCGCCCTTAGTGGTTATGGATACCAGCGGCCGCAACGCACTGATGCTGTTTATCGCAGTTTTGCTGCTTATGCCCATCGTGCGTGTAGTGCCCAACCTTTTGATGGACCGTTTCGGTGAAAAAGCCCGTCCTGTGCTGGTGTGCAGTGTGGCGGCGCTGGCTTATATTCCCATTTATCTGATCCTCTACTTTATCTTTCAGCAGGATCTTTTAGCTCTGGGCATCTACCTGCCCATGCTGGTATGCGAGCCGCTGGTGATCCAGCGCTTTGAGCATACGCGTGATACCAATATTGCCCAGATCGTGCGCAAGAGCATCGGCTTTACGCTGGGCTACGGCCTGGTGCTGTTTTTGCTGGGGCTTCTGCGCGAGTTTTTGGGCCAGGGCCAGCTGTTCGGTGTACAGATCACCAAAACGCTGCTGTTTCCGCTGGCGGCCATGCCCATGGGCGGGTTTATCCTGCTGGGGCTGCTGGCAGCCATCTGGCAGTATGGCGTGATCCGCTATAAAAAATATGTGAATATGGAGGCGAACCGTACTGTATGAGTGCCGTATTTCATGATGTAAGCCTCTTTTTGCTGTATGCCGTTTTGGCCGTGTTTGCCCAAAACGCTATTTTCACCCGCAGCTTGGGTGTTTCGCGCATGATGGCTCTGGTGGAAGAGCCCAGCCTGAACACCGTGCTGTTCGGCGGCCTGCTGGTGGCCGTGCAGCTGATTGCCGCGCCCCTGGGCTGGTGCTATGCCAACCTGCTTGCGCCGATGATCCCCACTTTTTGGCGAGCCGCCGTGCGCCCCTTGGCTTATCTGCTGTGCAGCTTTTTGGCCATGGCTGCGGTATGGCTGTTTTTGCAGTTTATCTCTAAATCGCCCCGTGTGGACGAATTAAAAATGCTGCTGCCGCTGGCTACGCTGAACTGCTGCGTGCTGGGCACACTGCTGATCGCAGGCGGCCAGCACTATTCGCTGGTGCAGAGCTTGGGCTTCGGCTTTGGCAGCGCACTGGGCTATCTGCTGGCCGTGCTGCTGGTCACCGAGGCGCAGCGCCGCCTGCACAGCCGCGCTATTCCCCCCATGTTTCAGGGTATGCCTATCACTATGATCTACACCGGCATTCTGGCACTGGCCATTTACAGCGTGACCGGCCATATGCTTAGCGTATAATTTATTTCTATATTCCATTTTGTATTTCTTTTATCTACCTGCCGGAGGCATAAGCTATGTCGAAACCTAAAAAAAATCTGGGCAAGATGAAGCGCTATAAGCGTATTTTTCATACCCGTGACCAGCTGGTGCGCACCGCCCTGGCCTGGGTAGCCAGTATTGCCGCACTGTTCGCCGTGGGCTATGCCGTTGCGCCCGCCGTGCTGGATTTCGGCACGCACACCTGGTACACCGTGGTAAAGGGCCGTGATCTGACCGATGCGGCTTCCAGCGTCCCGGCAGAATCGGCCGTGCAGGCTGGCTCTGAGGCAGCCTCTACGCCGCAGGAGCCCGAACTCACCCCGGCCCCCACGCCGCAGCCTGCCGTGAACGAGGGCAGTTGGACCTTTGCCAGCCTGGCCGGTTTCAGCAGCCCCGAAAAGAGCGCCGAGACCGCACGCCAGTATAAAGAAAACGGCGTGCATTATGTGGTGATTCCGCTGAAGGACAGCAACGGTTACCTGTATTATCAAAGCGCCTTGGCCGATGCCTCCAAGAGCGTGGCGGCTACCACCATCGATGCCGCCGCGGCGGCCAGGGCCCTGCGTGAAGAAGGGCTGGAGCCTGTAGCCTCGGTTTATGCTTTTCAGGACCCCATTGCCCCCTACACCAACCGTGATATGGGCATTCGCTACCAGGATACCGAGTATTTCTGGCTGGATGACGCACAGGAGGCAGGCGGCAAGCCCTGGCTGGATCCGTGGAGCGACAGCGCTGTAAATTATATAGCCGGTATCATCTCGGAGGTAAAATCGCTGGGCTTTGACACCGTGCTGCTTTCCGGCATGCAGTACCCGCCCTATGCCACCTCGAGCTGCGGTTATGCAAACGGCGGCACCGCCAGCGCCGAGCGCTTGGCTGGGCTGATCAGCACCTGGGGCGATGCTCTTTCTGCCGACGGCGGCACGCTTTGGGTGCAGTATCCGCTGGCCAGTGTGGCCTCGGCCGAGCCTGTAACGGCTTTGGGCGGCGTTTACAGCGATCTTGGCGTAAAGCGCCTGGTGATTGCACTACCTGCCGAGCAGGCAGAAAATCAAGACGAACTGCTTGCCGCTGCACAGACAGCCGCCGAAACTGCCGGAACGGAAAGTATTGTGGTAAAAACCGGCGACAGTGCTGTTTTTCAGTAACTGAGCCGCCGCGAAAAGAGGGGTATTATGGAAAAAACATTTGTACCGGCCGATCTGCTGCTGCCCTCGTGCCAGTATGACCCTGCCGACTGGGCCTGCATTGCCTGCGACCAGTTTACCAGTGAGCCCGAGTATTGGCAGAAGGCGCAGGAATGCACCCATGGCCAGCCCAGCGCACTGCATTTGATCTTGCCCGAGGTATATTTGAACACCGATACGCCCGAGCAGCTGGCCGGGCGCGTTGCTGCGATCCATGAGCACATGAAGGAATACCGCACCCAGCTTTTAAAGCATGAGCCCACCAGCTTTATCTATGTAGAGCGCACCCAGATGGATGGCAGCATCCGCCAGGGCCTGGTGGGCTGCATCGATCTTGAGGATTACAGCTACGAAAAGGGCGCAAAGCCCTTGATCCGCCCCAGTGAAAACACCGTGGTAGAGCGCATTCCTCCCCGTTTGGCTGTGCGCCGCGGCGCCGTGCTGGAGCTGCCCCATGTAATGATGCTGCTGGACGATGCCGAAAATACCGTGATCGAGCCGTTGGCAGCTGCCTGCAAGCAGAACATGCCCGTGTATGACTTTGACCTTATGCTGGGCGGCGGGCACCTAGCCGGCTGGCAGATCGAAGACCCGGCCCTGCAGCAGCAGGCCATGAACGCGCTGGAAGCCCTTGCCAGCCAGCCTGTGTTTGACACACGCTATCCCGCTGCCGCCGGGCAGCCCCCCATTATGATGGCCGTAGGCGACGGCAACCACAGCCTTGCCACTGCAAAGGCCTATTGGGAGGAACTGAAGCCCACCCTTTCGGAGGAGGAGCGCAAAACGCACCCTGCCCGCCTCTGCCTGGTAGAGCTGTGCAATGTACACTCGCCCGCCATTCAGATAGAGCCGATCCACCGCCTGCTGACTGGCACCACCGGCCGGGAGGTTCTGGCATCCCTTACCGCCTGGAGCAACGAAAAGGCTCTGGGGCTGAAAGCAGGCGAAAAGGCTGAGCAGACCATGACCCTGATTGACGAGACCGACGCGGAGCAAACCCTTGGCTTTGCCACACCTGCCGAGCCGCTGACCGTGGGCACAGCCGAGGCCTTTGTGGCCGATTTTCTGGCCAGCCACGCCGGCGCTGCCGTGGATTACATTCATGGGGCCGATACCCTGCGCACCCTTGCCAAAAAGGGTGGCGTGGGCCTGCTGATGCCCGAGTTTGCCAAGAGTGATCTGTTCAAGGGCGTTGTACTGGGCGGCGTGCTGCCCCGCAAGACCTTCAGCATGGGCCATGCGCAGGAAAAGCGCTATTACATGGAGTGCCGCGATATCGACCCGCAATTTGCCGTCCAGGCCGATGCACAGGTATTAACACTGTAAGTCTGCCGCGCTATTTTTGCGTATTGCAAATCGTATTTTATTTTCAATTTAAACCATCAGTTATAATTCAAGGGATTTTCATGACATTTCAAGACCTTCCGCTGCAGCCTGCGCTGCTGAAAGCCGTGCAGGAAGCCGGCTACACCGCCCCCAGCCCCATTCAGGCCGGGGCGATCCCCCCTGTGCTGGAGGGGCGCGACCTTTTGGGCTGCGCGCAAACCGGCACCGGCAAAACGGCCGCCTTTGCCCTGCCCATTTTGCAGAATCTTGCCGGGCAGGTGCCCCAGCGCCCCTGCATTCGGGCACTAATCCTTACCCCCACGCGTGAACTGGCGCTGCAGATTGGCCAAAGCTTTGCCGATTACGGCCGCCATTTGAAGCTGCGCCACACCGTGATCTTTGGCGGTGTGGGCCAACAGCCGCAGGTAGATGCTCTGCGCCGCGGCGTGGATATTCTGATTGCCTGCCCGGGTCGTCTGAACGATTTGATCAGCCAGCGGCTGGTGGATCTTTCCGGCGTTGAGATCTTTGTTCTGGACGAAGCCGACCGTATGCTGGATATGGGCTTTGTGCACGATGTAAAAAAGGTGATTGCCAAGCTGCCGCGCCGCCGCCAGACCCTTTTGTTCAGCGCCACCATGCCCAAAGAGATCGAAGAGCTGGCTGACAGCCTGCTGCATGACCCCGCCGTGATAAAAGTAGACCCGGTTTCCAGCACGGTGGATCGTATTGACCAGAAGCTGTATTTTGTAGAGAAAAAGCAGAAGATCGAGCTTTTGGCCTGGCTGCTGCGCGATAAGAGCATTCAAAACGCGCTGGTATTCAGCCGCACCAAGCACGGGGCCGACCGTATCGCCCGCCTTTTGAACCGCGCTGGCATCACGGCAGCCGCCATTCACGGCAACAAAAGCCAGACTGCCCGCGTAAACGCATTGGAGGGCTTTAAGGCCGGCAAAACACGCGTGCTGGTAGCCACCGATATTGCCGCACGCGGCATTGATATCAACGAGCTTTCTCATGTATTCAACTACGACCTGCCCGAGGTGCCCGAGACCTATGTGCACCGCATTGGCCGCACAGCCCGTGCCGGGGCCGATGGCGTAGCTATCAGCTTTTGTGCCTCTGAAGAGCGCGAGTATCTGGCAGGCATTGAAAAATTGAACCGTAAAAAGATCCCGGTGATTACCGGGCACCCCTGGGAGGGTATTTCTTCCGCTGCCGCCCCGGCCCCTGCGCCACAGCAGCCTGCCCGCCATGCGGCCCGTGCAGCACGCACGGCCCCCAAAGCGGTACAGCCCGCCCAGCCAGAAAGAGAGGAATCTATGCAAGATCAAGAGCGCCAGCAGCCCGCCGAAGAGGGCAAGCGCCTTTCGGCAAGCGCCAAGCGCCGTCGCCGTCGCCGCCGCGCCATGGACCGCAGCGAAGCCGCCCCGGCAGCCGCCGAAGTAAAAAAGAACGAGCCCAAAAAGGCTGAGGCCAAAAAAGCCGAACCGCGCCGCCCGCAGGCGGAAGCTAAAAAGCCCCTGCCCCGCCAGAATGCCAAAAAGACCGAGCCGACCCGCACGGCACAGCCTACCCCCCGCGCCGAAGAGCCCCGCACCGAGCGCCAGCAACCTGCGCGGCGCGAGAAGGCCCCGCAGCCCAAGACCGCCGCACACAGCCGCCGCGCACAAACGAACGCCGATGACCCCGGCCTGATCTTGATCAGCCGCAAGCCCCCCGTGCAGAAGTTTGCCAGCTTTGAAGCATACATGCAGGCACACGGCGGTGAAACAGCCCCCATTGTAGGCGAAGATGACGAGTAACGATTCTTTCGGCTGTTTTTCATTTTGCATGTGAATATTTTTCATTTTTTGTTTCGATTTTACCGCATATTCTGCCCCCTGAAAGCCACACTATTTTTGGCCTGGCGCAATATATGCGCTTTTTGAAAGCGATAAGAAAATATATTTTGTTTATTTTTACTATTATAGGCTGTTTTTTATCTTGATTTTGCGCATGTAAAAATCTGTTTTCAGTGATTTTTCACATAGATTTTACAGGTGTTTTTTCCTTGTCAA
>CAVGKH010000008.1:0-31434 GCA_963629755.1 Gemmiger sp.
TGTATCGTACCTATATTATGGTATAATAGATACACAAGATCAAAGCAAAGCATGGAGGGCACACCGGATGTCGGCGGAGCAAGAAAAGCATTATAAAACATCACAAATCAATAACCGGCGGTATCTGGGCAATAAATATAGGCTGCTGCCCTTTATCAAGCGCGTGGTAGAAGAAAACTGCGGCCCCGTAGCTTCGGTGGCCGATATTTTTGCGGGCACCGGGGCGGTATCCTCGGCCTTTGCCGATAAGATCATCATTACCAACGATCTGATGTACAGCAATTATCTGTGCAACTATGCCTGGTTTGGCGCAGAGGAGTATGACCCCGCCAAGATCATCGACTATGTGACTGCCTACAACGCCAAAACCCGCTGCGGCGAAAATTATATGACCCAGAATTTTGCCGATACCTATTTCAGCCGCCGCGACTGTGCCAAGATCGGCTACATCCGGGCCGACATTCAGAAAAACTACCAAAAGGGCAGGCTGAACCAGCGCGAAATGGCGCTTTTGGTCACCTCGCTGCTATATGCCATGGATAAGATCGCCGTTACCTGCGGGCACTACGATGCCTACCGCAAGGGCGCAGCGTTTGCCGCCCCGCTGGAGCTGAGCGTGCCGCAGGCTCCTGTGCACACCAACCCAAAAAACCAGTGCTTCAACGAGGATGCCAACAACCTTGTAAAGCGCATCCACGCTGACCTTGTGTATATGGACCCGCCCTATAACTCGCGTCAATACTGTGATGCCTATCATCTTTTGGAAAATGTGGCCCGCTGGGAAAAGCCCGAGGTGTTTGGCGTTGCCAAAAAGATGGACCGCACCGGCATGAAGAGCCGCTACTGCACCACAAGCGCCGCCAAGGCCTTTGAAACGCTGGTGGGGGATATCAACGCCAAATACATTCTGCTTTCTTACAACAACATGGCCGAAAAAGGCAACTGCCGCTCGAATGCCAAAATTTCAGACGAGGATATTCTGCGCATTCTTGGCCAAAAGGGTGAAGTAAAGGTATTTGAAGAAAGCTACCGCCCCTTTACCGCCGGTAAATCAGACATTGCCCAAAACGCCGAGCGGCTGTTTTTGTGCACCTGCTTTTAACGAGGCTCTGCCACTATGATCCAATCGCCTTTAAATTACACGGGCGGCAAATACCGCCTTCTGCCCCAGATACTGCCGCTGTTTCCGCCAAAAATCGGCACCTTTACCGATCTATTCTGCGGCGGCTGCAATGTGGGTATCAACACTGCCTGCGAGCGCGTGGAATATAACGACGCACACCCTGCGCTGATACACCTTCTGCAGGTTTTTAAGCGCCTGCCGCCGGAAAAGATCTTGGCCGAGGTTTATGCCGTGATCGAAAAATACGGCCTTTCTCTTGTAAGCCAAAACGGCTATGCGCACTATGGCTGCACCAGCACCAAGGGCCTGGGCGCTTATAACAAAGAAAGGTTTTTATCCTTACGGGCCGATTTTAACCGCGAAGCCGCCGAAGGCTGTGAGACCGACAGGCACTATCTGCTTTTGTTTGTGCTTTTGGTGTATGCTTTCAACAACCAGCTTCGCTTTAACAGCCGCGGCGAATTCAACCTGCCCGTAGGCAAGCGCGATTTTAACAAAAACATGCAGCAAAAGCTGCTGGATTTTACGGCCCGCCTGCAGGCGCAGAACTGCACGCTGCGCTGCGGCGATTTTCGTGACTATGATGCCTCTCACCTTGGCACAGACGATTTTGTGTATGCCGACCCGCCGTATCTGATCACCTGCGCCACCTATAACGAAAACGGCGGCTGGAACGAAGCCGATGAAGCCGATCTTCTGCGGTTTTTAGAGCATCTGCACAAACAGGGCGTGCGGTTTGCGCTTTCTAATGTGCTGCGCAGCAAGGGGCGCGAAAACGAGCTGTTGCTGGCCTGGCTGGCCGCGAACCGGGGGCGATTTGAGGCGCTTCCGCTCCGTTACAGCTACGGCAATGCCAATTACCACACCAAGGATAAGACCCCGAGCGCTGAGGAAGTGCTGATCGTAAATTACAGCCCCGCCACAGGTGAACGCCATGCAGAATAAGATCAGCCACAAAAGCTTTTTCTGGAGTATGGGCACCACCAGCTTTCGCACCGTGGATTTTAACAAAACCATTGAGCTGCAATTAAAGCTGCTGCATGATTTTTGGCTTTTACCCGAAAACCGGGCCGAAAGCTGGACTGCCAACTCTGCCCTGCAGAGCCGCTATTACGACTTTATGCACACGCACGGCTTTTTAACAGGTGATGCCGCCAACAAGCCCAAGGATGCGCGTGAAAAGACCTCGGGCCTTTCGGATATCGGCCTGCTGGATGCCGCCCGCCGCCTGACCCCGGCCGGTGCGGCGCTGCTGGAAATTGCGGAAAGCGGCGATTTTTCCTGCGATCCGTTTTTCGGCATCCCGCGTGACAGCCGGGTTTATCTGGCCCAGCTTTTAAAAACCAGCTGCACGGTGGGCACCGGCTGCGTGCGGCCGTTTATTCTGCTTTTATACCTGCTCACCCAGGCCAAAAGCCTGAGCATGGAGCAGTTTACCTATCTTTTGCCGCTGTGTACCGACCGCCAAAGCACTGAGCTGATCTTGCAGGGCATCCTGCGCAAAACAGAATCGACCGATGCAATCATTATTGAGCGGCTGATGGCACAGGAAAACTATCAAAGTGCGCTTTCGCTATTGCTGCAAAGCCCGGTGACCGAAGAGCTTTTGTGCGAGATCGGCATGAACCGCAAAAGCCGCGAATACGATCGGCCCTATTTTTTGCTCTATCAGCATTTATATGCCGCCTATCTGGGGCACGAGCCCGCCGCGCTGAGCCGCGCCTTCGGGCAGCTGAAGCATATCAAGATCGGCGCTTTGTGGAAAAAATATCTGTTCTGCACGCTCTCCCTTACAGAGATACAAAAAAAGGGTGCGGCCTGCCTGCGCCCCACATTGTTTGACGGTGTGCAGACCGAAGCGCAGTTCAAAACCGCCTTTTTTAAGGTCATGCATCTTTTAAAGGCCAAGGCCACCCTGCTGGACTACCGTGATTTGAACCGGCGCTATTTTAAAACTGCCGATATTCTGCTGTTTGAGGACGACACGGTAAAGCTTGCGCTGCTGCCCGGGTATTTTTTCACCGCCAAAATGCCGCAGCTGTATGCCCAGGCCTTTGCCCCCTCGCCGCTTCTGCCCGAAAACTGCCCGCTGGAAAGCATCTGCCCGGCCCTTGCCCCCGATGAAAGCGTGGTGATCGCCGGGGTCAACCGTGATTTTGGCAGCCATGTGACCAGCCTGCAGGCGGCGGGCCAGATTTTGGAGGACGAGCGCTATGCCCGCCTGCACCGCCTGATCGAAGCGCGCTTTACTCGCGAAAAGCTCTTGCAGCTGCTGCAGTGGTTTGAAGCGCGCGAGGATGCCAAAATTCAGCAGGCTGTTACCGATAATGCAGATGTACCCACCATTTTTGAATATGTGCTGGGCATTTTGTGGTATAAGATCAGCGGCTGCCGGGGCAAAATTTTAAGCTATATGCAGCTCTCGCTGGATGCCGACCTTTTGCCCAAGACCCATGCGGCGGGCGGCGAGGCCGACATTGTGTATGAATACGAGGCTACCGCCGACTACCCGGCTCACACACTGCTGCTGGAGGCTACCCTGGCCGACCGGGGCAACCAGCGCCGCATGGAGATGGAGCCCGTATCGCGCCACTTAGGGCGGCATTTGATCGCGCGGCCCAACCCATACTCTTACTGTGTGTTTGCCACACCGCACCTGGATTATAATGTGCTGACTGATTTTCGTTACCGCAAAAGTATGCCGTACTATATAGAGCAGGACGAACGCCAGTGCGTAAAAGGCATGAAGATCATTCCGCTGAGCACAGCGCTTTTAAAAAGCATTCTTGCCGGAGGGCGTACCTACAACCAGCTGTACGGCCTGTTTGAAGCGGCCTACCGGGCCGAGCTGGAAACTCTGCCACCGCCCGCATGGTATAAAAAGTACCTGGCCGACCGGATTTAAAAACCTGGTGCAAAATTCAGCCCTGCCTTTTGGCCGGGCCATATACAGTGAATTATTTTAATTTTGTTTGCGGGCTGGGCGAAGGATATTCAACCTGGTTGTTTATAGGAAAAAAGCATGGTATGCTTATAGAATTGCCCGACACAGCCATTTTGGCCGCGCTGGGCAAACGAGTATTATTAGGTGTAGTAATGTAAAACAGCACCGGCGGCGGTATGCCCCGGCTGCAGGAGGAGATCTCATGGAGCAGAAATCGAATGGCGGGCATTTGAGCCGCAGCCAGTTTACCGGCCGCATCGGGTATGTGCTGTCGGTGGCAGGCTCGGCCGTGGGCCTTGGCAACATCTGGCGCTTTCCGTATCTGGCTGCAAAATACGGCGGCGGTATTTTTTTGCTGGTGTATCTTGTGCTTATGGTCACCTTTGGCTATGCGCTGATCGTATCGGAAACCGCGCTGGGCCGCATGACCGGCAAAAGCCCGGTGGGCGCCTTTGCCGCGTTTGGCAAATCGGCCCCGTTTAAATTCGGCGGCTGGATCAATGCGATCATTCCCATGCTGATCGTGCCGTATTACAGCGTGATCGGCGGCTGGGTGCTGAAATATCTGGTGGAATATGTGCGCGGCGGCGGCTCGGCCCTGGCACAGGACGGCTACTTCGGCAGCTTTATCGGTGAAAGCGCCGGGGTAGAATTCTGGTTTCTTTTATTCACAGCGCTCGTATTTTTTGTAATTCTGGCGGGTGTGAAAAACGGCGTGGAGCGTGTTTCTAAGGTGATGATGCCCGCGCTGATTTTGCTGGCCATATTTGTGATGCTGTATTCTGTTACCCGCCCCGGTGCGTGGGAGGGCGTAAAATATTTTCTGGTGCCGCATTTTGAAAGCTTTTCTATCATGACGGTGGTAGCCGCCATGGGCCAGATGTTTTATTCGCTTTCGATCGCCATGGGCATTTTATACACCTACGGCTCGTATATGAACAAAGAAGTGGACATTGAAAAAAGCACCGCTCAGGTAGAATTTTTTGATACCGGCGTTGCCATACTGGCCGGGCTTATGATCATTCCCGCCGTGTTTGCCTTTTCGGGCGGCACGTTGGAAAATTTGCAGGCAGGCCCCTCGCTGGCGTTTATCACGCTGCCCAAGGTGTTTGACAGCATGGGCATTGGCACGCTTGTAGGCATTGCGTTCTTTTTGATGTTCTTTTTTGCGGCGCTTACCAGTGCGATCTCGCTTTTGGAAACCAGCGTTTCCACTTTTGAGGACGAGCTGCACTGGAGCCGCCCTGCCTGCTGCGCCCTGATGGCCGTGGTGATGGTGGTGATGGGCAGTTGCTCCGCGCTGGGCTACGGCATTTGGGACGGTGTGCTGCTTTTTGGTATGCAGATCCTGGATTTCTTCGATTTTCTTACCAATTCGATCATGATGCCCATTGCTGCTTTGGCTACCTGCTTCTTGATCTTAAAGGTAGTCGGCTTTCAAAAAATCGACGACGAAGTGGAATACTCCTCGGTGTTCCACCGCAAAAAGCTGTATCACAACTTTATGAAGTATCTGGCCCCCATTTGCATTCTGATCATTCTTTTAAGCTCGATTGCCAATGTGCTGGGCATTATCCACATGTAAAAAACTATTGATGAAATAGAACAAGCACGCCGGGCGGCAGACCGTGATGATCTGCCGCCCGGCGTGCTGTATATGGGAAGGGAAAAAGAATATATGCCGCTTTATGGGGCAGCGCTTACTGCCAGAAATCCACCTTTTCTTTGAGGTCGATGGTAGAAGCCTTGAAAACAGGGTCTTTACCGGCCTTTTTCTGAGCGGTGTAGTCTTCGAGGCACTTCAGCACGGGCTTCAGCAGCACAAAGATCACAGGCACATTGATAAGCGCCATAAAGCCCATGAGCACATCGGCGGAATGTACAAAGCGCCCATAATGGGAACCAGCTTCTCAGTAATCTTGGCGACCTGCTTGCCGCCGCCGCTGATATACAGGAAGAACAGCGCAGCCAGCACAATGCCGATCACCCAGGTAGTGGCAGAGCCCAGTGCCTCGTAAATGGGGAAAGTGCGGAAGGCATCGGCAATGTTGAACGATACCACCAGGTTAAAGCCCACCATGTAGGTGAGGATCATAAACACGGCGAACAAAACACCCAGCCAGTGCTTGCCCAAAGCCTAATCGATATAATACGAGGGGCCGCCATAGCAGCCGCCATCATCTGAGCGGCGCTTATAGATTTGGGCCATGGTGCCTTCTACAAAGGCAGTGGCCATGCCCAGCAGTGCGGTGAGCCACATCCAGAAGATAGAGCCCAGACCGCCCAGGCAGATAGCGGTGGAAACGCCTGCAATGTTGCCGGTACCCACGCGGGAAGCCGTGGAAACCATCAGTGCCTGGAAAGAAGAAATAGAGTTATCGTCTTCTTTAGGGGCCAAAACCACCTTGAGGGATTCTTTTAAATAGCGGAACTGCACAAACTTTGTGTGGATCGTAAAATAAATGCCGCCTGCGACCAAAAGAATGATCAGGATATAGCTGTATAAATAGTTGCTCAAGTTTCCGATCAATGCTCCGTATAAATCGTACATAGGGAAAATCTCCTTTTCTTCGTTTTCTACTCTTTTTCTTTTCTCAAAAGGCTTGCCTTTGAGATGCGGGAAACTGCGGGGCAGCACCTCCTAAATATCAAATTTAAAAAACTGCAGATAAAGCAGCAATTTCTTCTACTTTACCCGGCTTTTCGACATCCGTCAAATAAATGTAAGTGCAGCTGTGCTGAAAGGTAGCGCAGCATCTGCTCGCCCGCAATGCTGTTGCCCTTGGCATCCAGCGCCGGGCCGTAAATGCCGATGCCCATTTTGCCGTCAGCCAGCGAAAGTAATCCGCCGCCTACGCCGCTTTTTGTGGGCAGGCCCACCCGCACGGCAAATTCACCCGAGCCATCATACATGCCGCAGGTGAGCATGATGGTTTTAACTACACGCACAGTATCGGATTCCAGCAGGCGGCCGCCCCCCCAGAATATCCACACCGTCATTGGCCAAAAGCAGCCCCAGATTTGCCAGGCTTTCCGCTGTAACACTCAGCGAGCACATACGCACATAAAAATCGAGTGCCAGCTCTACATTGCCCTTGATCACGCCCTTGCTTTCCAGCAAATAGGCAATGGCGCGGTTGCGGGCTACATTTTCCATTTCGGAGTGATACACCTTTTCATCCAGCACGATGCCATCGTCATGGCAGAGCTGCCGGGTGAACGCCAGCATGTTGGCAAACGAGATCTTGGGCTGGGTATAGCTGGCCACTGCAATGGCCCCCGAGTTGATCATGGGGTTATACGGGTGGCTGCCCGATATCTCAAGCTTGAGCAGTGAATTGAAGGCATCGCCCGAGGGCTTCATGCCCACATTTTCAAACACGGTATCAAACCCGCACAGCTCCAAAGCCGCAGCCAATGTGATCACTTTAGAGATACTCTGAATGCTGAAACGGTCGTGCGTATCGCCGCAGGAATAGATCGAGCTGTCCGGCGTACGCACACAGATGCCCAGCTTGTTTTTATCGGCATTGCCCAACTCGGGGATATAGGTAGCCACCTCGCCTTGCTGAATATAGGGGCGGCCCACTTCCAGGGCCTGCTGCAAAAGCTGCTGGATCATATTTGGTACTTCCTTTCAAAAAGCCACCGGAGATCAGCCCGGGTTTGGCTGCTGCGCACGGCTGAGAGCAATTTTCACCTCACGCAGAAAATTCTGCCCGATCTGTGAAATAGGCACGCCGTTCAGCGTGATATAGCCAAACTCCATTACGATCTCGCACCCGGGAATGGGCAGCGAGACCGCGCTGAAACCGGAAAGCTGTTTATCAAAATCGTGGATGCCAATGCTGTAAAAATCGGTTTGCGAAATAAGGTTCATTAAAGAGGCGCGGCCCGTTACAAAAATCTCTTTTTTGCCGCCGAAACGGCTAAGCGAAAAATCTGAGCCCCACAGCTGTGCAAGCACATCATCAATCACTTCATCCACCTGGCCCTCGTAAAGGCGGTGCGTGAATTCCGGCTGCTCACTGTACTTTTGCACTACGCTGATAAAGCTTTCCATCACATGCGAAAATTTGGTCATGGAGACCGAAAGCGTTTCGGGCTGTGTGCCGGTAGGCTGTGGGTGAAAATGCAGGCTTTCCATCTCCTGCAGAATCATGATGGCTTTTTCTAAAAAAGCGGCTCCCTCGGGCGTTAAGGTAACGCCCTGCCGACTGCGGTTCAAAAGCGGCGCGCCAACGTTTTCTTCCAGATCATGAATGATCTTTCCCAGGTGCGACTGCGATATGTAAAGCAGCTGCGCCGCCTTGTTGATAGAGCCTAGCCGGGCCACCTTGATAAAATAAGCCAAATGCTTTAAGTTGATATCGTAACGGTCCATAAGCAGCCTCCTCGCCACTGCTATTGTACACAGTGTACTACAGTTTTGCACAAGTCGCTATAGTTTTTGTTGGTCATTATCAAGCTAAGGGTTAGCGCCCAGGGCGTTATAGCCCTAAAATATGCCAGAATATCACATGATAATGAAAAAGGCGCAGAGTGTAGCTTTTGCCCTGCGCCTTTTGAAATTCATAAATTTCTTTGATTTTTTAATGAATATGTAAAACTCTATACTTTACTGCGCCTTGCGCAGGCTTTCCAGCTCGGCCTTTGCCTTGGCCAGCTCGCTCTGCGTGCGGGCCAGCTCTAAGCGGGTGCGCTGCAGCTCAGCACGCAGCAGGATAAGCGAAACATTGCTTTCTTCCTTGCTGCGGTGCGCCCCCGGAAAAGCACGCAGCAGGCGGCCCTCGCCAAACCAGGCATTGCCGCGCACCTTATCCAGCACCGCATCACGGCGCCCGCGCAGCTCTCGCGCGCGGGCCTCGATCTCATCGCGCCAGCTCTCCAGGCCGTCCAGCCCCTCGGCCTTAGCCAGCATCAGCTGCAGGCGCTTTTCGTCCAGCAGCTCATCGGCTGTCATGGCGGTAGTGCCGATCTTTTCGGTAAGCATATCGCTGGTTTTGCGCAGGCCGGTGCGAATATCATCCAGCTCGCGCAGCTGCTTATCCAGCCCAACGGCAGTGCTGGCCGAAACGCCGATGTCTGCCAGGAAGGTGATGCCAAAAATCACACACAGCACAGCCTGCACCGTGCCCGGCACCAGGTGCAGCATTAAAAGCACGGTGGGGTGCACGATTTTAATAACCAGCAGCGTGCCGATGCCCCAGTAAAGGCTGAACTGTGCGCAGATATAGCCGCCCAGGTTGAGCGGCAGGTCGGAATAATCCCACCAGCGGGTATGAAACAGCTTATACAGCGCACAGCCGCCCACCAGCTCAATGAGTGTGGTAACGGCCATGCCGCCCAAGAACAGCCACAGCAGATGATTTTCAAGCGGGGCGAGCAGCGCCAGAATGCTCAGCATACCAAAACCGTAAATTGGGCAGACCGGGCCGTTTAAAAAGCCTCGGTTGATCAGCTTGCCCTGGGTAACGGCATGGAATGCCACCTCCACGCACCAGCCCAGAAAGCTGTACACAAAAAACAGGCTGAATGCCTGCAAGGGGCTTGTGATCGTCATAAAAAACCTCCTGCAAAAGAGTTATGCCGTTAGCTTGCCCGGCAAATGGCAAAAAATACACGCCTTACTTTTGCTCTTCGTTTAAAAACGGGCCGTCGATGCTCTTTTCCAGTGCTTTCGTCCAGGTGATCACGCCTTCACCGTCCGGCAGCTTGCGGGCAATGAGTGCCTTGATGGGAATGCCCTGCTCGGTAAACATGCCCTCGTGCTCGGTGCGCAGGTTCCAGCTGGGCTCATTTTCGTGCAGATTGCGGGTCTGCCAGGTGATCTCAAAGCCGCAGGCAGGCAGATATTTGAGGGTATCGTTATACAAATCGTCATCATCGGTTTTAAACCAGATCTCTCCGCCGTCCTCTAAATAATTGCGGTAGCTCAGCAGCTGGCGGCCATGGGTAAGGCGGTGCTTTTTCTTGCTGCTGTTTTTGCTCCAGGGATTGCAGAAGTTGATATAAATGCGGCCCACGCGGTCGCTGGGGGCAAATACATTGGCGATGCGCTCGATATCAAAGGTGCATACCTTTACATTGTCGGGGGTCATGTTGTGCTCGGCGTAGGCCGCCTCTACCTTGCGCTTTGCCAGGATCAGCACCTTATCGGTCATATCAATGCCCAGATAGTTGATATCGGGGTGCTGCCAGGCCAGCTGGCTGATAAAGCCACCCTTGCCGCAGCCAAGCTCAAGATACAAAGGCTGCTCGGGGCG
Source organism: Gemmiger sp. (assembly GCA_963629755.1). Lineage (GTDB taxonomy): Bacteria > Bacillota > Clostridia > Oscillospirales > Ruminococcaceae > SFIE01. The sequence goes on from CAVGKH010000008.1 coordinate 10,334, forward strand.
GGCATAGCTCTGCCGCCATTTGCCCTGCATGGTAAGGGGCTCATGCACATGAAAATCGCAGGCCAGCAGTTCGGGGCGGGCATAGGGTTTGAATCGCATTCTCATAACATCAGTTCTCCGTTGTGTTTTCTAAAAGTTTTTGTATTTCGTTTGCATTGCCGCCCGCAAGGCTGCCCTGGCACAAAGCGGGCTTGCCGCCGCCGCGGCCTGCAAAGGCTTCATTCATTGCTTTTGCCAGCGGGCGGGCATCACCGCCGGGGGCCGGGGCCAGCGCATAGGCAAAGCCGCCCTCGGCGCGGGGGCAGAGCGCGGCAGCCGCAGCGCCCGTTTGCCCGGCAACGGCCAGCGCCAGGCGGCGCAGGCTGTCACCCGAAAGGCCCGGGGCCTCGCAGCAAAACGGCCTGCCCGCCGGGGCAGCCGCAGCCACCGCTGCAAACCAGCGGTTTTCGGCTTCGGCGCGGGCCGCTTTCAGCGCCTGGTTTTCAGCCAAAAGGCGCTCTAAAGCGCTGGGCACCTCAGGCAGCTTAACGCTCAGCAGCTGCGATGCCTCGGTAAGTGCCTCATGCTCGGCAGCCAGGGCCGCAAAGGCGCGCCCGCCGCAGGCGATCATCAGGCGGGTGCCGCCTTTATAGTTCTGGTGCGTCAAAATCTTGATAAGGCCGATCTGGCCCGTGCTCTGCACATGCGTGCCGCAGCAGGCGCATACATCCGCACCGGGGATCTCTACGATGCGCACCGGGCCTTCCAGCTCTTTTTTGCTGCGGTAGGTGATATGCGCCAGCTCCTCGGGGCTTGGCACTGTGACCAGCACCGGCACATTTTCGCGCACGATGGCGTTGGCCCTGGCCTCTGCCCGGGCCAGCTGCACGGGGGAGAGCTCTACGCTCATATCCATGCGCACCTGGTCAGGGCCGATGTGAAAGCCTACATTTTCGGCACCAAACAGCGTATGCAAAAGGCCCGAAAGAATATGCTCACCGCTGTGCTGCTCCATGGCATCGCAGCGGCGCTCCCAGTTGAGCGAGCCGGTAACGGTTTCACCCACGGGCAGGGCACGGTCGAGCGTGTGCAGCACCATGCCGTTTGTTTCCTGCACATCCAGCACCTCGGCCGCCGGGCCGTTTTGAGGCTGCAGTGTGCCCAGGTCGCACGGCTGGCCGCCTCCCTCGGGGAAAAACGCCGTGCGGCTCAGCACAGCGTGAAAGCCACCCTTTACCGGCTCGCACAAAAGCACCTGTGCCGTAAAGCTGCGGCAAAAGGAGTCTTGCTGGTACAGGCGTTCGGTTTGCAGCATGATCTACCCAACCTTTCTTTCTCGCAAAACAAATCAATCAATAGACATTTTATTGTAGCATGAAAGCCGGAAAAGCACAAGAAAAAGGCGTTTTTTGCAGCATGCTCCGGGGCGGCAGCCTGAAAAAAGCCTAAAAAAGCCCTCTGGGCGGGGGCTGAATTGGTGATAATGTAAAAGATACCCCCGGCAGTGCAAAAAAGCTGGAAAAAATCAGTGCTTTTGATTATAATAGTACCATCTGGCAGTGTGTGGTGCTTTTCTGTTTTACAGCAGTAAATCGCACGGGCTGCAAGGCGTGGGGAGGGGCAGTTATGCAGCAGTATTATTTGCAGCGCAGCAGCGGTGTTTTGATGCCGGTCTTTTCTCTGCCGGGCGGGTACGGCATCGGCAGCCTGGGCCAGCCTGCCTATCGCTTTTTGCAGTTTCTGCATGAGGCCGGGCAGCGCGTGTGGCAGATACTGCCCGTTGGCCCTACCGGCAGTGCCAACAGCCCTTACCAGAGCCCCAGCGCCTTTGCAGGCAGCCCCGATCTGATCGATCTTGACCTTTTGGCAGAGGACGGGCTTTTGCAGCAGAGCGAGCTTGCCTCCCTCGACTTTGGAAAGGATGCAGACCGCATCGATTACGCCAAGGTACAGGCCAGCCATGAAGCGCTTTTGCGCCGGGCCTATGCCGCTTGGCGTGCCCGCCGCCCGGTGCCGGGGTATGATACCCACCGCGATGAAGATTTCAACGCCTTTTTGTGCCTCACAAAAGACTGGCTGGAGGACTATGTTTTATACATGGCCCTGAAGCGCCGGAACGGCGGCAGAGACTGGCAGCATTGGCCCGAGGCACAGCGCAGCCGCAGCAGCGAGGCGCTGGCTGAGGTATATAAGGCCGAGGCCGAAGAGCTGGAATACCAGCGCTTTGTGCAGTATGAGTTTGACCGCCAGTGGCAGGCCTTAAAGCAAAAAGCCGCTGCCTTGGATATAAAGATTATGGGGGACATGCCCATTTATGTTTCGGCCGATTCTGCCGATGCCTGGGCCGGCAGAGAGCTGTTTGAAACGGATGCACAGGGCTTTCCCACCCGCGTGGCGGGCTGCCCGCCCGATTTTTTCAGCGCAGACGGCCAGCACTGGGGTAACCCTCTGTACGCTTGGGACGCGCATAAGGCCACCGGCTATGCCTGGTGGATCCGCCGCATGCGCAGCGCGCTGCGCACCTTTGATTTGATCCGGCTTGACCATTTCAGGGGCTTTGATACTTATTGGGCTATTCCCGCCGGGGCTAAGACCGCCCGCGAGGGCAAATGGGAAAAAGGCCCGGGTCTTGCGATCTTTGAGGCTATGCAGCACGCTATCGGCCCGATGCCTGTGATCGCCGAAGATCTGGGCGAAAGCGCAGACTCTGTGCGCCAACTGCTGAAAGACAGCCTTTTCCCCGGCATGAAGGTGCTGCAGTTTGCTTTTTCCGGTGGAGAAAACGACTTTTTGCCGCATAACCACACGAAAAACTGCGTGGTATACCCCGGCACGCACGATAACACTACACTGGCTGACTGGCTGCAGACAGCCCCCGAAAAGGAGCGCCGGTTTGCCCAGCGCTATATGCCGCCCGCAGCAGGCGAGAGCCAGGTACGCGCTATCGTGCGCGCAGCGCTGGCCAGCCCGGCCAAGCTGGCGGTGATCCCTTTGCAAGACTGGCTGGAGCTGGGCGCTTCGGCGCGCATCAATACGCCCGGCACCGTAGAGAACAACTGGTGCTGGCGGCAGAGCCCCGGCGCCTGCACCCCGGCACTGGCAAAGGAAATGCGCGAATTGACAGAAACCTACCTGCGCCTGTAAAACAGGCAGCCGCAGGATAAGTGATAGATCTTTTTGTATATGGTAAGAAAGCTTGCCCCCAGCGGGAAAGCCAAGAGGAAAAAAGAATGAAAACAGCATACACGATTGCCGAGCTCAACCAGACCATCGGCATACTGGAAAACTTTTTTAATGAGGTCTGCCTGCTGGATGTGCAGGCCCGCAAGATCTTGGACCCCCAGACCCTGCAGCCCGTGCGGGATTACCCCGACTACTGGGAGGATAACCTGGCACACGGCCCACACACTGACCTGCGCTGCCTGCACGAAAAGCGCCGCGTGAGCCGCATCATGACCCAGAACGGCCACACCAAAGAGCTGCAGTGCCATTATTTGCAGGTTGAAGGCCGCGAGCTGGTGCTGAGCCTGAAGGCCGTGATGACCGAGAGCCTCTCGATGGACGAGGCCGGTATGCAGGCCGCCGCCCGCAGCCTGCAGGAAGTGAATCGCAATGTATACCGCGACTATGTGACCGGTGCCTTCAACCGCGAATATCTGGATACTGTGTACGCCGGTATGGTAAAGGAAAAAACCGCGCAGGGCACCAATGTGTGCTTTGCCGAGGTATCGGTAGACGGCCTGAACCACATTCACGACCAATACGGCCGCGGCGCAGTAGATATGGTGCTGGGCTATGTGGTGAGCCTGCTCAAGCAGCAGATCAACATGCAGGTGCGTGACGGCCTGGTAGCCAAGCTGGGCGGCAGCTGCGTAGTGCTCAGTTGCGAGGGTCGCGATTACGCCGCCTTTGTGGAATGGATGAAAGAGCTGTATGCCTCGGCCCGCAAGGAGTGTGTGGTAGACATTTACAAGCGCGTAAAGTTTACGATGTCTATTGCCACAGCCGACTGGAGCGAGGGCGGCAGCTGGGAGAGCAACGCCAATATCCTGGATACCCGCCTGCGCAAGGCCCGCGAGCAGGGCGGCGACTGCCTGGTATCGGAGTAAACAAAGCCATATACATAACCTCAGCCCCCTTTGGGTATACTCTTGCCCAAAGGAGGCTGATTTTTTATGCAATCTTATTCCGGCGCAGGCACCCCCACACAGGATGCCCAGCTGTATGACCGTGTGGCGCGCAATGCCGAAAATGCCTGCAGCGCGCTTGAGCAGCTTTTGCCGCTCACCCCGGATGCCGCCATGAAGGCCGAGATGACCGCCCAGCAGAAAAAATATCGGCATTTTCAAAATGAGGCATAGCGTGCTTTGCAGAATATGGGGCAGCAGCAAAGCGAGCCCGGCATTATGAGCCGCCTGTGCATGGATGCCGGTATCCAGCTGAAAGCCCGCACCGACCCCAGCAACCGCAATCTGGCACAGATGCTGGCCGAGGGCTGCGCACAGGGCGTGACCGGCTGTGTGATGGCAAGGCGCGATAACCCCGCCGCCGGGGAAAGTGCCCAAAAGCTGGCCCGTGAACTGGAGCAGTTTGAAGAAAGCGCTTCCGACCGCTGGCGCGAATTTTTGTAAAAAGGCCCAAAAAAGCCCCTCGAAAAAATTCGGGGGGCTTTGCTGTAAGGTTCAATTCTGCCCGCTCAGGCGGGCATACAGTTGGCCAAGACCCTGCTGCAAGAGCTCGGGCACATAGGTGTGTTCGCGGCGGATCAGCGGCGAAGTCCAGTGTGCCAGGCCGCCGGTAACTGCCAGCGAGACCGGCTCGCCCAGTTCGGCCTCCACGCGCTCGGCAATGCCCTCGATCATGGCTGCCGCGCCTGTTACCGCACCGATCTGCATACATTCCAGCGTATTGCGGCCAATGGCATGGCCGGGGCTTACAAGGTCGATGGGCGGCAGCTGCGCGGTTTTGGCACTCAATGCATCCAGGCCGGTAGCCAGGCCCGGGGCGATGATGCCGCCCAAAAATACGCCGCCCCGGCCGATCACATTAAAGGTGGTAGCCGTGCCCATATCCACCGTTACGGCGGGCAGCGGCAGATTGACCGAGGCCCAGAAAGCATCCACCAAACGGTCGCGCCCCACGGCGGCAGGGTTATCCACTGCCATCGAAAGCCCGCAGTTCTGCCAGGTAACGCGCAGCGGGACCCTGCCCGTGATCATGCGCGCGCAGTATGCCATGGGCTCTTCGGCGTCTGGTACCACGCTTACCAGAATAGCGCCGTCAAATTTTGCCGCGGGGGCAAACTCGTTCAGCTTTTTCTGCACGCGGGCCAGATATTCCTGCCCGGTCAGCACCGGGTGGGTATCCAGCTTGGCGGTAAAGGCGGGGGCAAACGCCCCCTCTTGCGGGATAAGCCCCGAATAGCTGATTGTGGTGTTGCCAATATCGATGGCCAGGATCATATTGCATTCCTCCATGCCGGTGCCCGCCAAAACGGTTGGGCCCGGCCCAATCTGAGGGTGTTTTTATAAATTCTCTCTCATTATAAAGATTTCCCTCTCAGGTTGCAATATTTTTCTTGGCTTGGTATACTGAATCAAAAGAATTTTTTGAGGGTTTTATCCTCTTACCAATAAAATGGAGGCAGCAAATGGAAAACTTAAAAGGCAAGTGCGTAGTGCTGGGCATTACCGGCGGCATTGCAGCCTATAAAATGGCAAATGTAGCCAGCGCCCTGCGCAAAACCGGGGCCGAGGTTCGCGTGATCATGACCAAAAACGCTACCCAGTTTATTACCCCTCTTACTTTTGAAACGCTCACCGGCCAAAAGTGCATGGTGGATACTTTTGACCGCGACTTTAAATTTGAAGTTACGCACATTGAAACTGCCAAGGCCGCCGATCTGATCTTGATTGCCCCGGCCACGGCCAATGTGATCGCCAAAATGGCGCACGGCATTGCAGACGATATGCTCACCACCGTGGTGCTGGCTGCCAAGTGCCCCAAGCTGGTAAGCCCTGCCATGAACACCGGCATGCTGGAAAACCCCATCACGCAGGATAATATTGCCACACTGGAAAAATACGGCTTCGGCATTATTCCCAGTGAGAGCGGCGTGCTGGCCTGCAAGGATAAGGGTGCAGGCCGCCTGCCCAAGGAGGAAGTTCTGTTGGATTATATTTACCGCGAGCTGGCCCGCCCCAAGGATATGGCCGGGCTGCATGTTACGGTAACGGCCGGCCCCACGCAGGAATCGCTGGACCCTGTGCGCTATCTGACCAACCACAGCTCGGGCCGCATGGGCTATGCCATTGCGCGCGAGGCCATGCTGCGCGGTGCCGAGGTCACGCTGATCAGCGGCCCGGTATCCATTGCGCCGCCGCCGTTTGTAGAGCTTGTGCCCATCACCACCGCGCAGGATATGTTCAACGCCGTGGCTGAAAAGCTGGACGGCACAGATATTCTTATCAAAGCTGCCGCTGTGGCCGATTACCGCCCCGCGCATGTGGCCGATGATAAGATCAAGAAAACCGCCGCAGGCGATATGAACACGCTGGAGCTGGAGCGCACACAGGACATTCTGGGCTGGGTGGCCGAGCACCGCCACAAGGGCCTGTTTGTGTGCGGCTTCAGCATGGAGACCAAAAATATGCTGGAAAATTCTGCTGCCAAGCTGCAGAAGAAAAAGCTGGATATGGTGGTTGCCAACAACCTCAAAGTGGCCGGTGCGGGCTTTGGCGTGGATACCAATGTGGTAACGCTCATCACTGCCGACGGCGCTGCTGAGCTGCCGCTGATGCGCAAGGCCGAGGTGGCCGGCCAGCTGCTGGATGCCATTTTGCAGCGGCGGTAAATCTTTTTATACCGCTTAATACGCACACCCAAAAGCCGCCCCCCGCATAGCATAGTGCAGGGGGCGGTCTGCATGAAAAAGCTTAAATGGGTCTTGGCGCGCCTGCTGCTGGCCACCGGGCTGATCTTGGCCTATGCGGCCTGGTGCCGCCTGCAGGAATGGATCAGCGTTTATTTTTGATCTGCAAGCCAAAAGCCCCGCTTCGCACAAGGCAAAGTGGGGCTTTGTTTATCGTAAGGTGTGAATCTTCACGCAATATGAAAAATGTCGATTAAAAATACCAGCGCCAAGCCGTAATAGGTCACCACAGCCACCAAATCGTTCACGGTGGTGATCAGCGGGCCGGAGGCAACGGCGGGGTCAATGTTGACCTTATGGAAAAACATGGGGATCACAGTGCCTACCAGGCTGGAAACTACCATCGCCACAATAAGCGAAACGCCCACGCAGCCCGAGATTAAAAAGGCGTGGCCCCAATCGTAGCCCTTAAACAAATGGATATAACAGCCTAAAAAGACCAGTGCCATCACAGCCAGAAGGCCGCCGTTTACAAGGCCAATGCGCATTTCTTTAAACAAAAGCCCCAGCTTTTTGCCGGTAGTCAGGTTTTCGTCCATCAGCACGCGAATGGTAACGGCCAGCGACTGTGTGCCCACATTGCCTGCCATATCCAGCACGAGCGACTGAAAGCAGATCACGATAGGCAAAACGGCTACCACCGATTCAAAAATGCCCACCACCGAAGAGACCGCCATGCCTAAAAACAGCAGTGCGATCAGCCAGGGCAGGCGCTTTTTCACACTTTCCCAAACGCTCTCGTTCAAATCTTCTTCGCTGGTCAAGCCGCCGAGTTTTGCGTAATCGTCGCCCAGCTCATCGTCCACCAGCTCTACCACATCGGCTGAGGTGATAATGCCCACGAGGCATCCCGCCTCATTTAAAACGGGCAGCGAGCGCTCTGCATAGTCTACGATGCGGTCGATACAGTCGCTGATCTTTTCGTGGTCGGTCACATAGGGGTACGAGTGCGCGATCAGCTTTTCCAGGCTGTCATCGGCGCGGGCAATGATCAGATCTTTCAGATCGACTGCGCCGTAAAATTTATCCTGTTCGTCCACTACATAGATCGTGGAGATATTATCGTTTTCACCGGCCTGCTTTACCAGCTCGCTCATGGCCTGTCGAATGGTCATGTTGCGGTGGATGCAGATATAGTTGGTGGTCATGCTGCTGCCGATCTCGTCATCGCTGTACGAGAGCAGCATTTTTACATCTTCGGCGGAATCCTTATCCAACTGGCCGACCAGCTTGTTTTTATCTTCTTCCTCCAAATCGTCCAGCGCATCCACGGCATCGTCTGAATCCATGTTGGAAACCAACTCGGCGGCCTTGGCGGCGGGCAGCTCTTTTAAGTAAGGCTCGGCATCGTCTAAATACGAAAATATCTCGGCTACACGCTCGACCCCCAGCACCGGATACAGCGCCAGGCGCTCAGCCGGGGTAAGGGCCGTAAGAGCATCGGCCAGATCGTTTTCGTGATAGTTCGACAGCTTTTCGGCAAGCTCTGCCTGCGGCAGGCCGCTGTGGATCAGCTGAACGATCTCTTGCTGGTAGTTTTTGGTCTGCATGGGCAGTTCTCCCTTCGCAATGTTTTTGCCCCGTTATCATACTACAGCGGGGCCGTTTTTTCAACTGCTTTTACCGCAATTTTACACAGCTTTCTGCTGGCCCCGACAAACAAAAAAGCGCCTGCCAAACGGCGGGCGCTCCGGGGCAGAAAACAGCAAAGTTATGCCTGCTCACTCTCGGGCTTTTCTTCCTCGGCGGGCTCTTCCGCCTTGGGAGCCTCGGCTGTATCCACAGGCTTTTCTTCATCCTCAGCGGGCTGCAGAGAGATCTCTACCTCGACCTCAGGCTCGTTTTCTTCGTCCTTGTTCTCTTCGGGAACGGAATCATTGAATTCATCGCTGAAAAGCAGCTTTTCGTATTCATCCAGCTCTTTTTCGCGGCGGTAAAGATAAATTGCACCGGCGGCCAGCGCACCCGTGGCGGCGGCCAAACCAACTACCATGGCACCAAAAGTAGACTTTTTCATAATGATCTCATTCTCCTTTGCTCTGGCCGGGTAAAGCCGCCGGTCCAGTTGTTGTTTGATTTTTTGCACCTTGCGTTCTGCGCGGGCGCCTGCCGTAACAAGGCGGGCCCCCGCCAGTGCACCGGCGGCTGCTTTGGCTGCAAGAAAAAGCATAGCAAGACCCTCCTTTTTCAAGGTGTTTTTATTATATCCTGTTTTCGGCTGTTTTACAACATTCTTTTGCGCAGGCTCTTAAATGCCCCCGGCAGGGTATACTCCTGCTGCAGCTGCTGGGCGGTAGCCCAAACGCAGCCCTCGGGGGCAGGCTGCTCCGGCACGCGGAACACATAGGCCGTCATGTGCCATTCCAAGTGCGTAAAAATATGCTTGGCCTTTAAGGGCTTTTCTTCCAAAAGCGCTGCACCGGGCAGCCATTTCTGCATTTGGGCCAGCGCCTCGGGTGCAGAAAGTGCTGCTTCTGCCAGCACCGGCGGCTGCCACAGCCCTGCCAGCACGCCCTGCTCGGGGCGTTTTTGCAAAAGCCAGCTGCCGCTTTCATTCTGCGCCAGAGCCAGGGTAAGCTGGCACTGCCTGCGCTCTTTTTTGGGGGCCTTCATGGGCAGGCGGGCCGGGTCGCCCGCCTGAAAGCCCAGGCACAGCTTTCGCAGCGGGCAGCCCCCGCAGCCGGGCTGGCCGGGGGTGCATACCAGCGCGCCCAGTTCCATAAGGGCCTGGTTAAAATCGCCGGGGGCATCGGCAGGCTGCTGCGCCATCACCTTTTGGGTCGTGGCTGCTTTCACGGCGGGCTGCATGATATCGCCCTCATCGTTATATAAGCGCGCAAACACGCGCAGCACATTGCCGTCTACCGCCGGGGCCGGAATGCCAAAGCCGATGCTGGCAATGGCACCGGCCGTGTAATCTCCAATGCCGGGCAGGGCCTTGAGCGCTGCCAGGTCTCCCGGCAGCTGCCCGCCGTATTGTTCGCACACGATCTTAGCCGCCTTTTGCAGATTGCGCACGCGGCTGTAATAGCCAAGGCCCTCCCACAGCTTGTGCAGGCGCTCTTCCCCGCATTCTGCCAGCGCCCGGATATCCGGCAGCTCTTTGATAAAGCGCTCGTAATAGGGCACTGCAGCGGCCACACGGGTCTGCTGCAGCATGATCTCGCTCACCCACACATGGTAAGGCGTAGGGTCGCTGCGAAAGGGCAGCACGCGGTGATTTTTATAAAACCAATCCAAAAGAGGGGATGCGATCAAAAAAGGCTCACTCATAAATTTTGTGTTCTCCTCATGGGGATAAAAAAGGCGGCCCGCCGGGGCCGCCTTGAAAAATGTGCAGGATCTCAATTAAAAGAAGCCGCCGCAGGTGCGGGGGAAGGGCAGCACATCGCGAATGTTGGAAATGCCCGTGAGATACATGATCAGGCGCTCAAAGCCCAGGCCAAAGCCGGCATGCTCCACGGTTCCGAAGCGGCGCAGATCCAGGTACCAGTCGTAATCCTTCTGTGCCAGGCCCAGCTGGTTCATTCGGTTTACAAGCTTATCATAGTTTTCTTCGCGCTGGCTGCCGCCGATCAGCTCGCCAATGCCGGGCACCAGCATATCGGCTGCGGCCACGGTTTTGCCGTCGGGGTTCTGCTTCATATAGAAGCTCTTGATCTCCATGGGGTAATCGGTTACAAACACAGGCTTGTGGAATACCTGCTCGGTCAGATAACGCTCGTGCTCGGTCTGGATATCGGTGCCCCATTCCACTTTATACTGGAACTTATCGTTGTTGGGCATCAGGTATTTTTCTACAGCTTCGGTGTAGCTGATGCGGCCGAAGTCGCTGTTTGCCACCAGTTCCAGGCGCTCGATCAGGCCCTTGTCAAAGAACTGGTTGAAGAATGCCATCTCGTCGGGGCAGTTATCCAGCACATAGCGGATTACATACTTGGTCATGGCCTCGGCGGTATCCATATAGTCGCCAAGGTCTGCAAAAGCCATTTCGGGTTCGATCATCCAGAACTCGGCTGCATGACGCGGGGTGTAGCTTTCTTCGGCGCGGAAGGTAGGGCCGAAGGTATACACCTTGCCGAAAGCCATGGCCATAGCCTCGGCCTCCAGCTGGCCGGAAACCGTGAGCTGGGTGCTGCGCTTGAAGAAATCCTTGCTGAAATCTACCTGGCCATCCTCGGTTTTGGGCACATTGTTGAGGTCGAGCGTGGTCACGCGGAACATCTCGCCTGCGCCCTCGCAGTCACTGCCCGTAAAGAGGGGAGTATGCACATAGGTGAAGCCGTTTTCCTGGAAGAAGCGGTGAATGGCAAATGCTGCAACGCTGCGCACGCGGAAGGCAGCGTTAAAGGTGTTGGTACGGGGGCGCAGGTGGGGCATGGTGCGCAAAAACTCCATGCTCATCTTCTTTTTCTGCAGGGGATACTCCGGGGGGCAAACACCCAGAATCTCGATCTTGTCGGCATTGATTTCAAACGGTTGCTTGGCGCCGGGGGTCAAAACCACCTTGCCCGTTACCTGCATGCTGGTGTAAAGGCCGCTCTTGGCCACCTGGGTGTAGTTATCCAGCTTTGCTGCCTCAAACACCACCTGCACGCCCTTAAAACTGCCGCCGTCGCTCAGGTTCACAAAGCCGATGTTTTTGCTGTCGCGCACGCTCTTGGCCCAGCCGCACAGGGTCACTTCGGTGCCGTCGGCGGGAGTGTGCAAATACAATTCGCGGATCTCTGTTCTTTTCATAAGTTCCTCCACTGGTTTGGGCGCGCCGCCTGCGGGGGATGGGCCGCTTTGAGCGCGCGGTGTACAGCGTATGCACTGCCTGCATTTATGGTGTATCTGGTTTTTAAAACAAAAACAGACAGCATTCATCCCAAATCGCTTTAGGACGAATCGCTGTCTGTGATCCGCGGTGCCACCTAAATTACCGAATCTGCTCGGTCACTTTTGCCACGCTCGATAATAAGCGCTGCCCCATCACGCAGGGCCTGCGGCGCCCCTACTGCCGCCTTTTAAAAAGCGGGTTCAGATTGCAGCTCGCGGGTGTTCTTTCGCGCCGGGGCCAGGCAGGGCTCTCACCGTATCCCTGCTCTCTTTGCCAGCCCGACCGGCGGTACTTTTCCCGGTCTGTGCTTTTGCGGGCGGACAAAAACGCCGCCCTAATATTACTATTATTACCACACGGGCACGCATTTGTCAATCGGCCAACAGCAATTTTGCCAAAGAAGCCGCCGCCTTCTGCCCGGCCGCAACTGCCTCGGCCAGCGTGTTGCCGTGGCCGCCCACCTCGATCAGCAGGCTGCCGGTGGTGAGATCCTGGTTATAAAACCGGTAATCAAACAGCACGGGGCGGGTAAAGCCGGGCGTATCAGCCTCCATCTGGTTCTGCCAGGCGGCGGCAAAGGCCAGATTCTGTTTAAAATTCGGCAGGTTGCCGCCCTTGTCGCACCCGCAGATCACCATTACCTGCGCGGTTTTGTCGGCTCCCTCGCCGTTTACCGGGGCGATCACCGCGCCGTCCTTTTCAATGGCATCGCGGTGCACATCCAAAACCACTTTAATGCTGGGGTACTCGGCCAAAAGCTGCTGCACCGTGGCGCGGCTTTTATCATAGCTGCCATTGTAGCTGGGGTAATCGTGCAGGGTCGCATTGTGGATCGTGTTGACCCCGGCAGCGTTCAGCACCTCGGCCATAGCCTCGCCCACAGCGCACATATTCTGGCTTTCATCGGTGGTGCGCCCGCCCCAGCTCAGCGGGTAATAATACGCGCTTTCGGTCAAATAACTTTCGGTGGCATGCGTGTGCATAATAAGCACCTGCGGCTCTGCCGCGTTTTTCTCTATGCCGAAGGGCAGCCCGGCTGCGGCGGCTGCGGCCACCTCAGCCGCCGCAAGGCTCGTGCAGTTTTTGATGCTGCCGTTTTCCAGCAGGATATAGCGCTCGCCCTGCCCGGTGCCGTAGTGCTGTTCCTGCACGGCGCCGCGGCCGCCGGATTCTGCAAAAAGGCCCCTGCCATGGGGGCAGCCCAGTGCAGCTGCGGCGCGGCATGCACCAAGCTGAACGCCAGCGCTCCCGCCGCCAAAAGCCTGCCCGCTGCCTCGGCCAAGATCACCGCCGTGCCCATAGCCGCACCTCCTTTGCATGGTTTGCTTTTCTATTCGTATGCATGGCCGCAAAAACAATGCCCGAAGCGGAAAAATTTCAAAAATTTTGCCACTTTTTTTGCAAAACCACTTGCACCCCGGTAAAATATATGCTAATATTACTTGTACTGTTATGGGTGTACCAAGGAGGTGGAACGTAATGCCTAACATTAAATCCCAGAAAGACCGTGTTCTGCAGTCCGCTAAAGAGCAGGCTCACAACAAGGATATCAAGTCTAACCTGAAAACAGTTGTCAAGAAGGCAAACGCTGCCATCGCTGACAACGCTGCTGACAAGGATCAGGCTGTGCTCGCTGCTGTGTCTGCGATCGACAAGGCCAAGAACAAGGGCGTTCTGAAGAAGAACACTGCTGCCCGCAAGATCAGCCGCATGGCTCGCCGTGCAAACAAGGCTGCTGCTCAGTAAGCAACAAAAACAAAAAACAAAAGCGCACCGAGTTTCGGTGCGCTTTTTGTTTTGCCTGTATTTTTCAGGTCTTCCCCAAAAACAAAGCCCCCCGCCATACGGCGGGGGAAGCAGAATGCTTATTAAAAAAGCCTTTACATACAAAACTTATACATATACATCGTATCGGCTGTGTGCAGCGCATATAAAAGGTTCAGCGCCGCGCAGCCGCCCATCACGCTGAGGCTGCAGACGGCAGAGCTAAGGCCAAACTTTCGGCCGCGGTTTCCGCTCCAGATTACCTCAATGCCCAGCACCACCAGCATGATGGGGGATAGCTGGCAGGCCAGCCAGCCGTTAAAGCCCGGGATAAAATAGCAGCCAAGCCCCACAAGCCCTGTAGCGATCAGCGAAAGGCCCAGGCTCACACTGCCCACCCAGCGGGCAGCGCCTTGTTTTTCAGCCATGGCTCATTCCTCCCCGCCTTCCTGCGGCTTATACTCTTCGTAATCTGTTTCTTTGGGCTGGCCAGGGCCCTTTACCAGCCATACGCCTACCACGATCACGGCCACGCAGGCTGCCAGCTCGGGCATGCGGTTCAGAACCGCGTATACATTGCCGAGCACGCCGTCTAAAAGGCCCATGTCTTCCAGGTACCAGTACAGCTGGCCTACCACGAATTTATTATACAGTGCGTATACGCCCAGGATCACCAGGCCCCAGCCCACCAGCTTATGCCGCTGGCGAACGAATACCTGCACATCACCGTTTCTAATGTCAAACAAAAATTCATCCGGCTCCGACGTGCCGCTCAAAATGCGGCTGCGCAGGTTAAAGGTATCAAAAAAACTTACCATCCATACCACGCCGCACAAAATGCTGAAAGCACTGCTGAACCAGTTCAGCCAGTAGGCCGCGCACAGCGCCAGCAGCATGGAGATCCCGCGGCGCATATAGCCCTGATACATCTGCCCTGCGCCGGGCACGAAGGAAAAGCAGAAAACCAAAAAGCCACTTTTATTTCTCATGGTCAAACCCTCCGGTCGTTTTTATCGTGTTCCAAATTTTCTCAAGTGCCGCCTTGGCAGGGGCATTGGGGTCGCGCGGGTGCATGGCCGCCTCCCAGAATTCGCAGGATTCCTGCTCTTCGCTCTGCATTCTTACGGGCAGGGTCAGCCCGTTTTCCGGCAGGCCCGGCAGCGCGTGTGAGGCGTTCCACAGGCCAATGGCCAGCACCGCCGCCGCGCAGGCTACCACGCCGCGCCCCAGTGTTGACTGCATAACGCGCACCCACAGGCTTTGCCGCACGGCGCGGCCCAAGGGCCTGGGCGGCTCTTCCAGCGCCTGCCCCGAGAGCAGCAGGGTGTAACGGTCGATGCATTTATCGCAGTAGGCCAGGTGCTCGGCGGCTTCCAGGCGGCCAAGCTCATCCAGTGTGCCCTCTTGCAGGGCGATCAGTGCCTGGTTGGTCAGGCAGCCTTTTTCATCAAACAGCTCCATCTTGCGCTCTCCTTTCTAAAATTTGTTTTTGCAGCATCTTTCGCCCGCGGCTCAGCTGGGCGCTGAAGGTGCCCGGCGGGCGGCCGCACAGCCGGGCCGCCTCTTCGGGCGATTTTTCCTGCAAAAGGCACAGCGTGCAGGGCGTTTTATACGGTTCCCGCAGCGCCAGCACCATCTGCCGCAGCTCGCCCGCGCCCTCCCGCTCGGCCAAGAGGCTTTCCGGGTCAGGGGCTTTGTCGGGCCGGTCCTGCCCAGGGGTGCTGCCATCTTCGCTCAGGCTCACCTTTCGGTTCCAGGCGCTGCGCAGGTGGTCGCGCGCTTTGTTGGCGGCAATGCGGCCCAGCCACTGCTTTTCATGCCCCTCGGGGCAGCGGTCGATGCTTCGCCAGGCAGAAAGAAAGGTTTCCTGTGAAAGGTCCAGGGCAAGCTCGCGGTCGCGCACCAGCTGCCAGCATATGGTGTATACCAGCTTTTCATATTCGCCTACAAACTGCTCAAACTGCGCTGCGTTCACGGCCTGCCCCTCCTCTCTTTTCCGATCTGCCGAAAAGCTGCGGGCTCCAAGGCATTCACCGTTATTTCTCAACCGGTTTCATACACTAATACGGGGCAGGTGACGGATTCCCTGCATATTTTAAGAAAATTTTTAATAAAAATGCCTCCCCAAAAAGCAAAAGGGGAGGCGGCACACAAAATGCTCTCGCATTTTGCAAGGGTTTACCCCTTTATACCGGGGAATTTTTTTGGGCGTAAGCCGGGCCATAATAAAGCCGCAAGAGCCGTCAGCCAAAATGGCCAAAGCCCGTGTTTCCGCTTACTTCTGATAGGTGCACCAGTTGCCCTTCCACACATACAGCACCATCAGCACCATGCCCATGGCCCAGCTGATGGGGTACAGGATATAAATGCCAAAGATCGTATCAAAATGCGGCAGAATGGTTTTTAAATAGATGATTCGGAAGATACACATGGAAAACAGCAGTGCGATCATGGGCGGAATGCTCTTGCCCACACCGCGCACGGTGCCTGCCAGCGCGTGCATGATGCTGGGCACCCAGTAGAACGGGCAGAATACATACAACGCCTGCACGCCGTAATCGATCACGGCCTCGTCATTGCTGAAAAGGCACAAGGTCTGGCGCGCAAACAAGATCAGGAATATGCCCATTACAATGGTATACGAAATGCCCATGGCAATGGTGACCCACATGCCTTTTTTCATACGGGCAAAGTTGCCCGCGCCGTAGTTCTGCCCCACAAAGGTGGTAATGGCCATGCCAAAGCTCAGCATAGGCAGCACGCAGAAACCGTCGATTTTCAAATATGCGCCAAAACCTGCCATGGCCGCTGCGCCAAAGGTGTTTACACTGGCCTGCACCAATACATTGGAAAGTGAGATTACCATATTCTGAATGCCCGTGGGCAGGCCGATCTGCACAATGCGCTTTGCCATGCCCGCATGAATGCGCAGTGCGCGCGGGTCTACGCGGTAATCGGCGTTCACACGCACCAGATACCCCAGCGCCAGCACGCACGAGACCGCCTGGCTCATGGTGGTAGCCACCGCCGCGCCGGTAACGCCCCAGCCAAACACACCGATCAGCAAAAGGTCTACACCGATGTTGGTAACGGCTGCTGCCGCCAGATATCCCAGCGACTTGCGCGAGTTGCCCGCCGCATTCAAAATACCGGCCGCCATATTGTATACCACATTAAAGATCAATCCGGCAGAATAAATTTGCAGATAGCGCACAGAATCGGGCAGCACCTCGGCGGGCGTGCCCATCATGACCAGAATGCGCTTGCTGAACAAAAGCCCGCCAATGGTAAGCAGTACACCCAGAATAGCCGAGATCGTAAAGGCCGTATGCACCGAAAGGTGAACCTTTTTATCGTCCTTCGCGCCCAGATACTGCGAAACGATCACGCTTGCGCCCACGCTCGCGCCCTGGCTGAATGCGATCAACAAATAGATCAGCGATGTGCTTGAGCCTACCGCAGCCAGTGCATTGCTGCCCACAAAATTGCCCACGATGATCGAATCGGCGGCATTATAGGTTTGCTGCAGCAGGTTGCCTAAAATCAGCGGCGCCGAAAATAAAAGAATGTTGCGAAAAATACTGCCCTCGGTCATCAAAACCGTATCGCGTCCCTTACGGGCGGGTGCTGTTTGGGTAGCCGTGATCTGTTCGACCCCTTTCCGTTTTTTACTCTTTTTTCTTAAAAACTGCCCGCCCCCGAGCTTGCCGGAGGCGGGCAAAAGTTTAATATGTTTAATGCTTCGGCTTGCGCTTGCCGTTGGAATGTGCCTTTTGGGTAGGTGCATAAATCTCACGCATGGCCTTTTTGCGGCTGGCGCTGTTGTATGCCAGGTAGCCACCTACCAGCAGCAATGCCACCGCGGCGATGGCCGCCACAATGGGCAGCACGCTATGGCTCTTTTCCGCTGCGGGCTCTTGTTCAGGCTGCTGTGTGGGCTGCGGCGCTGCCTCGGGGGCCGGGGTAACGGCAGGGGCCGCCGTGGGGGCCGGAGCTGCCGTAGCAGTGGGATCCTTCACTGGGGCCGGGGTAGCGGCGGGGGTCGAAGCGGCAGCCGTTTTGGCGGCGATTGCCATGGCATCGGCAAAGGTATAGTTGTAGCTGCCGTTCATTGCCTTGGCTGCCGCAGGGGTCAGCACCAGCTTACCCGCCGGGGTGGTAAGCTGCAGGGTGACGCCGGTATTCTGCACGCCTGTAATAATGTAGCCGGGCAGATACTCGCAGGCGCTCACATCCAGCTGCAGGGTACTGCCGCTCTTGGCGTTCAGCATTGCGCCATAGCCGCTCAGCCAGGTGCTCTCACTCACGCTGGGGACCGGGGTCGCCGTAGGCTGCGGTTCTTCGGGTGCGGGAGTAGCCGAAGAGCTGCTCGAGCCGGAGGAAGCAGGTGCCGTATACTGAATGCTGAAGCTGCTCAGGCTGGCCGCTATAAAGCGCACAGTCACTTCGTCTCCGGTCTTGCTCACCGAGAGGCAGTCCGAAATGGTGCTGAAATTCTTGGAAGGATCTTCTTCGGTATGCTTGTGGATTACCTGGAACTTGCCGTTCTTATCCGCATCTTTAGCTTTAAATGTGAGCTCTGCCACAATGGGGGTCGCGATCTGGCCGGAGGCATCACCGCTCCTGGTAAGCTCTACCTCGATCAGCTGGCCGCTGGCAGGCTTATCGGGGGTAATATCCTTTGCGGTGTAGGTCACACTGCCGGTCGGGATCGCCGCGGCAGCCTCGCCGCCTGCCGGGATCTGCAGGCCAACCAGCGTATTTTTGTTATTGGCCTCATACTTTGTGTGCACTGTCACATCAGCGGCTTCATCCAGCGCCTGCAAAAGGGCGGTGTCCGTCATATGGGCGCTCTTCAAATCGTCCTGCTGTTTGGGGGTAAGTGCACTATTCAGTGTCAGCTTGGCAAGATCTGCCGCAACATTGCTGTTCAGCTTTGTTTTCTCTGCTGTGGTCTTATTTACAGCCGTCAGATAAGTGCTCAGCTGGCCGCTCACAGTGTCCGCTGTCACTTCGCCCTTATCATTTTGTGCCGGTGTAACGGTGTTTACCGTTTTTACACTCACCGAAACCGTGCCCTCAGTATAGTTGACATCGTTCGGCTTCACCGTAACATCATAGCTGGTCGTTCCGGCATTAGCACTCAGCAAAGCTGCGCCGTCTTTCCAGCCGAACTGTGCCCCCTCGGGCAGACCGCTGGCTTTAAGGCCGATCAGGCTCAAAGCCCTTCCGCCGTAAATGCTCAGCGGGTATTCGCTCAGCTCTGTGCTGATGGCTGCGCCCTGAGGCAGGGTATAGGCGATTGGCATGATCGTATACTCTAACTCAACCGTACCGGTATAATTGCCCTTACCGGTCACCGTTACCTTATAGGTTTCTGCATTTACGCTTTCTTCGGGGTAAGAAACCGTGTAATCGCTTTCTGCGCTCAATTTCGTAGCGTTCACCTTTGGCTGCTGCTGGCTGCCGTTATAGGCGAATTCGGTTTTATTCATGGTAAAATCGCCAGCTACAATCCCCTTGGCTTTCACCTCAAAATCAGCGCTGGCCGAGCATTCACCGGCATTTTCGGTAGCGGCAAAAGCAGCCGTTACCGTATACTTGCCCACAGCAGTGGGGGCCTCTTGGCTTTCATACTCTGTGCCCTCACGGTCTGTGTAAGAATAAGTTACATTCGCCGTTCCATTGGTTTTGCTTTCTGCCACAGGTGCAGGTGCCGTTTCGCCAAAAGCATAGCTTGCCATCGTCACGCTGCCGCTGCCTGCGGCCTTGGCAATGGTATAGCCAAACTGCACTTTTCCCTTATAATAGCCCTTGCCTTCAACCGCAATCTCATAAGTACCGGCATTCACACTCTCCGGCACAGATACAGTATAATCTGTTTCTGCCGACAGTACCGAGCTTACGGCGGGCTGCTGCTGCTCGCCATTATAAGTAAATTCCGTCTTGTCCAGCGTAAAGTCTTCCTGGCTCAGGGTTTTATATACAGTCAAGGTGGCTGCTGTTACATTTTCCAGCATACCGGAGCTGTAAGCGGCATCAGCGCTCTCAAAATAGGCTCCAATGCTGTATTCACCGGGCTGGCTTGGTACATCAGCTGTCCAGCCGCTATTCTCTGCCTTATAGCGCAGCGAGATGCTGCCCGCTACAGTTTCTCCGCCTTTTCCCGTCACCGAGATAGCGGGTTCCTGCGGTTTGTATTCTTCTTCTCCAATGGTAAACGAAGCATCGCTCAAGCTCCCGCTGGCATTTGGCATGGGGCGCTTCAAAATGGTAAACGAAGCGGTATCCTCTGTAAAAGTGCAGCCCTCATAGTTGCCCTTACCGGAAAGTGTGTATGTAATGCTTACATCATTTTCCTGGCTGCCGATCGGTTCTTCAGAATACGAAACCGTATAATCCGTATCTAAAGTCAGTTCTTTCCCTTTTTCATCGGTTAAAGTCAGTTCCTCATTGGTAAGGGGGTGGCTCTCGCCGTCATAACTGCGGGAGGCAATATTTTTCTGCACGGTCACTTTGCCGGTGTAAGGGGTAATGCTGCTTTCTGTCTGGCAGCTATTCGCACTTAAAATATAGTTGCCGCTGGCATCGCCATGCAGTGTAATGCCGCTGGCCGTAACCGTGCGTTTCCCGGCATCTGCCAAATCATAAGAAATTTCTTTATATTCGGCCGAAACATCATCTTTATCCAGCACGCCCTCAAGCGAAATCGAGGCATTCTGGCTTTCAGTCACGGCATTGCTGCCGTCATACATTTTATCTGACAGGCTCAAAACCGGTGTCAGTTCTTTGGGTGCAATATTCAGCGCAAAGCTGGCTGTAGCCGTGCTGTAGGTTGCTGCATCCTCGGGGGTAAAGATAAAATCGGCCGGTTTGTCAGTCACCGTGGGGCGGGCATCCGTGCCTGCATAGGCCCATGTGCCCTTTACGCTTTCACTCAGCTGCACCTTGCTGCTGTCGATCTGCTTTGCCAGCACCTCCCAAGAGTCACCGTAGGTGCCCGTGAGTGCAGGGTGATTCTCCGCATCGGCAGTAAGAGCTTTAGCCCCTACCGTAACAGTCAGCTTGGAGTTTGTAATGGCTGTTGCCGCACCTGCTGTCCCCGTAGATTCATCGACTGCACTTACACTGCCACTGACCGTAAAATCATATTTGCCCGCTTTTACAGCCGTGAAAGTATAGGTAGCCACTGTACCCAAATTTGCTTTAATATTATCAGTGCTATCTAATCCCAGTTTGGTATAGCCTGTAGGATTTTTAGTCGATTGGGCAACCTTACTAATCGCAGTCACACTATAGCCCTGCGCATCTTTTGCCGCAATAGATGCAACCTTCTTTGCGTTAAACGATGCCGGTTCAAAATCCAACCCCACTATTAAGGCAGCAAAGCCATTTGCGCTGCCATCAACAGAAATAGAAACTGTCAGCTCATCGCCCACCTGCACATTTTCATTTGTGGCTGACAGCTTAATTTCCGGAACCGCCGCAGCTGCCTTAGCACTCTTTGTCACGGGAGCAGCCAAGACATTCGTATTCAATCCGAACACCAGAGCCAGACTGGTCGCTAAAGAAAGGAGTCTATATTTCATTTTCATATGTTTACAC
>CAVGKH010000009.1:0-19978 GCA_963629755.1 Gemmiger sp.
GCTTAATTATGAATTTTTTTATTCGTTTTTTTCTGCTTTTGGGTGTGAATGGCTGTTGTTTGCATTTTGAGGTGTTTTGTGTGAGATATTTCACGATTATAAAAGTTCGTTTTTTTCCTCACAGAACGCGTGGCCTATCTTCGTGAAATATCTCACATTTCAGGGGGGTGATGACGCAATGTTCTGCTCGCATTTTGCTTTGGAATGCCGTATACTGAAAAAGCAGAGGTAAACTTTTTACAGGCGGAGGAAAACAGCAACTATGAAAATTGGCATGGTTTTAGAAGGCGGTGCAATGCGCGGGCTGTATACAGCAGGTGTGCTCGATGCGGTTTTACGGGCCGGTGTGCGGTTTGACGGTGTGATCGGCGTTTCGGCCGGTGCGTTGTTTGGGGTGAACTATCTTTCCGGGCAGCAAGGGCGCGTGATACGCTATAATAAAAAGTATAATCGGGATAGAAATTACATGGGCCTTTGGCCGCTTTTGAAGACGGGCAATATTGTAAATACCGAGTATGCCTATGAGCGTGTGCCGCGCAGGCTGGATCCGTTTGACGATGAGGCTTTTCAAAAATCAGGCGTTCCGTTTTATGCGGTAGTAACGAACCTGCGCACCGGAAAGGCTGAGTATCCGCAGATCAAAAGCGTGTTTGAGCAGATGGATGTGCTGCGAGCCTCAGGCTCAATGCCATTCGTTTCGCGCCCGGTGCAGCTGGGAGGAGATTTTTATCTGGACGGAGCGGTGGCCGACAGCATTCCGTTTGAAAAGATGTTTTCACTGGGGTACGATAAACTCGTGGTGATTTTAACAAAGCCCGCAGGGTACCGGAAAAAGCCGATCCCCTCTAAGCTGACGGCTGCGGTATATGGCAAAAAGTGGCCGCGGTTTGCCATCGCGGTGCGCCGCAGGCATGAAATGTATAACGCGCAGATGGAAAGGCTGGAGCAGCTGGAACTAGAAGGCAAGGTGCAGATACTGCGCCCGAGCCGCCAGGTAAAGATCAGCCGCACCGAAAAAGACCCGGCAAGAATGGAAGAAATGTACCGGCTGGGCGTGCAAGATGCCGAAGCCTGGCTACAAGGAGACCAAAGGCCGGAGGCCAGCCAGGGAGTGATTGGGTCGGCAGTGAACAGCGTGGAGATAGAGATAGAAGAAAAATAAGCTAAAAGCAGGGCAAAAGCACAGAAAAAACGGTGCTTTTGCCCTGCTTTTAGCTTTTAAAAGAATAGAAAAATTATTTTTTGGGTGCGGTGAGCTTATTGAGAAGCAGCGTGACAAGAACGATCACGCCGATGACCAAGAATACACCGGCCATGCCGATGAGCATGATGGGAAGAGTTTGCAGCCAGGAAGAAAGATGCAGCATAACCATAAGCCTCCTTTGCTTAAACGCCCATCAGCGTAAGGATCAGGCCGCCCGCGATCACGGAGGCGATCTGACCGGAAACATTCACGCTGATGGAATACATGAGCAGAAAGTTTTGATTGTCTTCTTTTAAAGAGAGCTGATTGACCACGCGGCCGCTCATGGGAAATGCCGAGATACCGGCCGCGCCGATCATGGGATTGATCTTTTTGCCCGCGGGCAGAAACAGATTTACAAGCTTGGCAAAAAATACGCCGCCGGCGGTATCCATGATAAAGGCCACGAGGCCCAACGCCAAAATCAAAAGGGTGTCGGGGCGCACAAACTGGCTGGCCGTCATTTGGCCGGCCACGGTGAGGCCCAGAACGATGGTGATGAGGTTTGCCAGCACATTCTGCGCGGTCTCACTGAGCGAGTTCAGCACACCGCATTCGCGGATCAGATTGCCGAACATTAAAAAACCGACCAGTGCAACGCTGGTGGGGGCCACGACGCCAGAAACAATGGTGACGACCACAGGAAACAGGATCTTTGTGAGCTTGCTGACATTGCCTGCCTTGTAGGGCATACGGATCAGGCGCTCTTTGCGGGTGGTGCACAGCTTGATCACAGGCGGCTGCACGATGGGCACCAGTGCCATATAGCTGTAGGCGGCCACCATGATGGCTCCCAGGTATTTAGAGTGCAGCACATTGGCCACATAGATGGCGGTAGGGCCGTCGGCCGCGCCGATCACTGCAATGGAGGCGGCATCCGGCAGATCGAAAAAGAAACCGGCGGCAAAGAAGGTGAAGAACACACCGAACTGCGCGGCCGCGCCGAACAGCATGAGCCAGGGGCGCTCGAGCAGGGGGCCGAAGTCAATCATGGCGCCGATGCCGATGAAAAGAAGAAGCGGAAAAAGCTCGTTGCTCATGCCGGCATCAAACAGCGCCGTGATAGGGCCAACGGTATCGCCCTGCGTGATGGCACCGGACAGCGGCAGGTTGACGAGGATAGCGCCGAAGCCCATGGGAACCAGCAGGCTGGGCTCCATTTTTTTACAGATGCCAAGGTAGATCAGCAGGGCGCCCACGGCCCACATGACCAGCATCTGCCAGGTGAGATTTTGCAGATTGGCAAAAAGGCTTAAAAAGGTAGCGAGTAGATCCATACATTCATTTCTCCTTAAAGGTGGATTTTACGGTGAAGGCAAAAAAAGAAAGACCTCCACCACAGCCAAAGAAAAACTGTGATAAAAGTCTCAAGATTTGCGCATGAACCCGGGCCGAAAAGCCGTGATGACGAGATCATGCAGCGCCCATCAAAAAGAAAAGACGCCCTTTACTCCCCTTTATCTTTTGAAAAGTATATAGCAGCCAAAAGCCTGTGTCAAGAGATTTTGCAGCATACGGCAGGGCTGGCAAAAGAGCGGAAACCGTGATAAAATTGAAAAAAACGAGACTGAATAAGGAGAAAGATAAATGGCGCTGACGATCACAACTTATACAGGGGCCCATTTTGCACCGACCGAACCGGATGCAAACGAGGTGCGCATAGAAGATATTGCCCATGCGCTTTCGCTTTTATGCCGCGGAAACGGGCATGTAAAGCAGTTTTTTTCGGTGGGGCAGCACTGCCTGCACTGCGCCCGTGAGGCGCTGGCGCGCGGGCTGGGCAGCCGCATGGCCCTGGCGTGCCTTCTGCACGATGCAAGCGAGGCATATTTGAGCGATGTGCCCCGGCCCTTTAAAGCGAGCCTGCCGCAGTATAAGGTGCTGGAGGAGGAGCTGCTGGCGCTGATCTATGAAAAATATTTGGGCAGCCCGCTCACGCCGGAGGAAGAAAAGGCGTTAAAACAGATCGATGACGATATGCTGTATTATGATTTAAAGGTGCTGCTGCATGATGCACCGGAGGGCCCGGCCCCTGCCATGAAAAGCAAGTTTTTCTATGAGGTGCTGCCGTTTGAGCAGGTGGAGCGGGAATACAAAGAGCTGTTTTTCGAGCTGGAAGAAAAATATCATACAGAAGAGGTAGGTTGAAGCTTGACAGGGGCACCGGGGCGGTATAAGATAAGAAAAAGCCGGTTAGTGAAAACTAACGAAGGCTTTTGAGCAGGGGCGGCACCGGCGTGCTGAACGGTGCCGCCCGCGAAAATCGCAAAAGGAGAATGATACCATGATCGAGACAAAGGTACAGATAGACGGAATGATGTGCGGCATGTGCGAGAGCCATATCAACGATGTGGTGCGCCGCAATTTTACAGTGAAAAAGGTAACCTCTTCGCACTCGAAGGGCGAGACCGTGATTTTGTCGGAGGAGCCGATCGACGAGGAAAAACTGCGCAAGGCGATCGCCGATACCGGGTATGAGATGAAGGGCATGACGAGCGGCGAATACAAAAAGAAAAAGCTGTTTGGTATTTTTGGATAAGAGAAAAACCAGAAGGATAAAACTGAGCCGATGCGGTATTTTTACTGCATCGGTTTTTTTGCGCCTTCGTTTAAACAGCGGGCGGATTTTTTAACGGGGAGTTAAGAAAGAGAACGAAGCAGGAATGTGAACAAATTGTAAAAGCTAAAATAATTTAACTAAAATAATTGACATTTAAACAAACTCTGCTATACTGGGTTACGAGTTGAATAACTCAAATAATTTAACTAAAAACTTGAAGTAAATTGAGGGTGGGAGAAACTCTGCCCTCTAAAAACGAAACCAAGAAAAACGATAAGAACTATTGGAGGAATTTATCATGACTTTTGAACAGCTGAAAGAGATCGTAATCAACACCCTGAACTGCGATGCCGACAAGGTGACCCTGACCGCCGACCTGATGGAGGATCTGAGCGTAGACAGCCTGGATGCCGTGGAACTGAACATGGCCATTGAGGATGCCTGCGGCGTGCAGATCCCCGATGAAAAGATCGCCGATATGCATACCCTGCAGGATATGCTGAACTATGTGAACGAAAATAAGTAAGCATAAGCGAACAAAGAAAACCAGAAGCGCCGCTGCCCGGATGGGCGGCGGCGCTTCGGAGATACTGCCCGTTGCAAAGGAGGAACGATGAATGGAACTGAGGGATCTTCTGCCCCGCGCTGTTCGGCCGGAGGCAAAGGGGGAGGCGCCGAAGCGCAGCATTCCCAAAGCGGCGTGGGAGCAGCCGGAGATGATTACCTGCAAGGCGTGCCAGCGCCGCGCGACCCGCGCCAACTGGAACCGCAATCTGCAGGTGTGCCCCAACTGCGGGTATCACATGCCCATCGGCGGTTATTACCGGCTTTCGCTGGTGCTGGATCACGGCAGCTTTCGTGAGCTGGATGCCGAGGTGAGCAGCAGCGACCCGCTGGCATTCCCCGATTATGCCAGGAAAACGGCTGACCAGACCCGTGCCACCGGCATGAAAGAGGCCGCCGTGACTGCGTGCGGCACCATTGGCGGCATGCCCGTAGTGGCCGCTGTGCTGGACAGCCAGTTTTTGATGGGCAGCATGGGCACAGCCGTGGGCGAAAAGATCACCCGTGCCGTGGAGTATGCCGACCGGGCGCATCTGCCGCTGATCATTTTTTCGGCCAGCGGCGGTGCGCGCATGCAGGAGGGTATTTTCAGCCTGATGCAGATGGCAAAGACCAGCGCGGCCATTGCATCGTTCGGCGAGCATGGCGGGCTGTATATCAGCGTACTGACCCACCCCACCACAGGTGGCGTGACAGCAAGCTTTGCATCGCTCGGAGATATCATGCTGGCCGAGCCGGGCGCGCTGATCGGCTTTGCCGGGCCGCGCGTGATCGAGCAGACCATCGGCGAAAAGCTGCCGGAGGGCTTTCAGCGCAGCGAGTTCCAGCAGGATCACGGCTTTGTGGACGAGATCGTGCCGCGGGCACAGATGCGGGATACGCTGGAGCAGCTGCTGCGGCTGCACACCGGGCAGGGAAAGAAGGAGACGGCATGATCAAGGAAGTTTTAAAAATGGTGGACCAGCTGGAGGCCGAAAAAGAGGCCCTGCAGGGCGATGCGCCTGAGTTGGCCCTGCGCCGCCGCCAGCTGGAGCGTGACCGCAAAGAACTGCTGCAGAGCTGCCATGAGCTGCCCGCAGAGGACCGCGTGTACCTGGCGCGCCACCTGCGCCGCCCCAAGATCGATGATTATATCGGCGCGCTGTTCACCGATTTCTTTGAGCAGCGGGGCGACCGACAGTGCCGCGAGGATGCCAGCATTCTGGGGGGCGTGGCGCTGTTTCACGACCGACCCGTGACCGTAATCGGCCACCGCAAGGGGCACAATGTGCAGGAGAGCATGAAGTATAACTTTGGCATGCCCGGCCCCGAGGGCTACCGCAAGGCGCTGCGCCTGATGGAGCAGGCCGAAAAGTTTAACCGTCCGATCATTACTTTTATTGATACCCCCGGCGCTTACCCCGGCAAGGAGGCCGAGGAGCACGGCCAGGGCGAGGCCATTGCCCGCAACCTGGCCGAGATGAGCAAGCTGGGCGTGCCCGTGATCGCACTTGTGACCGGCGAGGGCAGCAGCGGCGGCGCGCTGGCGCTGGGCGTGGCCAACCGCGTGCTGATGCTGGAAAACGCGATCTATTCGGTTTTGAGCCCCGAGGGCTTTGCCAGCATTTTGTGGCGCGATGCCTCCCGCAGCCAGGAGGCCTGCCGCGTGATGAAGCTGACCGCGCAGGACTTAAAAGAGGGCGGCGTGATCGAGGAAGTGATCCCCGAGCCGGACGGCGGCGCGCAGGCAGACCCTGCAGCGCTGTTTGCCGCGGTGGACAAGGCTTTGCAGAAAAACCTGGAAGAACTGGCAGGCCTTGGCGCAGACGAGCTGCGCGGGCAGCGGTATGAAAAGTTCCGCCATATTGGGCAGAAAACGGGGGAGAGCGCATGAAAACGCTGGAGCTTTTGAGCTTTGGCGGCGCGCTGCCCCAAAGAAGAGTGACGAACGATGACCTGGCAAAGGTTGTGGATACGAACGACGAATGGATCAAAAGCCGCACCGGCATTGCGGAGCGGCGTTTTTGTGGCGAGGGAGAAACGGCGGTGAGCCTGGCCGTTGCCGCGGCAAAGCAGGCACTTTTGCGCAGCGGCCTGCAGCCCGGGCAGATCGACTGCTGCCTGTGCGCCACGCTTTCGGGCGAATGGATGGCCCCCAGCACGGCCTGCCAGGTGCAGCGTGCGATGGGCCTGCGCGAGGATATTCCCGTGATGGATGTGAACGCCGCGTGCTCGGGCTTTTTGTATGGGCTGGCAACGGCCAAAGGGCTTTTGGAGCAGACCGGCGGCAAATATGCGCTGGTGGTGGGCTGCGAGCAGCTTTCGCGCCTTTTGGATATGACCGACCGCGGCACCTGCATTCTGTTTGGCGACGGTGCGGGCGCAGCCGTGGCGGCGCTGGGCGAAACAGGCCCGTTTGCACTGACCCTGGGCGCGCGCGGCGGTGATGCCATTCGGGTGGAGGGCCCGGGCGTGCAGCCTGCGGCCATTCGCATGGACGGTCCTGCGGTGTTCCGCTTTGCAGTGGAGACCCTGCCGCGCTGCATCCGTGAGGTGCTGCAGAAGAGCGGCATGGCCATGGATGCGGTGGACTGGTTCGTGTGCCATCAGGCCAACGAGCGCATTATTGATCTGAGTGTAAAAAAGCTGGGGGCAGACCCCGCTAAATTTTATAAAAACCTGGCGCATACCGGCAACACAAGCGCCGCCAGCGTGCCGCTGGCACTGAACGAGCTGTGGGAAACGGGCGGCATGAAGCCCGGGCAGACCCTGGTATGCGTGGGATTTGGCGCAGGGCTTACTTGGGCGGGCATGCTGCTGCGCTATAGCCCGCTGGCCGCAAAAACGGAGGAAAGTATATGAAACTGTTAAATGAGCTTTTGGGCATTCGCTACCCGATCATTCAGGGGGGCATGGCGAACATTGCCACGGGAAAATTTGCGGCGGCCTGCTCGAACGGCGGCGCGCTGGGTGTGATCGCCTGCGGCGGATTGAAGGACGGCGAGGCGCTGCGGGCCGAGGTAAACGACTGCCGCGCACGGACCGATAAGCCCTTTGGCGTGAACATTATGCTGATGCACCCGCTGGCCGATGAATTCGCCCGCGTGGTGATCGAGGAAAAGGTGCCGGTGGTAACGACCGGCGCAGGCAACCCCGGCAAGTACCTGCCCGCCTGGAAAGAGGCGGGGATCATCGTGATCCCCGTGGTGGGAGCGGCGATATTGGCGATCCACCTGGCAAAGTACGGTGTGGATGCCGTGATCGCCGAGGGCACCGAGAGCGGCGGCCATGTGGGCGAGATGGCCACGATGGCGCTGGTGCCGCAGGTAGTGGATGCGGTGGATATCCCCGTGATCGCAGCGGGCGGCATTGCCGACGGCCGCCAGATGGCTGCCGCGCTGGCACTGGGCGCGTGCGGCGTGCAGGTGGGCACCTGCCTTTTGGTGAGCGAGGAATGCCCCGTGCACGAAAACTATAAAGCGGCGCTGCTCAAAGCCAAGGACAGCGACACCGTGGTGACCGGCCGCATTGGCGGCGCGCCGGTGCGCGTTTTGAAAAACCGCATGAGCCGCGAGTACCTGAAAAAGGAGAAGGAGGGCGCAGACAAGATGGAGCTGGAAAAATATACACTGGGCTCACTGCGCCGCGCAGTGCTGGACGGTGACACCCAGACCGGCAGCCTGATGGCAGGCCAAGTGTGCGGCATGCTGCACGAGGTGCGCCCGGTGACCGAGATCCTGGAAGAGCTGTGGAGCGGCGGCGTGCAGCGCGCAGGGGCGCTGGCGGAGGAAGTGTGCTGATCCGTGGGCGCACCCTGCAGGTGCCGATTTTGCAGGGGGGTATGGGTGTGGGCGTTTCGCTGGGCGGCCTTGCGGGCGCAGTGGCGGCCGAGGGCGCGCTGGGCTGTATTTCCGCGGCAGATACCGGGTTTCGCGAGCCGGATTTCGCGAAAGACCCGAACAGTGCCAACCTGCGTGCGCTGGAAAAGGAAGTGTGCAAAGCAAAAGAGCTGGCGCACGGCATGGGGCTGGTGGCGGTGAATGCCATGGTAGCCACCGCACAGTATGCCGATGCCGTGAAAACGGCGATCAGAGCGGGCGTGGATGCCGTGATCTCGGGCGCGGGGCTGCCGCTGGAGCTGCCTGAAATCGCGGGCAGTGCCGATGTGGCGCTGGCACCCATTGTATCGAGTGCACGCGCCGCGCGGGTGATCTTGAGCCGATGGGCGGGCCGCTATGGCCGCTGTGCCGATTTTGTGGTGATCGAGGGCTGCAAAGCCGGCGGGCATCTGGGCTTTGACGAAGCCGACCTTCTGACGGGAAAATGCAGAAGCCTGGAGAAAATTTTGCCTGAGGTGCTGGCCGAGGTAAAAAAGTTTGAAGAAAAATTCAAACAGAAGATTCCCGTGTTTGTAGCAGGCGGCGTGTATACCGGCGCGGACATGGCAAAATTTACAAAGCTCGGCGCGGCGGGCGTGCAGCTGGCTACCCGGTTTATCACCACCTGGGAATGTGATGCCAACCAGGGGTATAAAGATGTGCTTTTGGCGGCAAAGGCCGAGGATGTGCGCATCATTCACAGCCCGGTGGGCATGCCGGGCCGCGCGCTGGCAACGCCGCTGGTGCAGCGGCTGGAGCAGGGTCTTCGCATGCCGCCCAGGCACTGCGCGCGGTGCTTAAAAAGCTGTGACCCCGGAAAGGTGCCCTACTGCATTACGCACGCGCTGATACGCGCCGTGCAGGGCGATGTGGAGAACGGGCTGTTTTTCTGCGGCTCGAATGTGGGGCGCTTAAACAAAATGTGCTCGGTGAAAGAGCTGATCGACGAGCTGATGACCGACTGGAGGAAAAACCAATGAAACTTGCGATTTTGTATGCGGGGCAGGGCAGCCAGCACCCCGGCATGGGGCGCGATTTATACGAGGCGTTCCCGGCATTCCGGGCGGCGTTCGATTCGGCCCGCGAGGAACTTTCGTTTGATTTGCATAAGGTCTGTTTTGAAGACCCGGACGGCGTTTTGAATGAAACGCAGTATACGCAGCCCTGCATGGTGGCGTTTGCCGCAGGCGTAAGTGCGGTTCTGGCAG
Organism: Gemmiger sp.; assembly: GCA_963629755.1. Classification (GTDB taxonomy): domain Bacteria; phylum Bacillota; class Clostridia; order Oscillospirales; family Ruminococcaceae; genus SFIE01. Next base: position 9,433 of record CAVGKH010000009.1, read on the forward strand.
AAAACGGGATCAAGGCTGACTATCTGGCCGGGCTTTCGCTGGGCGAGTATTCGGCCCTGCAGGCGGCCGGGGTGTTTACGCCCACGCAGGCCATTTTGCTGGCAGAATGCAGAGGAAAGGCCATGGCCAAGGCAGCCGAAGGCATAGAGAGCGCCATGAGCGCCGTGCTGGGGCTGGACCGCGAAACGCTGGCAAAGTGCTGCGAAAAGGCGGGCGCTCTGGGCGCAGCGCAGATCTGCAACCTGAACTGCCCCGGGCAGATCGTGATCGGCGGCGAAAAGGCCGCTGTGGCCGAGGCCGGGCGTTTGGCGCTGGAGGCCGGGGCCAAGCGATGCCTGCCGCTCAAGGTGAGCGGGCCGTTTCATACCAGCCTGATGGCCCCCGCAGGCGAAGCACTGCGCGAGCGCTTTCAGAGCGAAAAATTCGGCGAGATGAAGACGCCGGTCCTCTTTAACTGCCTGGGCCGTGAAAAAGCCGAAAGCGATGCGATTCCGGAGATTTTGATCCGCCAGGTGCAGAGCAGCGTGCACATGGAAGATACCCTGCGCCGACTGGACGAAATGGGCGTTGACCGCATCATCGAGGTAGGCCCCGGCAGGGCGCTGACCGGCTTTGTAAAGAAAACGCTGGGCACAGGGGTAAAGTGCACTCCGGTAGAAACGGCAGAGGAGCTGCAGGCACTTTTAGACGAGTGGAAAGGAGCCAACGCATGAGTGAAACACAAAAGCGCGTAGCCGTTGTGACGGGCGGCAGCCGCGGCATTGGCCGCGCAGTCTGCGTGGCTTTGGCCCGGAAGGGCTGCCAAGTAGTCGTGAACTGCCAGCACGGGATCGAAGCCGCCGAAGAAACCGCTGCGCTATGTCGCGAAAAAGGCGTGGATGCCATTACCGTGCAGACGGATGTTTCCACCCAGGAGGGCTGCGACGCACTTTTTAAAGCCGCCGCCGAAGCATTTGGCCGCGTGGATATTCTGGTCAACAACGCCGGTGTGACCCGGGATAACCTGATCATGCGGCTTTCGGAAGAGGATTATGACAAGGTGCTGAATACCAATTTGAAGGGTGCCTTTCTGTGCTGCAAGGCCGCCAGCCGTTTGATGATGCGCCAGCGATATGGGCGCATCGTGAATCTTTCGAGCGTAGTAGGCCTGCGCGGCAACGCGGGGCAGACGGCCTATGCCGCCAGCAAAGCGGGCATTGTGGGCCTGACCAAGAGCCTTGCCAAGGAGCTGGCGAGCCGCGGCGTGACCGCCAATGCCGTGGCCCCCGGCTACATTGAAACCGATATGACCGCTGCTTTGACAGAAGCGACCCGTGCAGCCATGGTGCAGGGAATCCCTGCGGCACGCCCCGGCAAACCAGAGGAAGTGGCCCGTGCCGTGGCCTTTTTGGCAAGCGAAGAGAGCGGCTATATCACGGGTCAGGTGCTGCGCGTAGACGGCGGCATGGCGATGTGAGAAGCGGCACCGGCGGCCGGGCTGCCTCCCTTATGCTTCGTCACGGTTGAGCTTCGCTCAAGAGTTCCACAAGGGAGGCGGTCCTTACAGATGACGCACAGCGCCGAATGGGCACCATGTGGTTCGTCACGGTTGGCCATGCGGCCAAATGTTCCTCACCGCATAGTGCCCATTCTGAAAAAACACACATAAGCCAAAAGTGCAGCTTGAAAGTATGCAAAAATAACGACTGCAAACGATGAACGACAGCAGAGAGAGGATTACGCTTTATGGATAAACGCAGAGTGGTGATCACCGGCCTGGGTACGGTGAACCCGATCGGAAATACCGCGCCGGAAAGCTGGCAGGCCGCCCGCGAGGGGAAATGCGGCATTGGCCCTATTACCGAATTTGATGCCTCGGCATTCCGCATAAAAGTGGCGGCAGAGGTAAAAGGTTTTGATCCGGAAGCCGCAGCAGGCAAGGAAAGCCGCCGTATGGCGCGCTTTACGCAGTTGGCAGTGGCCGCCGCGAAGGAAGCCCTAGAAGACAGCGGGCTGGATACGGCCCGCGAGCCGGAGCGCATCGGCGTGGCGGTATCGAGCGGAATCGGCAGCCTGCCCACCATTGAAGAGCAGCACAGTCGGGGCCTGGAAAAAGGCTTTGAGCGCGTGAGCCCCTATTTTGTGCCCATGAGCATTGCCAATATGGCCGCGGCACAGATCGCGATCTTGTTTGGCTTAAAGGGTATATGCACCTGCCCGGTAACGGCCTGCGCAGGCGGCACGAACGCTGTGGGCGATGCGTTCCACCGCATTCGCGACGGTTACGAGACCGCCATGGTGTGCGGCGGCGCAGAGAGCTGCGTGAGCCCTTTGGGCATTGGCGGCTTTGCCAGCATGAAGGCACTTTCGGCCGCTGCTGACCCGAACGCGGCAAGCCTGCCGTTTGATGCCCGCCGCGGCGGCTTTGTGCTGGGCGAGGGCAGCGGCATTCTGGTGCTGGAGGAGCTGGAACACGCCAGAGCGCGCGGCGCGAAGATCTATGCCGAGGTGGTGGGCCACGGCGCAAACTGCGATGCCTATCACTTTACGGCCCCGGCGCCGGGCGGCGAGGGAGCCATCGGCTGCATGAAGCTGACCCTGGCCGATGGCGGCGTTTCGCCCGAGGAAGTGGACTATATCAATGCCCACGGCACCGGAACGGCCATGAACGATAAATGCGAGACCGCCGCCATTCGCGGCGTATTTGGGGTGCACGCGGCAGAGCTGGCGGTATCGAGCACCAAGAGCATGACGGGCCATCTACTGGGCGCGGCAGGCGGCGTGGAGGCCGTGTTTACCGCACTGGCTCTGCGCGACCAGTTTGCGCCGCCGACCATTCACCTGGAAGAAGCCGACCCTAACTGCGATCTGGACTATGTGCCGAATGCAGGGCGCAGCATGGATATGCGCTATGCCATGAGCAACAGCCTGGGCTTTGGCGGCCACAATGCCTGCCTTTTGATGAAGCGCTGGGAGGGGTAAAAAATGGCGATGGAAAAGCTGTGTGTGCGCGAACAGGCAAACAGCCTGCAGGCGGCCGAGATCGCGGCAGTTCTGCCGCATCGCTACCCGTTTGCCCTGGTGGACCGCATTCTGGACCATGAGCCGGGGCAGTGGGCCATTGGGCGCAAGTGCGTGAGCATGAACGAAAACTTTTTCTGCGGGCATTTTCCGGGCCAGCCGGTGATGCCGGGCGTTTTGATTCTGGAAGCGCTGGCGCAGGTGGGCGCGGTGGCCGTGCTGGCACTGCCCGAAAACAAGGGAAAGATCGCCCTGTTCGGCGGCATTAAAAATGCGCGCTTTCGCCGCCAGGTGGTGCCGGGCGATGTGCTGGAGCTGCAATGCCGCCTGGTGCGCCGCGTGGGGCCTGTGGGCGTGGGCGAGGCGGCCGCCTATGTGGACGGAAAGCTGGCTGTGCAGGCCGAGCTGACCTTTGCCATCAGCGGGTAAAGGCGGGCGGATAAGTTAGGGCTTTTTCCTTTTCCGGCTGAGGAAAATATGATATAATCAAATTTAAGGCAGTATCGCAGAGCTCTGCGGGGGTGCCTTATAGGAAAAGGGGGAAGAAACATGCTGGAGGAAGCATTTGATATTGTGTATACCAAATTTAAGATCCAGTTTTACAGACGGATCTTTGGCCGGTTTGAGAGCCGAGAGGCGACCCTGACCACGGTGGAGACCTTTTGTGTGGAGTGCATCATGGCTTTGGGGGAGCCGACCATTGCGGAGTTCAGCAATTTTATCGGCATCTCCACGCCGAATGCGGCCTATAAGGTAGCCAGCCTGGTGCGCAAGGGCTATGTGGAAAAAATTCAGTCGAAAACCGACCGGCGGGAGTATCATCTGCGCCCCACCGAGCGCGCACATTATTATGACAACATCAACCGCGAATACCGCCATGATGTGATGCAGCGCGTAAAGCAGCGCTTTACCCCCGAGGAGACTAAAGAGCTTTCGCGCATGCTGCGCATCGTGGCCTATGAGCTGATGCCCGAGCTGCAGCTGCCCGGAGAAAAGCAGCTGGAAGCCGCAGAGGAAAAATAAAGATAAGTATAAATAAAGCGCAGCCGCCTTGGCAGCAGGTTTTTCTGCTGGCCGGGGTGGCTGCGTGATTTTTTAGGAAGAGATCCCGATGCCATACTATTCGTGAGAGTGTACGGCGGCTTCGGCGCGGGCTTTTTGGTAGTGCTTGAGCGCATCGCGGTAGGCTACCAGAATGGCCTTGGAGGAAGAACCGTGGTAGCGGCGCTTTACCTCGGCCTCGATGGCCTTTTCGTCGGCTTCCAGGCGCTTATGCAAAAAGATGCTGCGGATAAAATCGTTGGTGAGTTCGAGGGTGCGGGTGCAGTCGGTGCGCAGGATCTCGCCGGTTTCGGGCAGGACCTCGAAGGCAATAAAAAAGCTGCCGTAAATCTTGGTGATGGCGTTATCGACATTGGTGCGGGATTCGCCGATGAAAAAATGCGTTTCTGCACCGGCGGCGCTTTGGGTATGATCGTTCATAAAAGAGGCCTCGTTTTATATTTATATATTACTTTATTATAGAGCATAAAGCGGTCTGCTGGGAAAGCAAAACCATATAATATAGTATAACGGCTCTGTCAAATAAAAGGAAAATTTTGCATTTGAACCCTGCTGCGGCAAATGGGATGCAATGCTTTGAAAAGTGCAGACAGAAACTTTTGATTATAAAGCGTTTTGGATATATAGATTCACAAATGTACTTGTTTGTTAATTGACAGAACACAAAAACTTAATTATAATAAAAATACAAACAAAAGCTCATTGCTGCTTCGACTTGCAAATGGCAGCTGCACCGCTGCCTATAGAGCGATTTGAAATCCGGCAAAAGCGAAAGCCCCCAAACCGTAGCGGAACTTGAGGTTTCGGTTTGTTTGCGGCGCTCGCTTTTGGCGGCCTTTTTATTCTATGAGGGCACAGCACAAGCCGCCTGGCGTAGAAAGCGCGGCGATGCTTTAAAAATGAGTTGGGAGGGAAAATGCCATGACCTTGCAGGAGGCCGTTTTGCGGCAGAAGGAGCCGCTGCTGAAAACGCTTTCAGAGAGCATTCAGATACGCAGCGTGGAGGACACGCCGCAGCCGGGCGCGCCTTACGGCAAGGGAGTTCGCCAATGCCTGGACCATGCGCTGGCTGCCGCGGCGGCGCTGGGCTTTAAAACCGAGGAGCTGGACGGCCAGATGGGCTGGTGCGAATATGGCGAGGGCAGCGAGATGATCGCCGTGCTGGGGCATTTGGATGTGGTGCCGGAGGGCGATGGCTGGAGCTTTGACCCGTTCTGCGGCCTGGTGCAGGACGGCAAGGTGCTGGGCCGCGGCGCGATGGACGATAAGGGCCCCGTGATGGCATCGCTGTATGCGCTGGCCGCACTGCGCGACAGCGGCCTGCCGCTTCACCGCCGCATCCGCATTCTGTTTGGCACCAACGAGGAGACCGGCAGCAACGACATGAAATACTATAAGAGCCACGGCGGCGAGCTGCCGCTGATGGGCTTTACCCCGGACGGCGAGTATCCGGTAATCAACGGCGAAAAGGGCATTATCAATGCTGATTTTCAAACGGAGTATGCGCAGACAGGGCCGGTGCGGCTGGTGAAGATCAGCGGCGGCTCGGCGCACAATGTGGTGCCGGCGGCGGCCAGGGCAGCGATAGAATGCCCGAAAGAGCAGCGCGCACATCTGATGCAGGCTGCGGCGCAGAGCAGCCGCATCAGCTGCAGCGAGACCGAAAACGGATTTTTGGTGAGCGCGGCCGGTGAAAACGCCCACGGCGCAACGCCGGAGCTGGGCGTGAACGCCATCGGCCTGCTGGCAAAGGCGCTGACGGTACTGCCGCTCTCGGAGCCCTTGGCGGCGCGGATGCAGTTTTTGGCCGAAGAGATCGGCTTGGACACCACGGGCAAGGCACTGGGCATAGCGCTTTGCGATGAACCGAGCGGCGCGCTCAGCTTTAACCTGGGAACAATCGAGGGCGATGCAAACGGCTTTACGGTGCGCACCAATTACCGCTACCCGGTGACTTACCGCTATGAGGACTGTGCCCCGGCCTGCGATGCAGCCTTTGCGGCGGCAGGCTTTGCAAAGAGCCACGAAACGCACAAGGCCTGCCTGTATCTGCCTGGGGACTGCGAGCTGGTAAAAACGCTGCTGCAGGTTTATGCCGAGGAGACCGGGCTGCCGGCCGAGCCGAAATCCATCGGCGGCGGCACCTACGCCAAGGCGATGCCCAATGTAGTGGCGTTTGGGCCGATCTTTCCGGGCGATGAGGTGCGCGAGCACAAGCCGGATGAATTTATGGAAGTGGATAAGCTGATGAAAAACATGCAGATCTATGCGCAGGCGCTTTATCAGCTGGCAAAATAAAAACGGGGCGGATGCCCCCGGAAAAAGGAGGCGGCAGGCATGGAAAAAGACAAAACTTCGATCGTGTTTACCGGCGATATCGGGTTTGACCGCTATATGGCGGACCGGTGGAACGATGAAAATTTGCTGGCAAAGCCGGTTTTGGATTTCTTTCACAGTGCCGATCATGTGGTGGCCAATGTGGAGGGCGCGCTGATCGCTGCCGTTGACGATGGCTCACGCGGGGTGTTTTTTCACAGCATGGATCCGGCTGCCGCGCAGGTTTTGCAGCAGATGCATGCCGATATCTGGAGCATTGGCAACAACCACACGATGGATGCCGGGGTCGAAGGGATCTTGAGCACCAAAAAGATCGCGGCAGAGATGGGCAGCAAGACCATCGGCGCGGGCATGAACGATACAGAGGCCTCAGAGCCGGTGTATCTGAACGAAGCGGGCGGCATAGGAATGTTTTGTGTGGCGTACATGGCCGAGTGCATTCCGGCAACAGCCAAAGAGCCGGGCATCTTTCGCTGGGACGATATGGACTATATTGCAAAGCGCATTGCTGAAATCAAGGAAAAATGCCGCTGGTGCGTGGTAGTATCGCATGGGGGCGAGGAATTTAATCCCTTGCCGAGCCCCTATACGCGCGACCGCTACCTGAAATTTTTGGAGCTGGGCGCGGATGTGGTGGTGGCGCATCACCCACATGTGCCCGAGAACTACGAGCTGTTTGATAACGGAAAAGCCATTTTTTATTCGCTGGGCAACTTTATTTTTGATACCGATTACCAGCGGGCGCATTTATACACCGATGTAGGCGTGCTTTTGAAGCTGATATTTACGAAAGAAAAGCTGGATTTTGAGGCAATGGGCATTCAGATCGTGCGCGGGGAAGAGCGCATTGCCGAAGCGCCGCTGCCCGCAGTGTTTACGAACATTCCGGCCGGGGAATACGAACTGCTGGCCCCGCTGGCGGCCAAAGCCTTTGTGCGGGAGGATCAGCGCAAGATGCTGTATCTGGAGCCGGAGCGCTTTGCGGATGCCCCCGAGGAGGTTTGGAACGGATACTTTTTCAGCACGGAGCCGGACGGATATTTTGAAGGGGCGCACATGGACTTTAACATTGTGGTGCCCTTTGCAGAAAAAGCCGGGGAGGGGCTGTGGAAAAAAAGCAGGCTGGAGGAGGTAAAGGAATATATTCTGCGGCTGATCGAGTGAAGCGAAGCCATTGCTTCGGCTGAAAGAATATTGTTTGGTTTTGGGCTGTTTTGGCACAAAAGAGATCTTGGCTTTTGTGCCTGGCAAATATATAAGAGGCTCAGCGCTTTAAAAAAAGTGCCTGCCTTTTGAAAAAAGGAGAGCGATTTTATGTTTACGATCACAAATGGGTTTACCTACATAGCCTTTTTGATGCTGCTGGCAGGCGGATTGCTGGCGCTTGAAAAGTATGCAAAATGGAAGATCTTCAACATCGTTCCGCCGCTGGTTTGGATCTACCTGTTCAACATGCTGTTCTGCACGATCGGCCTTTACAATTCGGACGGCTGCTCAGCTGCCTACAGTGCGCTGAAAAACAACATTCTGTATGCCATGATCTTTGTGATGCTGCTGCGCTGCGACTTCCGCAAGCTCGGCAAGCTGGGACCCCGCATGATCGGCATCTTTATGGGCTGCGCCATCACGCTGGGCGTTGGCTTCTTTGTGCTGTTCCCGCTGTTTGCCGGTTCTCTGGGCGGCGCGGAAAAGACCTGGGGCGCTACTGCAGCCCTATATGCCTCCTGGGTAGGCGGCTCGGCCAACATGGCCGCCATGGAGGATGCACTGCCTGTGGATTCGGGCGCATACTCCTGCGCGCTGGCGCTGGATACCGCCTGCTACTCGCTGTGGATCGCTTTGCTGCTGTTTGCCGTGAAGTATGCCGACAAGTGGAACAAGGCCACAAAGGCCGACACCTCCAAGCTGGATGCCGTGGCTGCCGCTGCCAATGAGGAAGTGGCCAAGGAAAAGAATGTGAAGCCCAGCTCTGCCGACTGGGTATTCCTGATCGGCCTTACGCTGGTGGTTTCTGCCTTCTCGCAGTTTGTGGGCGCACAGATGAACACCTTCTTTAAGGGCGTTGGACTGAGCTTTTTTGACAAGGGCACCTGCACTACCGTGTTTGTAACGATTCTGGGCCTTGTATGCGCTATGACACCGCTTGGCAAGCTGCCTGCTGTGACCGAGCTTTCGAGCGTGTACCTGTATGCCGTGGTTTCGCTGATTGCCTCTACCGCAACGCTGGTCGACCTGGTTTCGGCCCCCATGTGGGTGGTTTACGGTTTGGCGATCCTGCTGGTGCATGTAGTGCTGATGTTCCTGCTTTCCAAGGTGTTCCACTGGGATCTGTGCATGGATTCGACTGCATCCGTGGCCTGCATTGGCGGCTCTGCCTCGGCGCCGATCATTGCAACGGCCTATGACGGCTCGTTTGCCGGTATCGGCGTGCTGATGGGTGTGCTGGGCGCTGCCATCGGCAACTTTATGGGCCTTGGCATGGGCGCACTGCTGCAGCTGTTTGTGAAGTAAGGGCTTTGTGTAAAAGCATAGGGCGAGCTGTTTCCCTTATGCTTCATCACGGATGGCCTTTGGGCAAGGAGTTTCTCAGCACAAGGGGGAGAGCCCTTAACTGAGAAATTTGGGCAAAGAAAACTCCTTCTGTCACGGCCTTTGGCCGTGCCACCTCCCTCGGGGAGGGAGGCTTTGTACCGCGGGCGGAAGACATAGACTGAAATTGATAACGACTGCCCCGTTTCGGATTTTCCGAAACGGGGCTTTTGGGAATGATAAGGAGTATGCCATGCGGGAAAACGAGCTGCTGCAATATATAGAGGTAGGTCTGCCGGAGAATATTCTGCGCGAAAAGCTGTGCGGAAATTTTGCAGATGCCGTGCGCCTGATCGACCGGCGGCTGCGGGAAAAGGACCTGCCGGAGGCGCTGCGCCGCTGCCTTTTGGCAGAGCGGGAAATGATGCAGCGGCTGCCGCAGGATTTTCCGTTTACAAAAGAGCAGGCACTGGAAAAGATTCGCGCGCATATCCCGGATTTTACCGAGGCAGAGTGGCAGGAGCAGTTGGCCGCGGGGCAGATACGCTGGATCTACCGGAACGGCGAAATGCGCATTTTTGACCGCTTTTTCGAGAGCATGTGCAAGTCGATGCCCGAGTTTGCGGCGCGCGCGGCGTTTGGCCTTGCCGGGGGCGAGAGCGCGGGCCGGGGCAGCGCGGGAGACCGGCGGCTGAACCGTGCCATAAAGATCATGAAAGAACAAGGAAGCCTTGCATGCCGCATTCGGATAAGGGCATCGGTGCGGGTGAACGATGCGGCCTTTGTGCCGGGAAGCTTTGTGCGCGTGCATCTGCCCATACCGGCGGCCTGTGAGCGGCAAAGCGATATCGTGATCGAATCGGTATACCCGGAAAACGCAGTGATCGCGCCGGAAAATGCCCCGCAGCGCACAGTGTGCTGGGAAGAGGTTCTGCGGGAAAATCATGAATTTTGGGTAGAGTATTCGTATACGAGCACAGCGCGCTGGCGGGATACCGGGGCGGCGCAAGGCAGCGCAGCTCTGGAAGATTGGGAACGGCCGGGGACTGAATGCCTGGCCGAGCAGGCCCCGCATATCCGCTTTACACCGTATATCCGCGCGCTGGTGAAAACGCTGTGCGCGGGAGCGGATACAGACCTAGAAAAAGCGCGGCGGTTTTACGATTTTATTACGCTCCGGTGCAAATATACTTATATGCCCTCGTATTTTTCGCTGGAGGAGATCGCGGAAAACTGCGCCCGCACCTTTACGGGCGACTGCGGGGTGTTTGCGCTTTTGTTTATCACGCTGTGCCGGTGTGCGGGTATTCCGGCGCAGTGGCAGAGCGGCTTTGCGGCGGAGCCGGATTTTATCGGCGGGCACGACTGGGCGCGCTTTTATGCCGAGCCGTTTGGCTGGCTGTATGCTGACCCTTCGTATGGCATTGGCGCGGTGCGCTGTGAAAACGAAGAGCGGCGGCAGTTTTATTTTGGCAATATCGACCCCTACCGCATGACGGCGAACAATGCGTTTCAGGCAGAATTCACCCCATCCAAAAGCTTTTGGCGCACCGACCCGTATGACAACCAGCTCGGCGAGATCGAGACAGGGGAGCGCGGGCTGCGGTATGAGGAGCAA
>CAVGKH010000009.1:19988-21813 GCA_963629755.1 Gemmiger sp.
CGGTATGAGGAGTATACGCGAAAGAAAGAAATTTTGGAGTGCAGGGAGCTTTTTTAAAATCAAAAGCAGAAGAAAAAGCAGGGCTTTCCAGATGGAGGGAAAGCTCTGCTTTAAAGGTTTATAGGGTTTAGCGGTGAGATTTGGCCAGGGATTTTTTGGCGCGGGCACCTTTGCCGGTCTGCGTGCGGGTGGGGCGCGGTGCGCTGGGGGCAGGAGTCGGAGCCGAAACCACGGTTTTGAGCTGCTTATCCGGCACAAGATTGATGCGCCAGGTCTGGTTTTCGCCGTCCACATCGTTCCAGATCTGGGCCTGCGCGCCGTTATCGATGCACATATCCATAAGATCGATCACTTTTTTGGTGAGCACATTGCGCAGCTTTACGCGGCCGCCCTCGACCTCTTCTACCATCCAGCGCTGGCTCTTGCCGGGGGTGCTGCTCCACTGGTGCACCCAGGTGCCGTTGGCGTTGCCGCCAAGGGCTAAGTCCATCACTTTGCCGGTAAACAGGTTGACGATGCGCCACTCGTTTTCACCGGCTTCTACAAACTTCCACTGCTGCCAGGGCTGGCCCTCATAGCTCCAAAGGCGTACCGAGGCGCCGTTTTCGGTATTGTAATCGGCAACCTCCAGCACGCGGCCATTCACGGCGGCAATGGTGTATACATTGCCCTCGCAGATCACGGTATGTGCAGATTTTTTCATTGCATGACCTCCCAAACCGATGCCGTGCATCGGAAAACTATCATCTTCATCATAGGCACACCTTCGCATATGGGAATTTATTGCACACATATGCACTATTGAGGCTTTAATTGTATTATATCAGATTTACAGTAGGCTTACTGCCCAAAAAAACGGTTTCCGATTTGGAGGGTTTGACGAGATTTTTTGCCATGCAGCCAATCAAAAAGCCCGGGCAGGGTTTGGCCTGCCCGGGCTGGTTTGAGAAGATCAAATATTTTCAGCGGAGGCGGCCGAATAATCAAAGCCATAGAAGGTGTTATAGAAGTTTTGAATGGCCTCGGCAGCGTAGTCGGTGCTTACGGCCTCGGGGTGAAGCTGGCTTGCCAGCCACACGCTGCCCAGAATGCTGCCGGGAACGGGGCTTTCCCATGCTTCGGCATTGCCGGGCATCTGCACGACATGGCCCTCTTGGACGGCGGTGCAGTCGGCCAGGTTTTCGTCGTTCAACACATCTTCTGCGGTGTAGGCGGCATCGCTTGCCAGAACGATCCAGTCTGGATCCCAGCTGAGCAGCTGCTCATAGCGGATATTGCTCCAAGAGGAACCGTTCAGCTCGGCAGCTGCATTTTTGCCGCCTGCCAGTTCGACCAGGGCGGAGGGGTACATTTTACTGCCTGCGGCAGAGAGCACATCGCCGGTGCCGGCGAAGTAAACGCTGGGGGCATCGCTGGTTTCGGCCAGCAGGGCGGTGAGGTCGGCTTCGGTCTTTTGCAGGAAGGTGAGCAGCTGTTCGGCGCGCTCGCCGGTGCCGGTGGCCTGGCCCAGCAGGGTGATCATGGAGGCAAGGCCGTTTTCGCTTTCGGGGTCAATATATAAAACCTGGATGCCCTCTTCGACCAAAAGCTCGGCAGCGGTCTGCAGCTTTACGGGCAGGATCACGAGGTCGGGCCCGACCTCGGAACAGGCCTCTACATTGAATGCTTTGGCAGAGCCGACATCGGGCAGTTCAATAAGTTCAGGGGCGCTCAGCGAATAGAGCGCGCGTTCATCGGCATTGGCCTCGATGCCGGCTATGCGGCTCTGTACACCGAGAGCGATGAGAGCACTGGAGGCAATATGAGAGCCGCTGGCGATGGTGTG
>CAVGKH010000009.1:21847-29945 GCA_963629755.1 Gemmiger sp.
CTTGTGAGGCTCTTCGTTGATGGTGATGGTGCGGCCTGCCTGGTCGGTGACCGTTACGGGGAATGCGGCGGCTTCACTTTCGGCCTGGAAAGAAATGCTCTCGCCGGAAGCGGCGATGTTTTCGCTGTAGGCAGCGGCGGAAACAGCAGAGGAAGCACTGCTCTGGCCGCAGGCGGCCAGGTTGAGACCCATGGCCAGAGCCAGGGCAGCAGAAATCAGTTTTTTCATACTTTCTTACTCCTTATCAAAACGGTGCGGGGCGCTGCAGCATCACTGCGGGAGAAGCGGAGCAGCGCGGCGTTTTTGAAAACAACGAGATTATAGCACTGGAAACTATAAAAAACAACGGATTTTAGCATAAAACGCTATATTATATTTATATGAGAATGATAAAGAAAACTTTTAAAAATAAAATAAGATATTTTGCTATATAAAATAAACTTTCGCAGGAATGTGGCGGGGCGAAACAGGAAAAATTTAAAGAATGCGCGGCTGTGAGGAAAATAAAGAAATTCTCTTGTGCAGGGCGCAGATTTACGGTATACTAACCACGGCGGCCCGTCAGGGCTGTACATTTGCGCTGTACTTTTGAATTGAGCAAAAGACGGCAGCAGGAGGAAATTGAATATGAAAACCCGTACCAATGTTCGTTGGCTCACGCAGCTTGCGCTGCTGGTGGCCATTCTGCTTGTGCTGACCTATACTCCGCTGGGGTATTTGCAGATCGGCCCGCTGGCAGCATCGCTGCTTACCGTGCCGGTGGCGATCGGCGCCATGACCATGGGCCCCGCGGCGGGCGCCGTGTTGGGCGGCCTGTTTGGCCTTACCAGCTTTTTGAATGGCATGGAGGGAAAGAGCGCCATGGTGGCGCAGCTGATCCAGGTGAGCCCGGTGAATGCCTTTGTGGTGTGTGTGATCGCCCGGATGTTGATGGGCTTTTGCACCGGCCTGATTTTCGCAGCTCTGCGCAGGGCGCTGCCCAAAAACGAGAAGCTGTGCTGCTTTTTGGGCGGTTTTGCTGCACCGGCACTGAACACGGTATTCTTTATGGGATTTTTGGTGCTGTTGTTTTATCACTGCGAGTATGTGCAGGGGCTGGCGCAGGGCCTGGGGGCACAGAATGCCTTGATGTTTATTGTGCTGCTGGTGGGTGTGCAGGCCGTGGTGGAATGGTGTGTGTGCTGCGTGGCGGCAGGCGCTGTTTCGCTGCCCGTGCGCAGGTATTTAAAATTGAAATAAAAAACAGCTTGTTTTTGGAATAGGCTATAAAAAGAAAAGCTGCATGGCCGGTTTGCGCCGGGTGTGCAGCTTTTTTGCATAAAAGAAAGAGAAAATGCAGTGAAAAAATGCTGTAAAGTGAATTTGCCTGTCAGAAAAAGGGAATATTGTGTGCAGGGATTTGGCGGATTTCATTGGCAGGAGTATTGTGGCAGAGAGTGTAGGAAACAGAGGAAAAACGGCGGAATGAGGGGATTTTAAAGGCACGCCAACTACTTCGCTAAATGCGGATTTAGCGAAGTATAAGGAAAGACAAAAAAATCTGGTTATATGTAAAGCTGTTTAGCTTTGCATAAATCGTGTGCGGGTCAAGCAAAAACGAAGCCCCCGGAGCTGAAGCTCCGGGGGCTTCGTTTTTGTGTACATTGTTGGTCATATTCAATCTTTGGCTATTTTTGTAGCCAAAGATTATATACCCAGAAAGTCAATATTATGGTATGCTTGTAATGAACTTAAAAATGGCAGGAATCCCGTAAAAAGAGGTGTGCAATTATGAAGCTGGGAATGGTGCAGATGTCTATGTGCGAGAGCATGGACGAAAACGAGGCAAAGATCTTGCGGTTTTGCGATGCGGCCAAGGGGTGTGACCTCGTGTTTTTTCCAGAGGTGCAGTATTCGCCCTTTTTTGCGCAGTACGAGTCGGCGGATGCCGGGCGGTACCTTATGCAGGCAGACGGCCCGCGTGTGCGGCGGCTGATGGAGAAAGCGCGGCAGCATGACTTTTACCTTTCTCCCAATGTTTACCTGCAGCAGCCGGGCGGCCGGTTTGATGCATCGCTGTGGATCACACCGCAGGGGCAGCTGGCAGGGATTTCTTCGATGGTGCATATTTTCAGTGCGCCCTGCTTTTATGAAACGGCATATTATACGCCCTCGCCCGACGGTTTTCATGTGTATGAAACACCGTTTGGCAAGGTGGGCATCGTGATCTGCTTTGACCGCCATATTCCGGAAAGCGTGCGCACCTGTGCCGCCATGGGGGCCGAGCTGGTGATCATTCCCACGGCCAACATGTGCTCGGAGCCGCTGGATCTGTTTGAGGCCGAGGCGCGCACCGAGGCCATGCAGAACCAGGTGTTCATTGCCATGTGCAACCGTGTGGGCCGCGAGGGGGATGAAGTGTTTGCTGGGCAGTCGCTGATCGTGAGCCCGGACGGAACAGTGCTGCTGAAGGCAGACGGCACTGAGCAGCTGCTGACATGGGAGATCGATCTGCAGGATTCGGCCCTGCAAAAGCAGAAAAAGCCGTTTATCTCGCTGCGGCGGCCGGAGTTTTACCGCTGAAAAGCCTGAAAAACAGCAAACTATTCATAACACTGTTTCATAACAGCGTTATGAACTATAAAAAGCAGAAAATCATTTGTCAACTCCCAAAAGGGCCAAGTTGTAGAAAAACAAGGATTTGAAAGCCAAATCTTGCCTTTTTTGGTTGACTTTTTGCCGTGCCCTACTATAATAAAATCAAAGATTAGCCAAAACTAACCCGTTGCTTCGCAGGAGGGCGCATCGTTCATGTTTTTATCGGTTCAGCAGATCAAAAAATCCTTTGGCCAGGGGGCGGGGCGCATCCAGGTGCTGAAGGGCATCGACCTTTCCATCGAGCAGGGCGAATTCTGCGTGCTGCTGGGGCCCTCCGGCTCGGGAAAATCGACGCTGCTCAACATTCTGGGCGGCATCGATACGGCCGACAGCGGCGAAATTTTGATCAAGGGCGAGCGCATGGCGGATATGAGCGAAAAACAGCTCACGAGGTACCGCCGCCGGCACCTGGGCTACATTTTTCAGATGTACAATCTGATCCCGAATCTGACGGTGCGCGAAAACATTGAGGTTGGCGCTTATTTGAGCGACAAGCCGCTAGATATCGACGAGCTTCTGCATACGCTGGGCCTGTGGGAGCACCGGAAAAAGCTGCCCAGCCAGCTTTCGGGCGGCCAGCAGCAGCGCTGCTCGATCGGGCGTGCTATTGTGAAAAACCCGGATATTCTTTTGTGCGATGAGCCTACGGGCGCTTTGGACTATAACACCGGCAAGGAAATTTTAAAGCTGATTGAAACCGTGAACCAGCACTACGGCAACACGGTGATCATGGTAACGCACAACGATGCCATCAAGGATATGGCCGACCGTGTGGTGACCCTGCGCGATGGCATGATACGGAAGAACTATCAGAACGAACATAAGATCCCCGCACAGGATCTGGAGTGGTAACGCTATGGCTAAAACCAAAAATCCGCTGCGCCGCCGTTATCTGCGTGAGGTGCGGCAGGAAGCCGGAAAATACATTGTGATCTTTCTGCTGCTGTTCTGCTCGATCGCCTTGATCTCCGGCTTTCTGGTAGCCGCCGGAAGCACGCTGGCCGCCTATAACGAGGGCTTTGCCCGCTATAATGCCGAAAACGGCAATTTTACCACCAAAGACCGCATGAACAAGGCGCAGCTGAAGGATGCAGATGCCCTGGGCATTACGGTATATGAGCAGTTTTTTGCCGAAACACCACTGGAAAACGGCAGCACTATGCGCTTTTACAAAAACCGCAGCCAAATCAACCTGGCCTGCCTTATGCAGGGCGAGCTGCCCAGTCAGCCCGGTGAGGCGGCGCTCGACCGTATGTATGCCGAAAACAACGGCCTTTCGGTGGGAGATACTTTCCAGGCGGACGATGGGCGCTCGTGGCAGGTGACCGGCCTGATCGCTCTGCCGGATTACTCGTGCCTGTTTCAGAACAACAACGACACGATGTTTGACTCGGTGAAATTCGGCGTGGGCGTTTTGTGCGCGAAAGAGTTTTCGGCCCTGCCGCAGGATTCACTGACCTGGCGCTATGCCTGGCAGTACGAAGATCCGCCCGCTGACGAGGCGGCCGAAAAAGAAATGGCCGAGGATCTTTTGGATTCTCTTGGCGAGATCGTGCATTTAAGCGATTATATACCGCGCTACCAAAACCAGGCTATTACCTTTACCGGTGAGGATATGGGCGGCGACAGAGCCACCATGGCGGTGCTTTTGTATATCATCACCGCCATCATTGCCTTTGTGTTTACCATCACGACCTCCAGCACCATCGAGCGCGAGGCCGGGGTGATCGGCACGCTGCGCGCCATGGGCTATACGCGCGGTGAGCTGGTGCGGCACTATATGGCCATGCCGGTGATCATTACGCTTATCAGCGCACTGCTGGGCAATATTTTCGGCTATACGCTGCTAAAGATCTACTGTGCCTCGATGTATTACGGCAGCTACAGCCTGCCCACCTATCAAACCGTGTGGAGCGCCGATGCCTTTGTACAGACCACGGTGGTGCCGGTGTGCATCATGCTGGTGGTAAACTTTACGGTGCTGCGGCGCAAGCTGAAGCTTTCTCCCCTGCGGTTTCTGCGGCACGAGCTGGCCCGCCGCCGCAAGGCACATGCCTTTCCCCTGCCGGGCTTTCTGCCGTTTTTTGCCCGGTTCCGGCTGCGGGTGCTTATGCAGAACCTCGGCAGCTACATCATGATCTTTTTCGGCGTATGCTTTGCCGACCTGCTCTTGCTGTTTGGCCTGGGCCTGCCGGACCTTTTGGACAATTATGCAGAGCTGGTCACACAGAGCATGCCATGCCCATATCAGTACATGCTTACCATGCCGGCCGAGCTGCAGTCTGGCGGGCGCAAGCTGGAAAAAATGATGGCCATGCTGCAGTTTGCCGCGGGCGTGGAGACCGAGAACCCGGATGCCGAAAAGTTCAGCGCCTACTCGCTGAAAACCACCTATCCGGATTATAAGACCGAAGATATCACGCTGTACGGAATTCAGCCCGGCAGCCGCTATATCAGCGCCGAGGTGGGCGGCGGCAAGGTGGCCGTTACCAGCGCACTGGCGGATAAATACGCGCTGGGCCCTGGCGATACGATCACCTTAAAAGAACCCTATGAGAGCACGCAGTATACACTTACCATCACCAGCGTGTTTTCGTATGATGCCTCGGTGGCGGTGTATCTGAGCCAGGCTGACCTTAACCAGCTGTTTGATTTTGACAAAGACTATTTCTGCGGCTATTTTTCCGCTACCCCCATCACCGACATTGAGCAGAGCAGCATTGGCACCGTGATCGACTACGATGCCATGACCAAGCTTTCACGCCAGCTGCAGCGCTCGATGGGCAGCATGATGGGCATCGTGGATGCCTTTGCCGTGCTGATCTTTATCGTGGTGATCTATATCATGAGCAAGATCATCATAGAACGCAATGCGCAGGCCATTTCGATGGCCAAGATCCTGGGCTACAATAATCTTGAGATCGCACGGCTGTATATTATTCCCACCTCGCTTGTGGTGATCGTGTGCCTGGCAGCGAGCCTGCCGATGCTCAACACGGTGCTGCGGGTGATCGTGCGCTACATGTGCCTGATCCAGATGAGCGGTTGGATCCCGTATCTGCTCAGCGATGTGGTGCTTTATAAAACCTTTGCCATCGGCGTTGTTACCTATCTGGCCGTAGCGGTGCTGGAGCTGCGGCGCATTCGGCGCGTTCCCATGGGCACAGCCCTGAAAAACACGGAGTGATCTTTAGTTATGAAAGTGCTTGCAAAATTTACCTGCCTGGCGCTCACGGCGGCACTGGGCACACAGCTTGCTGCCTGCAGCGCGCAGGAAGCGGTTTCGGCCGCGCTGCCGCAGGAGGAAGAAGCCGAGAGCCAGGCGGCAAACTACGCCCCGGCTTCTTTTGTGGACAGTGAGCGAAAGGATAAAATCGAGACGGTGTATATCGATGCCTCCGCAGAGGGAGTGCCCCAAAAGGTGAGCGTGGAGGCTGTACTCAAAAACCCGGGCGGCAGTGAGCCAATCACGGACGAAAGTACGCTCAGCGATATTAAAAATACCGAGGGTGACGAAGAGTTTACACAGAACGGCACGGCGATCACCTGGCAGAACCACGGGGCGGATATCCATTATAAGGGTACCACATCTGCCGAGCTTCCGGTGGGCGTGCAGATCGAGTATCTTTTAAACGGACAGCCCATCGACCCGCGAAAGCTGGTGGGCCAGAGCGGCCATGTGACGATTCGCTTTACCTATACCAACCGCGAAACGCGCACGCTCTCCCGCAGCGGAAAAAGCTATGCGGTGAGCGTACCGTTTACTGCGGTGAGCCTGCTCAGCCTGCCGAGCGATTCTTTTTATAATGTTACGGTCGATAACGGGCAGGTGACCCAGATGGATGACAATCTGCTGGTGGTGGGCTATGCCCTGCCCGGCCTTACGGATTCGCTGCGCCTTGCAAGCTATGAACCTACCGAGGATATCGATATTCCCGAAAGTGTAGAGATCAGCTGCGATACCACCGATTTTTCTTTGGAATTTACGGCCACTGTATTCAACCCCGGGCTTTTGAGCGATGCCGATCTGAGCGATCTGGGCGATGTGGATGATTTTATTGCCGACATGGAAGATTTGAAGGACGGCGTAAATGATCTGGCCGATGGCACGCGCGAGCTGAACGATGGTGTGCAGGAGCTGTACGACGGAACGGTGGAATATACAGACGGTGTAAGCGAAGTGAACGATGCCGTGCAGAAGCTCATCGACGGCCTGCGCGATGCCGCCAAGAGCGACTCGGAGATGCTGCAGGGCATCAAAGCCCTTTCAGACGGCTGGCTGGCCGTTTTGGCGCAGCTGCTGGAAGCACCAGACCTTACCTATGAAAACTGCGCCGAGCGTCTGCCCGAGGTTTTGGGCAGCTGGGCCGAAAAAAGCTACCGCGAGCAGGTGCAGGCCGCGCTGCAGCAGCTGGTATCCGGCATGCTTACCTGGGAAGCAAACGCCGAGGACGAAACGCTGGTGAATATCCCGCAGGAGATGCAGCCGGTGCTTGGCAGTGAGACCATGCCTGCGGCGCAGCACCAGCAGTTGGTGCTGGAGCTTTTGGCCGACAGCTTGAATACCACCTATCAAAAACGGCTTTTGGCAAATGCCGCAGCTTTGCTGGCCGGGGAGGATTCCCCCGGGGCGGAGCAGCAGCAGGCCGCTTTTGCGGCAGCGCTGGCCGGGTGGGCCGGTAACCGCTATGCCCTGCTGAATGAGGGCGGCGATGCTGCACAGCTGGGCGATACGCTCACCGAAGAAGAAAGCGCAGCCTGCATAGCACTGACCGGCGCCGCTGCTGCCGAGACTGCTAAGGCCATGCTGCCATTGCTGCAGGGCACCGGCAAGCTGAGCACAACGCTGGCCGATGCCTTTAACGGTATGGCTGACACTGTAGGCAAGCTGAAAGAGGGCACGCAGGCACTGGCCGATGCCGGGGAGGATTTGAAAGACGGTATTCAATCACTGCACGTTGGCACAACAGAGCTTGCCGATGGAGTGCAGGAATTTAAGGACGACGGCGTTTCGGCCCTTACCGATTTGGCCGGAGACGATTTGAAAAACCTGGTAGAGCGCGTGCGTGCTGTGCAGCAGGCCGACCGGGGCTATACCAATTTCAGTGGCCTGGCTGATGGAAAAACCGGCAGCGTAAGCTTTATTTTTGAGACCGCAGAGATCAAAAACGATTGAGATTATTATAAAAAGAAAATACCGGCGCACATAGAGCATTTCTGTGTGCGCCGGCTGTTTTTTAGATCTCGTGCATCTTGGCAAACCGTTTTGCCGGGCGGCAACAGATATCCTCCTGGATTGATTATTATTTTAACATCAATCCAAGAGGATACCTACATCATATGTAGTTTACACAAAATAATTTATAGTCTCCCCTTGATCGAGAGAAATACGGCTCAATCAACAAATTACTTTTTCTTCGGCTTCCTCGGTCCTCTCGGTTTGGAGTCCGGACGCTTGACT
>CAVGKH010000010.1:0-6866 GCA_963629755.1 Gemmiger sp.
TACTACCGCTTTGTAGGTAAAATCGACTGATAACCAAAAATGTATCCTTTTCTCAGGGAAAGGGGCGCATCCGAGCCAAACACTACCAACCTGATCGCGCTGGCAAAGCTTTTCGGCGTAGAGCCGGAAGACCTTTTGCGCAGCTGCATGAAATAAAAACCGAAAAGTTAAGAGCCCCCGGCTGCAAGCAGCTTCTGCAGAGCAGCCGGGGGCGTTTTGCATGCAAAATTACCGCTATTCACCGGCAGCCCGATGTGCTATAATACCTCTGAATCATGTTCTCAAGCCTTTTCATACAGGAGGATATTGTCATGCAGCCGCAGAAACTCATCAAAGCACTTCACACCGCTGAAAAACTCAAGGATACCACCCGCCACTGCTATACCTCGGGCGGGCGGCACGAAAGTGTGGCAGAGCACAGCTGGCGCATTGCCCTGATGGCCATGTGGATGCGCGATGAATTCCCCACAGTGGATATGGATAAGGTGATCCGTATGTGTTTGATCCATGACCTGGGCGAATGCTTTACCGGCGATATTCCTACTTTTAATAAAACCAGCGCAGACGAACAGACCGAAGAATGGCTTTTGTATGCTTGGGTAGATACTCTGCCCGAGCCCACCCGCAGCGAGATGCACGCGCTTTACTGCGAGATGGCGGCCCTGCAAACGCCCGAGGCCAAAATCTATAAGGCGCTGGATAAAATGGAGGCCGTGCTGGAGCATAACGAATCGGATATTGCCACCTGGGCCCCCAACGAGTATTCGCTGAACCTCACCTACGGGCAGGAGCAGGCGGAATGGAACCCCTATTTAAACAGCCTGCGCCAGGCCATGCGAGAGGAAACTCTGCAAAAAATCGACCGGGAGAGCCGCCAGGTGATCCGCAAAGCGGAACCGGCCGACCTGGATGCGGTAGAAAAAATTTATGATAATATCCACACAGCCGAAGAAAACGGCAGCCAGACCATCGGCTGGATCCGGGGGATTTACCCGGTGCGTGCCACAGCGCAGGCGGCGCTGCAGCGCGGCGATCTGTTTGTTTTGCAGGAGCGCGAAAAAATTCTGGGTACGGCGATCATCAATAAAATCCAGGTAGATGTATACGAGGGCGCGCCCTGGCACACCCAGGCCCGTGCAGACGAGGTGTGTGTGCTGCATACGCTCGTGATCGACCCGGCGGCCAAGGGCAAAGGCTGCGGCAAGGCATTTGTGGCCTTTTATGAGCAATATGCTGCCGCGCACGGCTGCCGTGAGCTGCGCATTGACACCAACGAACGCAATGCGGCGGCCCGCGCTCTATATAAAAAGCTGGGCTATACCGAGATCGGCATGGTGCCTACCACTTTTAACGGCATTCCCGGTGTGAACCTGGTGCTGCTGGAAAAAACGATCAAAGAATAAACGGAGCAAAGAAGCCCTTTATGGACATAAAGAAAAGCACGAAACGAATTCGGCTGCGGGCGCTGGCCGTGTTTGCCCTGGTATTTGTGCTGGCAAACGGTCTGGTGCACATGCAGACGATGAACCACAAGCAGCGCGAGCAGCTCAAGGCAACTTATACCGCCGCTGCCTGGAAGCCGGTATGAACGCGCATCTGGCAAAACCGATCCAAATCAAAAAAGTGGTGGCTGCCATTGCGGCCTGCCGAAAAAAAACAATAAAGCCGTAAAATAAAAAGCGCCGAAGCAAACGAAAGCTGCTTCGGCGCTTTTGTGTATCCTGTTTTTTAAAATTACCGGCGCTTATTCCCAGGTCTGCCATACCTCGGGCTGATAGCCCACGGTAGCCTGCCGCCCATTGCGCACAATGGGGCTTTTCAGGCATTTCGGGTTTTCCAAAAGCATATCGGCGCGCATTTCTTCGGGGGCATACCGAATCAGCAGGGCATTCTGCTTATCTTTCGAGGCTTCGTCAAACAAAGCCTGCCAGCCGCCCACGGCGCGGCACACGCTTTCAAATTCGCCGCGGCTCATGCCCTTGACAGAAAGGTCGATCATCTGAAATTTGATGCCGCGCTCTTTAAACCAGCGCTGTGCCTTTTTGGTGTCAAAGCTTTTGGCAGTGCCGAAGATCTGGATATTCATCAGTAGCCGAGCTCCTCGCCCACAACGATCACTTTAATGCGGCCGGCGGGGCGGCTGTTGCGGGTGATCACGATCTGGTTGCAGATGCAGTCTTTGCTGCGGCAGTTGCCGCAAAGGCCGGTTTTGGCGCAGGGCGTTTCAATGCCGGCAAAGCGGGCAGCATTGATGGGCGATGCCCAGCTGCGGGCGCGGGCAATGGCAGTGTCCAGCGTGGGGGCCAGCTTGTTGATGCCTGCGATCACGATCACACTGTCGGGGCCGTAGCACAGGGCCGCTACACGGTTGCCGGTACCGTCAATGTTTACCAGCTCGCCGTCCTGCGAAAGAGCGTTGGTGCCCATCAAAAACACATCGGCCGAAAGGCACTGCTTCATCAAACGGGTCTTTTCGGCGGGGTCGGTCACAACGTCGCGGTCGATCGCCTTATACTTGGGGCTGCGCACAGCCTCTTTTAAGCCGATCTCTTCCACACTCACGCTGCCGCCCCAGCCCACGCTGCTGCCCTCGGGAATATAAGAAAGGGCTTTTTCCAGGGCTTCGGCCTTGGTGGCGCAGTAGCAGGCCTCAAAATGGCGGCTCTTGAGCGCCTTTACCACCTGCTCGCCCGCCAGGGCATGATGCTTTGCAATATGTTCTCCTGCCATAAATAGTTCCTCCATTCATACGATTCTGCAAAAGCAAGATGAATGGAGAGGGCGTATGCATTGCCATTCAACCGGATGCGCTGGCTCTTGCTCCATAAACCAGCCTCTTTTGCAGAAAAGCTTTTTTCCTATTCTATTATCATAGCATAAATGCGGTAAAATTGCTATGCCTCAGCCTGCTAGGCAGGCCAATACGGCATCTTTCAGGGCCTGCCGCTCTGCCGCCGGCAAAAAGGCAGAATCTGCGGCGTTCAGCCAGAGCTGCTTTTCCTGCGCGGCACTCAGGCCCAAGTACTGCCGGGCCAGTGCCATATCCTGCTGTGCCGTGGTGCCGCTTACCGTTCGGTTATCGCTGTTTACCGTTACTTTTACCCCTTGCTCTAAAAGGCTTTTTAAAGGGTGGGCCTCCCAGGCGGCAAAGGCGCGGGTCTGCAGATTGCTGGTGGGGCAAACCTCCAGCGGAATCTGCTTTTCGGCCAGCTCGGCCACAAGAGCCGGGTCTTCTATGCAGCGAACGCCGTGCCCAATGCGCTTGGCACCCATGGCCATTGCCGCACGAATGCTTTCGGGGCCGTCGGCCTCGCCTGCGTGAATGGTAAACGGCACGCCTGCGCCCGCAAACAGGGCCGCGTAATCGCCGGTGGCAAAAAGCGCCTCGGCCCCTGCTAGATCAGCCGCGCACACGCCCCTGCCCAGGTATTCCTTGGCAAGGCGCAGTGTTTCGGCATTCTGCGCTTCGGGGGCACCGCGCATGCAGCACAAGATCAGCTGTGCTTTGATGGGCAGGCTTTGGCAGCCTTCAGCCAGCGCACGGCAGGCGGCCTCTACTACCTGCTTTTGCACAAGGCCTTTTTGGCAGTGCTGGCCGGGGGCAAAGCGCAGCTCGGCATATAAAGTGCCCTCGGCGGCAAGCTCGGCCAAAACGCCCTGCACGCAGCGTGCAATGGTCTCTTCGGTTTGCATTACGGCAACCGGCAAATCAAATTTGGTCAGGTAATCATTCAGGCTCGCGCAGTCTGCCGGGCATACCAGATAAGGCTTCAGGCTTTCGCCGTCTGTTACGCCCTCGGGCAGGGGAATGCCCTGCTCTTTGGCAAGGGTATACACCAGGGCGGGCGGCAAAGAACCGTCTAAGTGCAAATGCAGATCGATCATGGGCTCCACTCTCCTTGATTGATGATTATAAGTATAGGGCGCTTATAAAAGCCGCCCCTGTTCATCCAGCTGCACGGTGCTGCCAACATCCAAATTGCGGGCATACAAAAGCGCATCGGCGATCTGCACGCTGCACTTTTCGCCGTGCCCGCCCTGCAGCAGCACCGTGCAAAGCGGCTCCTGCCCGTCCGGCACGCCCTCACAGCCAAAATCCGGCTCGGCAATATCAATAATGGTATAAGTTACAGGCATAAAAACACCTCACTGAAAGTAAAAAATAGGGGCGTAGTGCGGTTCGGGCTGACACCCTTATACCTCGTCACGGTTGACCTGCTGCCCAAGAGTTCCTCGGCACAAGGGTGTCAGCTCTTGGCTTGTGCAAAATCTATAAATGCGAAAGCCGGGGACAGTATGAATCGTTTTGATCTTGCATTGTGCAAGCCCCTACAAAATCAACATAAGATGAGAAGCAGTTATCCGAGAATGGCTGCCGTGCGGTGAGGAACATTTGGCCGAACGGCCAACCGTGACGAACCACATGGTGGCCATTCGACCAAGCGCACGCAGCTCTCAAATTATTTATTATGATTTTTCTTATTTTCTCATTTTTGCGTTTCAAAATCAATGCCTGCTTGCAAATTGGCCAAAAGTGTGCTAACATACAATAACTAGCGAGAAATGCAAAATACAAAAACGCTTTGACGGAGAAAGTAAGCGCTGTCCGCTTTGCAAAGAGAGAGCCCCCACAGGCTGAAAGGGGCCCCTTGGCAGCAGCGCCCAAGTTCGCTCCCGAGCGGTTTCTGTGAACGGCCTTATAGTCGGCTCAGTAGTGGAAAACGGCCCCGCCCCGTTACCGGCGCAAGAGCGTTGCCGCCCTTTTTAGAAGGCCGCGGCAAAATCCGGGTGGTACCGCGGAGTTTGCAAAAATGTAATTGCAAGGCTTCGTCCCAGTAAACTGGGGCGGGGCCTTTTTATTTTGGCCTGAGACCCCCTGCTTTTCCCGCAGGCTTTTCTGGAAGGAGCAAGAAATTTATGCAGAATGTGATCAATGAACTTTCCGCCAAAGTAAAAGAAAGCCTTGCTGCTGTAAACAGCAGCGAAACGCTTTCGGCATTCTGGCAGGAATACCTGAGCAAAAACGGCAAGATCCCCGGCCTGATGAAAGAACTGCGCAATGTGCCCGCCGCCGAGCGCCCCGCCGCCGGTAAGATCATCAACGAGTTTAAGCAACAGGTGCAGGCACTCTATGACGAGGCCGCCCAAAAGGTGAGCCAGGCTGAAATGGAGGCCCGCAATGCCGCCGAGGCCGTGGATATCACCATGCCTGCCAAAATTCGCCCGCAGGGCTCGCTGCACCCCATCACGCTGGTGAAAAACCAGATCATCGATGCCTTTGCAGGAATGGGCTTTCAGGTGTTTGATGCCCCCGAGATCGACGATGACGACCACAACTTCACCCGCCTGAATGTGCCCAAAGATCACCCCGCGCGCGATATGCAGGATACCTTTTACCTGACCGAGGACCTTTTGCTGCGTACCCAGACCTCGAACGGCCAGATCCGCACGATGGACCGCGTGAAGCCCCCTATCAAGGTTTTGATTCCCGGCCGTGTGTTCCGCAGCGATTCGGATGCCACCCACAGCCCCATGTTCCACCAGATGGAAGGCCTTGTGGTGGATAAGGGCATTACGCTGTGCGATCTGCAGGGCATGCTGGACGAGCTTGTCAAGCAGCTGTTCGGCGAGGGCACCCGCACCCGTCTGCGCCCCAGCTTTTTCCCGTTTACCGAGCCCAGCGTGGAAGTGGATGTGAGCTGCTTTGAATGCGGCGGCTGCGGCTGCAGCCTGTGCAAGGGCACTGGCTGGATCGAAGTGCTGGGCGGCGGCGTGGTAAACCGCCGCGTGCTGCAAAACTGCAACATCGACCCCGATGAATACTCCGGCTTTGCCTTCGGCATTGGCATTGAGCGTATTGCCATGCTGAAATACGGCATCAACAACATGGGCCTGCTGTTTGAAAACGATCTGCGTTTCCTCAAGCAGTTCCAGGAGTGATCGGAAAGGAGAAAGTGCACTATGAAAATTCCATTCAGTTGGCTCAAAGAGTTTGTAGATATTGATATTACCCCGCAGCAGCTCGAAGAAAAGCTGTTTTCCTGCGGCTTTGAAGTAGAAGAGCTGATCTATCTGGGCAAGGATATCACCGGCGTTGTGGTGGGCGAAGTGAAAGAGTGCGAGCCTATTCCCGAAACGCACCTGCACCTGTGTAAGGTGGATGCAGGCACCGGTGAGCTTTTGCAGATCTGCTGCGGCGCCGACAATGTGTGCGCAGGCAAAAAGTTCCCCGTAGCGCTGGACGGCGCTACCGTGTATGCCACCGCCAAAGACCACAAGACCGTGGAGGGCGTGGCCAAGATTAAAAAGGGCAAGCTGCGCGGCTATGAGAGCAACGGTATGCTGTGCTCGGGCACCGAGCTGGGGGTGAACGGCGATATGTACCCCGGCGGCGACTACAACGGCCTGCTGGTGCTGCCCGATGATGCCGAGATTGGCGCGGATATCCGCCCCATCGTTGGCCTCGACGATTATATCTTTGATATTTCCATCACCGCCAACCGCCCCGACTGCCAGAGCATTCTGGGCATTGCGCGTGAGGTAGCGGCCCTGCTGGATAAGCCCCTGCATATGCCTGCTACCGATTACACCTGCACGGCCGAGGGCGATGAGAGCATTCATGTGAGCGTGGAAGCCCCCGACCTGTGCCCCCGCTATCTGGCACACTATGTGCGCAACATTCGCCCGGCCGAGAGCCCCCGCTGGCTCAAGCGCCACCTGGCACTGTGCGGCCTGCGCAGCATTACGAACATTGTGGATATCACCAACCACACCCTGCTCGAGATTGGCCAGCCCATGCATGCGTTTGACTTAAATAAGGTCAAAGACCGCAGCATCATCGTGCGCCGCGCCAAGAACGGCGAAAA
>CAVGKH010000010.1:6876-25797 GCA_963629755.1 Gemmiger sp.
TGGACGAAAAAGAGTTCAACCTGAATGAAAACAATCTGGTGATCTGCGATACCGAAAAGCCTGTGTGCATCGCAGGCGTGATGGGCGGGCTGAACAGCGGCATCGCCGATGACTCCACAGAGCTTTTGTTTGAGTGCGCTACCTTTGCCCGCGATTCTGTGCGCAAGACCAGCCGTTCTCTCGGTCAGGTGAGCGATTCCAGCGCCCGCTACGAAAAAGGCGTAGACCAGTACAGCACCGAACTGGGCCTCAAGCGTGCCTTGCACCTGATCCAGGAGCTGGACTGCGGCGATATCACCCCCACCTGCTTTGACTGCGATGCCGCCCCCGACAGCCATGTGCGCAAGGTAGTCACCGTGACCCCTGAGCAGATCGATGCCGTGCTGGGCATTCAGGTGCCCCGCGATGCCATGAAGGACATTCTGAAGCGCCTGGACTTCACGGTAGAAGAAACCGATGGCAAGTGGAGCGTAAGCGTGCCCCGCTACCGCGACGATGTAGACGGTTTCCCCGATCTGGCCGAAGAAGTGATCCGCGAATATGGCTACGACCATATCGTGCCCACCTTCTTAAAGAATGCCTGCGTGACCAACGGCGGCTTGAACCATGAGCAGAAAACCGAAATGAAGATGAAGCGCCTGCTGGCAGGGCAGGGCTTCTACGAGGCCAGCACGCTGGCCTTCTACTCTACGGCAGAGCTGGACCGCATGCACTTTGCCGCCGATGCTCCCGAGCGCCAGGCCATTCGCATTATGAACCCCATCAGCGAAAATCTTTCTATCATGCGCACCGTGCTGGCCCCCAGCATGCTGAATGTGATCGTGGATAACCTGAAAAAGGGCAATGCCGAGGGCCGCCTGTTCGAGCTTTCCAAGGTATACCTGCCCAAGAGCCTGCCCCTGACCGAGCAGCCCGATGAGCACATGACTCTGGCTTTGGGTGCGTTTGGCCCCGGAGAAGATTTCTTTACCGTAAAGGGCGCCGTAGAGGCTATTGCTTCTGCCTTTGATATCGAGTTCACCTACCAGCGCGCCAATGTGTGCTGGCTGCACCCGGGCATCAGCGCCGAGATCTGGTGCCAGGGCAAAAAGGTGGGCGTGTTCGGCAAGCTGGCCAACGAGGTGACCGCCGAGCTCAAGATCGCCAAGGACGAAAAAGACAGCCAGAATATTTATTTGGCCGAGATCGATTATGCCGCTCTGGCCGAGATCTTCCCCAAGGATTACCGCTATAAGCCTTTGAGCCAGTTCGCCCCCGTAAAGCGTGACCTGGCCCTGGTGTGTGAAGAAAGCACTACCTGCGGCGCTTTGCAGGAATGCATCCGCAAGGCCAGCCCGCTGGTGAGCGAGGTAACGCTGTTTGATGTGTACCGCGGCAAGAACCTGGGCGAGGGTAAAAAGAGCATGGCTTTCAGCCTGAGCCTTTCGGCAGGGGATAAAGAGCTGCCTGCCGACCAGGTAGACCGCGCCATCACCAAGATCCTGAACGATTTGAAGTATAAAATGGGCGTAGAAATGCGCTGATAAAATTTGCAAGGCAAAGCCCCGCTGCCCGGCGGGGCTTTGCCTGCTTATACAGGAGGAGCTTTATGCCGGAAGGTTACACCCATGTGCGCACGGCGCTGCATGCGGCTGAGCTGGCCGGGTATACACCGACCAGCCCCGAAGCCTTTGCCAATGGGGCCAACGGGCCGGATATGCTGTTTGCCTATCAGCTGTGGCGGCCGGGGCAAAAGCGCACGCCCGACCTGCCCACCCTGGGCAATATTATGCACAGGGATAAGACCGGTGAATTTTTGTTGAGCCTTGTGCAAAATGCCGCTGCGCCGGCCCAAAAAGATTATGCGCTGGGCTTTTTAACGCATTATGCCGCCGATTCCATTGTGCACCCTTATGTGTATGCCTGCATGGTGCAGGGCGCGCCTTACCACTATAAGGGCGGGCACGGCTATTTTGAGATCGCGCTGGATTCGTATCTGCATAAGCAGGATCATGGCACCGTCCGCGTGGCACCGGAGCACGCAAACCCAAGGCTTACCGGTGCGGCCCGTGCCGAAAGCCTTACGCTTTTACGCCAGTGCTTAGCGCAGGTATACGGGCGGGAGATTCCGCTGCTGGCACTTTCGGATGCCTTTGCGCTTATGCGCCTGGTGCGGGTGCTCACCCCCAGCCGCACCCCGCTGCATCTGCGAAGAGCCGCGTTCTGGCTGGCTGAACCGTTTTTGGGCGAGCGCGGCTTTATCACGGGGCACTGCAGCCCGGCGCGCTTAAAGGGCCTGGCCGCAAAGGATAAGAAAAAGCTGCCATTCCCTTGGCAGGACCCCTTCAGCGGCGAATGGCATGAAGAGGATATCGCTGCGCTTCTCTCCCGCGCTGAGCATACGGCGGCGGCCTACATTATGGCAGCGCAGCGCTTCTGGCAGGGGCAGATCACCGCAGGGCAGCTGGCAGAGGTTTTGGGCAGCAAAAGCTACACCACCGGGCAGGAAAACGGCCGCTGAAAAAACTGTGAACAAATTGTGAATGATTTGTCCATAAATATGCAATAAATGTTTGCTATAGACGCCTTGCGCATGGCGCTTTAAAGCAATAAAATATAGCTGTATGCCTTTTGAATTTTTTTCAACTCTATCATTACAAAATCCGAAGGCATAACTTGTATTTTATGCACATACGGCAATGGCGCCGTGCAAAGGTAAACTCTGCTCTGCGCCTGCAACCGGGGTGCAGAGCTTTTTATGTTATGTTACGGAGGAACTCATGGCACAATCCCGCAGCCAGTTTTTAGAGCGCCTGCTCCAGGGCTACAGCTCGTATTATGATGTGACCCGCATGGAGGAAAGCGAGGCTCCGCTGGCTGCCACGGCATTTTTTCACGTGCACAGCGCCCAGTATATTCTGTTTAAAGAGGCCGAGGTGTGGAGCGCCAACTGCAACGAGTATATTTATGTATTCGATGTGCCGGTGCTTACCGATAAAATTGCCGCTGAGTGCATTGCCCTGGCCGAAAAAGACGGTATTCCCCGCGTAGAGCCGGGCAAGGGCCACATGAGTTCGTTTATAGATGCGGTGTTCGTGTGCGATGAATGCACGCCCGAGGGCTTGAAAGTGCTCAAAAAACATCGTAACAGAAAAAGTTTTCATTATTCTCTGCATGGCTGGATGGAGGTACATACCGCAGCGGTCGACTTGGGGAAGGGGACTGTGGCCGGCAATTACTCCAACACAGAGGCAGTGAAATATTTGAAAAGTGTGCTGCACGGCAGGAAGGGCGGCGCATTTAAAAAACTCAGGATGTTCCTGAATATTCTGAAAGATTAAGGAGTGTAGGAAAAACAATGAACACACTGGTACTTCTGATCCTGGGCTGTGCTGTTCTGGCTGCCGGTTATATCTTCTACGGCAACTGGCTGTGCAAGCAGTGGGGTCTGGGTGAGCTGGACGAGCCCACCCCCGCACACACCATGGAAGATGGCATCGACTATGTGCCCGCTAAGGCACCTGTTCTGATGGGCCATCACTTCTCTTCTATCGCAGGCGCAGGCCCCATCACCGGCCCCATCAGCGCCGCTGGCTTCGGCTGGCTGCCCTGCCTGTTGTGGATCCTCATCGGCGGCATTTTCTTTGGCGGTGTGCATGACTTTGGCGCTCTGTTTGCATCTCTGCGCCACGGCGGCAAGTCCATCGGCGAGATTATCTCGGTCAATATGGGCAAGCGCGCTAAAATGCTGTTTTTGATCTTCTCTTACCTGACCCTGATCCTGGTCGTGGCTGCATTCGCTTCTATTGTGGCAGGTACCTTTGCCGCCAAGTATGACGATGCAGGCGTTCTGGATGTGGCTGCTTCCGCAAGCAACGCTTCCGTGGCCATGGTTTCTATCCTGTTCATTCTCATTGCTATCGTTTTTGGCTTCTGCGTATACCGCCGCAATGTTCCCATGGGCATCGCTTCGGTCATCGGCGTGATCGCCATCTGCGTGATCATGGCTGTGGGCATGAACTTCCACCCCATTTACCTGTCTAACCATGCTTGGATGTGGATCTGCGGCCTTTACATTGCCGTGGCTTCCGTTACTCCCGTCTGGATCCTGCTCCAGCCCCGCGATTATCTGAGCTCCTTCCTGCTGTACGCTATGCTGGCTGTGGCTGTGTTCGCTGTTGTGGTGGCACATCCCTCTATGGTGGATGCCAATGGCGTGGGCCTCAATGCAATGCCCGATGCAGACAACACCACCCCTGTCTTCCCCGTGCTGTTTACCACCATCGCCTGCGGCGCTATCTCCGGCTTCCATTCTCTGGTTTCTTCCGGCACTACTTCCAAGCAGCTGGATAAAGAGAAGGATGCAAAGCCCATCGCTTACGGCGGCATGCTGCTGGAGTGTGTGCTGGCTATCCTGACCCTGTGCGCTGTGGCTTACGCTCGTCAGATCGGCACCACCGCCGGTGCAACTGACATCTTTGCCGGTGGTATTGCCGGTATGGCTTCCAGCATTGCAGGCGGCGTGGGCAGCTCTATGTACAACATTCTGTACACTCTGCTGGTGCTGACCTACTCTGCTTTCTGCCTCACATCTCTGGATACCGCTACCCGTCTGGCCCGCTTCATGTTCCAGGAGATGTTCCTGGATGCAACCAAGGGCGAGACTCCCGAGAATGTGACCGGCGCTAAGAAGTTCTTCTCCAACATGTATGTGGCTACCGGCATCACTGTGGTGCTGGGCATCCTGCTGGGCCTGAACGGCTACACCAAGATTTGGGCTCTGTTTGGCTCTGCCAACCAGCTGTTGGCTGCTCTGGGCCTGCTGGCCGTGGCAACCTGGCTGGGCAATGTGGGCAAGAACAACAAGATGTTCCTCGTTCCCATGGTGTTCATGCTCATCGTTACCATCAGCTCTCTGGCTATCAACACCAAAAAGCAGATCGGTGTTATCTCTGCCGGCGGCGCCGACTGGGGTCCCTATGTGCAGGCTATCCTGGGCGTTCTGCTGATCGTTTTGGCTCTGGTTCTGGCTGTGGAGGGCTTTACCACCATGGCTAAGCAGAAAAAGAACAAGGCAAATGTCTAAAGCTTTAAAGCACTGAGCATATGCTGAAACTGCCGCCCTGTCCGGTTTTCGGGCAGGGCGGTTTTTGCGCGCAAAAAGAGAAATTTTGTTTTTAAAGTTTACTTGTGCTTTTGCCGCAGATAGGCTACAATAAAATTAACTAAGGCGAAAAAGGGCCCACAGCCCGCAATAAGCATTTTTAAAGGAGAAGAGAAAACATGATCCGCATTACCATGGAAAACGGCAAAGTGATCGAGCTCGAGCTGGATGCAGCCGCAGCCCCCATCACCGTGGCAAACTTTGAAAAGCTGGCAAAGCAGGGCTTCTATAATGGCCTTACCTTCCACCGCATCATTTCCGGCTTTATGGTGCAGGGCGGCGACCCCCAGGGCACCGGCATGGGCGGCCCCGGCTGGGAGATCAAGGGTGAGTTCCGCGCCAACGGTGTGGATAACCCCATCAAGCACACCCGCGGCGTGATCAGCATGGCCCGCGCACAAGACCCTGACAGCGCCGGCAGCCAGTTCTTTATCATGCATGCCGATGCCCTGTATCTTGACGGCCAGTATGCCGCTTTCGGCCATGTGACCAAGGGCATTGAGGTAGTGGACGAGATCGCAGCCACTCCCACCGACTGGAGCGACCGCCCCCGTGTGCCCGTTGTGATGAAGACCGTGGAAGTTGTAGAGTAATTTCTTTTTTACGCAAACACCCTGCCAGC
Organism: Gemmiger sp.; assembly: GCA_963629755.1. Taxonomy (GTDB): domain Bacteria; phylum Bacillota; class Clostridia; order Oscillospirales; family Ruminococcaceae; genus SFIE01. The sequence goes on from CAVGKH010000010.1 coordinate 12,642, forward strand.
CTCATAAACGCGGCAGGGCTTTTTTGTGCGGAGGAATAAAATGCAGGAACTCAAAAATTTCTGGCGTGAAGGCAGCCTTACCCTGCGTGAGGGCTTTAAATGGCTGATTTTAGGCAGTGTGATCGGCATTACCGGCGGCGCAATCGGTGCATTTTTCCATCATGAGATCAACCTTGCCAGCCATCTGCGGGCGCAGCATACCTGGATGATCGCTCTGCTGCCGCTGATCGGCTGCGTGATCGTGGCACTGTATCAGTGGGGCAAAATGCTGCCGGATCGCGGCACCAACCGCATTCTGGACAGTGTTATGAATAACGAGCCTATCCCGCGCCGTGTGTGCGTGCTGATGTTTGTATGCACGGTGCTTACTCAGTTAGGCGGCGGCAGCGCGGGCCGCGAGGGTGCGGCGCTGCAGATTGGCGGCAGTGTGGGCAGCTTTTTCAGCCACCGACTAGGCAAAAAGTGGCTGCCGCAGCGCAGCCAGCGCATGGGCATTATGTGCGGCATGGCGGCAGTGTTCAGCGGCCTGTTCGGCACGCCGCTCACGGCAACTTTTTTTACCGTGGAGGTCACCGAGATCGGCTCGCTGCCGCAGCTGGCGCTGATCCCCTGTATGCTGGCCAGCTTTGCGGCCTACTACACCAGCATGGCGCTGGGCGGCAGCGCTACCAAGATCACCATGGTGGTGCTGGAGCCGCTTTCGGGCAGCCTTTTGCTTAATGCAGTCTTGCTGGGGGCAGGCTGCGGCCTGGTGGCAATGCTGTTCTGCACGACGAATCACGAAGTGGCAAAGTTATACTCAAAGTATATTAAAAATCCGTATATACGGGTAGCAGCAGGCGGCTGCCTGATCATTCTGCTCACCTGGCTCATGGGCAATACCCTTTATAACGGTGCCGGTATGGAGCTTGTGACCCGTGCAGAGCTGGGCAAGGCCGAATGGTACAGCTTTTTGATCAAGATCATATTTACGGCCGTCACGCTGGGCGCAGGCTTTAAGGGCGGTGAGATCGTGCCCTGCTTTGCCATCGGCGCTCTGTTTGGCGGCGCGTTTGCCCCCATGCTGGGTGTAGAGCCTGCTTTGGGCGCGGCCGTGGGCATGGCAGCAGTGTTCTGCGGCTCAACCAACTGCATGATCGCCAGCCTGCTGCTGGGCCTGGAGGTCTGCGGCGGCAGTGCCTACCTGCCGGTATTTGCAGCGGCCTGCGCTGTAAGCCTGTTTGTAAGCGGCCCGTGCAGCCTGTATGCCAGCCAGCGCCGCGTATATCCGCGCCTGGATCAGCCGCAGAAAGAAACAGTGGAACAGTAATATACGAAAAATTGGGGTTTAGCACTCTATCTTCGGGAAGAATGCCCTATTCTTCGTCACGGGTTGACCTTCGCCCAAGAGTTCCTCAGAACAGGGCATTCTTCCCTTACAGAGTGCAATTTTTCAGAATGACCACCATGCGGTGAAGAACATTTGGCCGCAGGCCAACCGTGACGAACCACATGGTGACCATTCGACCTTATGCACACAACCCCTCAATTTGAGAGGGCAATATTATGAAAAAATTTATGTCATTTTTGCTGCCGATTTTTCTATGTGCGTTGCTTTTTACAGGCTGCACGGTATTTTCCGGGAAAAATCAAGAGAAGGAGCTTGCGGTTTATTCCTTCAGCGGCGAAAATGAGCTTATTTCTGTTTCAAACGGAATCATTGTTTTGGAGGCTCAAAGTGATATCTGCTATGGAGGCAAGCTGAAGGTGCAGCCGGGCCGGTTTGAAAATATCACGGCTTATTCGGCTTCGGTCTGTCTCAACGAAGGCAATGAAAAACATGTTTTGCTTTCAAGCACAGTAGAGGATAATACCGGCAGGACAATGGCGCTTTCGCAGGAGATCGGAACGATTTCGGGGGCTATTTTTAAAGATAGCGGTGCGGAAAACCTTGCAGAAAATCTTTGCTTTGAGCTGAAAACAACAGATGGCAGCGGCAGGCAAAACACTTATCAGCTGTCATTGGAAGTGACCGAGATCACCGCGGGCATAAGACGCTGAATCAGCATATATAGAAATATAAAACGGCAGCTGCATAATTTTGTGCAGCTGCCGTTTGGCATCTTATTTCCTTAGCTTTTATTTGCTCTGTGCTTCCAGCGCGGCCTGGTAGTTTTCTTCGTTGTGCAAAAGGTCGTTGGGGTCGCCGTCCTCACCGTTGTCGATGCTACCCAGGTATTTGCCCTCGTCAATGGCCTCGCCGTACTGGCTGTAATCCCAGCCGCCGATGATGCCAAGCTTGTCTACATCCACAGGCATGTCGGGGTCACGGAAATACTGGTTCAGGATCTCGGCCAGCTTTTCTTTATCCAGGCCGTAAGCCCAGTTATGCTCGGGCTGTGCACCGCCGGGGGCACGGATCACAAAAATATTCGAGGCATCCATGCTGGTCATGGTGCCGTAAAGGCCCCAGATCTCGCTGATGTTCAAATCGGTATTCACATAGGCTGCAATGCTCTTGCAGGCATCGTAGTAATCTTTGAGGTTATACTCTTCCAGGAAGGTGCGCACTAAAGCCGCATAAAAATACTGCTGCGTTTCCAGGCGCTGAAAGTCAGCGCTGGCATAGTTGCGGTTGCGCAGGATCACTTCGGCGGTATCGCCGCTTACGGCATGGTTGCCTGCTGTTACCAGCACAGCGCCGGTTTCCTTATCCACGATATCCCAAGGCACATGCATGGTAATGCCGCCCATGGTATTGAGCAGGGTCTTAAAGCTGGCCATATCAATGGTCACATAGTTGTCTACAGGTAGCTTGAACTGGTCGTAGATCACTGTAGCCAGATTGTTGATATAGTTATCCTGGTCGGGGCCATAGGCATAGCAGCCGTTGATCTTGCCGTAGGGGATATAGGTGCCGTCGCCAAACGGGTCTTCGCCTACAAAACTGTCGCGCGGGATCTGCAGAATATGAATGGTGTTTTCATCGCGGTCGATCTGCACATACATGATCACATCAGTCAGGCCCTTGCCGTCTACATAATCATGCAGGCCGTCCTCGGCATCAGGGTCATAGTCGATGCCCACCACCAGCAGATTGTAAAAGCGTTCGCCGTTCTGCAAAATGTCGGGGTCTTCCTCCACATGCAGCGAGCCGGCCCCGCTGGTGTCAAACACGCCGGAAACATCACGGTACATCTGCCAGAGCTTGAGCCCGGCAGCCACCACCAGCACCAGGACCACCGCCAGCACACCCAGCAGAATTTTTTTCTTGCGGGTCAGTTTTGTATTTTCATTCATATAGGAACCTTCCTCGATTTTTGATTTCATATTCCGCAGACGGGCCGCGGCAAAGAAAAGATTGCAAAAAAGTTACAATTTCTATATACTATACACCATTTTTGCCCGTTTGTCTGCCTTTTTAACAGAAATTTTGCAAATTGCACAAAATTTACCAAGAGGTTTCGGCAAGGGTCAGTACGATACCAGTTCAACACCCGTGTAGTAATGGGTCAAGATCTGGTCATAGGTCCAGCCGTTATAGGCATAGCCAATCGCGCCCCACTGGCTCATGCCTACGCCGTGCCCATAGCCGTATACATCAAAGATAAAACAGTCGAGATCGCTGTTATACTCATAGGTAAATGCACACGAGCGCAGCGTGCGGCCGTCCACGCTTTGGTAGATCATCAGATTTTCGCGGAACCAACGGCCGCTGCAGGTGGTCTGGCCGCTCTGCTCGTTGCCGATCTGCATTTGATTTACATAGCCAAAAGCATTGGTAGAAAGCACATTGAACCAATCGTTCGGGTCTTCGATGGCCGAGAGATCGATGCCCAGCTTTTCCTGCACGCGGGCCAGCACGGTTTCACGGCTGTAGCGCGCTGTACCGCTGGAGGCACCGTTGGTGTTCCAGTTTTTGGAATACTGCTTATCATAGGGGCTCTCCACGGCCTGCAGATAGGCGCGGTCTACGCCCCACACATCTTTGCAGCTCACAGTGCCGTAGCTTACCGAAGCGCAGTAAGGAGTAAAGCACACATTGCCGTTGTAGGTGATCACAACGGTAGCCACCTGCGAGACCGCATCGCGCACGGCGCTGGAGGGGCTTATGCCCGAAACACTGGGGTAGCTTCCCTGGCTCAGGATCCAGCTGTGCGCGGCCACAGCCTGCGCCTTGTAGGCTTCGGCAGGTTGGTTGTTGCCCAGCTCATTCTGCACGATCATGGCAAGGCACTCGGTCAGATCCATGGTCTGCGCCACGCCGTTCATGGTCACATTGATGGTGCGCCCCTCGGCACTTTCAATCTGCGAAGGTGCATCGGCAGTGCCGCTGCCGTCCATGCTGTCCGTGCTGTCGGGTGTTTGCTCGGTCGAATGATCCTGATCAAGGTCAGGTTTGCTCTCTTCGTTCGTTAGGGCATCGTTAAAGCTCATATCGGCATTGCTGATGGTTCCGGCCGCGCCTTGGCCAACATCCGATTCCACGATCGAGCCGCTGCCTGCTACATCGGTAAGGCCTTTTAAAGTGCTGTCGGCCTGTGCAAGCAGGCTGTTTACCTTGGCATCCAGCTCGGCAAGGTCAATATCAAGGCCAGGGTCAGTGCCTTCGGCGCTGCTCTGCCCGGCTTCTGCCTGGGCAGGCGGGTCGTTGCGGGTATCATACCAGCTGTTCCAAACGGTCTGCACGGTGGCCATATCGGGGGCACTTTCCCCCATGGCGGCATACTGGGCGCTGGTATACAGCGGGTTTTCGCTGGCCTTAATGGCACTTGTTACCAGCGCGGCGCTCTCACCCGGGCGGATCACCCGGCCCGTGACCGCCAGGCTTGCACCGGTATCGTTTTGGCCTAAAAGCAGCGTAATAAAGCTGTCGCCGGGGTCAACGCTCACGCCGGTGTCAAATAGGCTGCGCTCTTTCAGATTTACCACAAAACTGCGAAAAGCCTCTTCGCCGCCAAGGTCTTCATAGCGGACAGGGGAAAAGCCGTCCTGCTCGTCGTAATAATACACCGCGAACAGCTTACAGCGCAGCGTTGCCTGCGGGCGGTACAGGGTGAAGCCCGCATTTTCAAGCACCGCCTCTGCCAGCGCATCGGCGGTGGGGGCACTGCCGCTTTCCAGCGCGATCACACTGTTGGCAGGCGAAAGCGCAGTATCCTGCACCCAGCAGGCGCGCAGGCTTTCTGCATCAGCATTGGCATACACCAGACGGTTTTGCCCGCCCGGCAGGGCCAGCCAGGCCGAAACATCTTCTTCTTTGCTGCGCCATGCCTGCAGGTAGGCTGCTGCCGCTGCATCAAAATCGGCTGTGCCATAGCCCTTGGCATCCGGTGCGGCGGGGGTACGGTGCAGCAGGGCATATGCCCCGGCGGCGATCACCGCAGCCAGCGCCAGCAGTGCCAGCACGGCGGCTGCCCGCCGTACACGGCGCCCGTGGGGCGGGTGATGTGCCCCAGCGGCTTTGCCCGGCCCTCCGGCATGGTCGGGCTCTTTCTGTGCGCGGGAGGGGGAAAACTCGACCGTGCCGTCGGGCCAGTGCAGGCCCAGCGCATAGCGGCGCATAAGGTCCAGCATGGCTTTGGCGCGGTGCTCCCCTCTGGCATTTTGGGGCAGGGGGCAGGCCCAGGCTTTGCGCCCGGCACACAGCAGGGCATAATGCTCGGTGCAGTGCACAGCCAGCTGCGCGCTGCTCTCACGCAGTGCACAGGCGGCCTGCCAGGCGGCATAGCCCAGCTCGCTGTGGTGCTTGTTTTCGCCGGTCAGCTGTTTTATGCGGCGTGCGGCTGGGGCAGAAAAGGTCTCGTTGCCAAAATCAAACACGCGCTCGCTTTTGGCCTCACCGGCCAGGGCCTTGCCCAGTAGGTGGGCACTTTCGGCGCTGCCTGCCACGGCAAAAAGATCTCTCTGCAAAAGGGCCTGCACTGCAGTTTGCGGCAGGCTTTGTTGGTCAAGCCCCACCACAGCATCGCCAAACTCGCCGCACAGGCGTTCCTGCCAGTGCAGGCATGCCTTGCGGGCCGCAGCCTCGTTCTCACCGGTGCAGCAGATCACAACGGCATACTCGCCGCCGCTTTCCATTAGCTGCAAGCCCTGGCAGCCCGCAGCCTTGGCAAGGCGCAGCGACAGCTTGATTTTTTCTGCATCCAGGCCGTATAGGCGCAGGATAGTATAGCATTCATTTTGCTGCATTCCGGTTTCTCCGTGTTAGAAAATAAAACAGATCGGGGCGGTGCATAAGGCCGAATGGTCAACCGTGACGAGATATAAGGAGGTCAGCCTGAATAATAAGGCACCGACCCGCAATTTACAAATACAAAAATAGACAGCTTAAAATACCTGTTCTTCGGCCGGGGTATCAGGGGCAAAGCACTTGGCATCGGGTATCTCCAGCCCCAGCGCCAGGCGGCGAATGGCATCCAGCGCCTGCATGGCACTGCGCTGCCGCACGATCTCGCGCCCGCGGTAGCCCAGCGTTAAATGCTTTACCCATACCTTATCGCCCATGGCCGCACCCAGATACACGGTGCCCAGGGGCTTTTCCTCGGTGCCGCCGTCCGGCCCGGCCAGGCCGGTGAGCGCCACGGCAATATCCGCACCGCTGGCTTTTTTTGCTCCCAGCGCCATGCGGGCCGCTACGGGGGCGCTCACCACATCATATTTTTCGATGATCTCAACGGGTACGCCCAAAAGCTGCTCTTTGGCCTTGGCCGAATAGGTCACATAGCCAAAGCCCAGCACGCTGCTGGCCCCGGGTACGCTGGTAAGACGCTGCGCCAATGTGCCGCCGGTCAGGCTTTCAGCGGTGGCCACGGTCAGGCCGCGCTCTTTCAAAGTATGTACAACGGTGTATTCCAGGCCGGGAACATCTACATCATAAATGCTGCTGCCCAGGCGCTCGTAAAAGTTTTTGCTGTATTCCCGGCACATCTTTTCTGCGCTGGCATCATCCGGGCCTTTGGCGGTAATGCGGATCTCGCACTCGCCGGTCTTGCAGTAAATGGCCGCTGTGGGGTTGGCGCTTGCCAAAAGGTCGGTGATCTGGCTTTCAATGATGCTCTCGCCGCCCAGCACACGCAGGGTCATGCTGTGCAAAGCACAGTTCTGCTTTTTCAAAAGAAGCGGGCGCACCTGCTGCTCCCACATGGCTTTCATTTCATGGGGCACACCCGGCATCAGGGCGGCGCAGCAGGTATCGTTTTCAAACCAGCAGCCGGGGGCGGTGCCGCGGTCATTGGGCAGCTTGTGGCCGTGGGTGGGCACCATGGCCTGCTTGCGGTTGTTTTCGGTGATGGGGCGGTGCGTGCGGTTGAAAAAGCTGGTGATTTTGCCCCATTCCTCTTCGTCAAACTGCAGCGGGTCGCCAAAGGCCTGCGCTACGGTCTCTTTGGTCAGGTCGTCAGCCGTGGGGCCAAGCCCGCCCGAAAAAATCAGCAGCTGGCTGCGCTGCATGGCCTGGCTTACCAGTTCGCGCAAACGCCCGGCATTATCGCCTACCACATGCTGATGCATAACGCTGATGCCCAGCATGGCCAGCTGCTGTGAAAGATACTGCGCGTTGGTGTTCAGAATATCACCCAGCAAAAGCTCGGTACCGACACAAATGATCTCAGCTTCCATCGTTTTTTCCTCCGGCTTATCAGCCTAAAAAGTCTGCCTCATCGCCCACGCGAATGCGGATGCGCTCGATCTGCTCAGCGGCTTCAGCCTCCAGTCGGGGCAGCTCGGGCATACCGGCCTCAGCCTCCAGAATTTCATCCAGATGCGGGCGTGTTTTGGGGTGCGGGGGGGTAAAGATCGTGCAGCAGTCCTCATACGGCAAAATCGAGGTATCAAAGGTGCCGATCATGCGGGCTGTTTCTACGATCTCGTTTTTATCCATGCCGATCAGCGGGCGCAGGATGGGCAGATCCTGCGCGGCATCGGTGCAGGCGATGGCCTGCACGGTCTGGCTGGCTACCTGTGCCAGGCTTTCACCGGTGATCAGGGCATCGCATTCCATCTTTTTAGCTTGAATGTTGGCAATGCGCATCATGCTGCGGCGCATAAGCACGGTAAACAGCACATCGGGTGCATGGTCTCGGATATACTCCTGGGGTTTGGTATAGGGCACCACATACAGATTGCAGCTGCCGGTGTATTCGCTGGCGATCTGCGCCAAAGCCTGCACCTTGCGCTTGGCACCCTCGCTGGTATACGGCGGGCTGGCAAAATGAATATGATGCAGCGCCATGCCGCGCTTCGCCATGCGGTAAGCGGCCACAGGACTGTCGATGCCGCCTGAAAGCATATTCAGTGCGCGCCCGGCTGTGCCCACAGGCAGGCCGCCCGCGGCGGGCACCTTGGGGCCGTGCACATATGCGCCATAATCGCGGATCTCTACCATAACTTCCAGCTGCGGGTTATGCACATCCACGCGCAGATGCGGGTGCTTGCTTAAAAGAAATGCGCCCAGCTCGCGGCTGATCTCGGGGCTTTTCATGGGAAACTGCTTATCCGAGCGCTTGGCTTCCACCTTAAAGGTCTTGGTGCCGCGCAGTGTCTGGCCCAGGTAATCCTCGGCTGTTTGGCAGATGGCCGCAAAGTCTTTTTCGCATACAGCGGCGCGGCTCAGGCGAATAATGCCGAAAATGTGCGAAAGGCTGGTAAAGGCGCCCTCCACATCGGCATCATCGTCCAGCGGCTCGGCATACATGGTGCTCTGCGCGCGGTACACCTTAAAATTGCCGTGGCGCTGCAGGCGGTAGCGCATGCTTTTCATCAGCACGGCTTCAAAAGTAGATTTGTTCAGTCCCTTCAGTGCCATCTCGCCCTGATAGGCCATAATGATCTCTCGCATAATTTCTCCTTTTTTATCAAAGACGATAAAACTTATCCAGTTCCCATTTTAATGGATTTTCATCGATATATTTCTGAATCTCAAAATAATCCTGCTCATTCCGAACAACATGGTCATAAAAAGAACGCTGCCAGATTTTTCGGTGCGGCTTATTTTCAGCTTGGTTTGCCAGTTTTGTCGTTAAAGATTTAAACAGCAAACAATGTCGGACACTGTAGGGGAGGGGCTCTGCTCCTCCCGTTCCAAAGCCAGCAGCATATGTATATGATTGGGCATGATTACATAGCTTTTGATATGGATCTTATAGCGCTGCTCCAACAATTTGATCTGCTGCTCACAAATTTGGCCCACCGGGCGGAGCAGAGCCCCTCCCCTACAAATATCTGATAAAATACAGCATCTGTTCTGTGTGCATATTGTCACAAAATAAATGGCTGTTTGCGCATAATCATATTTTTGCAGCCGCAGATCCTTTCTGCGGGGCAAAGGCTTGGTATCCATCAGTGGCCCCGGATATGGCTCAGGGTCTTGATGCCGGTTTCCAGGCTGGTCAAAAATGCATCGACATCGGCTTCGGTGTTTTCGCCGCAAAAACTCACGCGCAGCGCGGTATCAATGGTGATAGGGGCGCAGCCCATGGCGGTGAGCGTGTGGCTGGCCTCGCCCTTGCTGCAGGCGCTGCCGCTGGAAACATAGATCTGCCGCTCGGCCAGATAATTCAGCATGGTTTGGCTGCGAATGCAGTTTTCGCTCAGATTTACCACTTCGCTTACAGCATCGTCAGGGCTGTTGAGCGTTACGCCGGAAATTGCGGCAAGCCCCTGGCGCAAACGCGCATTGAGGGCCGCTATGTGTACGGCACGCTGCTTGAAGCCGGCCTGCATCTCCTGTGCGGCTGTAGCCAGGCCCACGGCATAGGCAATGTTCTCGGTGCCGGGGCGCACGCCTTTTTCCTGCCCGCCGCCCAGCAGCGGCAGCTTCATGCCCTGGCTGTAACCCTTGCGCAGAAACAGTGCGCCGATGCCCTTGGGGGCGTGGATCTTATGCCCGCTCACCGAAAGGCTGTCGATGTTATCCAGTTTAAACGGCACGCGCATCCAGCCCTGCACGGCATCCACATGCACGGCTGTGCGCGGGTTGGCGGTTTTTACCAGCTTTGCCAGCTTTTCTACCTCTACCCGGGTGCCAAGCTCGTTGTTTACCAGCATGCAGGCCACCAAAATGGTGCTTTTATTTACATGTGTCGCCATTTTTTCAATATCCAAATGGCCGTCAGCCTCGGGCGCGACCTCGATCACCTCAAAGCCCTCTTCGGCCAGGCGGCGCAGCGGCAGCTGCACGCTGGGGTGCTCAAAGCCGCTCACGATAATGCGTTTGCCCCAGCTCTGGCGGGTGTGCGCCGCGCCCAAAAGGGCGATGTTGTTGCTCTCAGAGCCGCAGCCGGTAAAATACAGCTCAGCCGGGGTGCAGCCCAGCGTTTTTGCCACAGCCGAGCGGCAGCGGTTCAAAAGCTGCGCATTTTCCAGCCCGGGGGTATACAGGCTGCTGGGGTTGGCCCAGTTTTCGGAAAGACTCTTTGTTACGGCGGCAATCACCCCGGGCGAGGGCATGGTGGTAGCCGCATTATCCAGATAATGCAGATTTTCGCTGTTCAGCATACAAAAACTCTTTTCTGCGGAAAGATGACCCCTTCCGCCAGGGGTGGCGATATGTCATAATAATACAGGATATATTATACTTTATAATCACCGATTCGGCAAGTGCAGGCGCGGGCATATTCTCTATTCCACGGCGCTCTGCGGGCATATTTTCTGGTCGGTATGCCTATTTTGCACACAGGCTGCTGCATTTTCTTGACAGCTTTGCCGCCAGAGTGATACCATATTTTCATATGGTTCTGCCATGTTTGGCAGAGCAGTCCGAATTTTTAACTGGTGATACAGAGGTGTTTTCAAGATGCAGGAATTGAAACCGATCAAAGAGGGAAAAGTTCGCGAAATTTACGAGTGCGGCGACAGCATGATCATGGTAGCGACCGACCGCATCAGCTGCTTTGATGTGATCTTAAACAATCAGGTGACCAAAAAGGGCACCGTGCTTACCCAGATGAGCAAATTCTGGTTTGATTTGACCCGCGATGTGCTGCCCAACCACATGGAAAGCGTTGACACCGCCGATATGCCGGAGTTCTTCCGCCAGCCCAAGTTCCAGGGCAACAGCATGAAGTGCAAAAAGCTTACCATGCTGCCCATCGAGTGCATCGTGCGCGGCTATATTACCGGCAGCGGCTGGGCCAGCTATCAGAAAACCGGCAAGGTGTGCGGCATTCAGCTGCCTGAGGGCTTAAAAGAAAGCCAGAAGCTGCCCGAGCCTATCTATACCCCCAGCACCAAGGCCGAGATCGGCGATCACGACGAAAACATCAGCTTTGAGCAGAGCGTAGAATATCTTGAAAAACGCTTCCCCGGCCATGGCGCCGATTATGCCGCCAAGCTGCGCGATTACACTATCGCCCTGTATAAAAAGTGCGCTGACTATGCTTTGCAGCGCGGCATCATCATTGCCGATACCAAGTTTGAGTTTGGTCTGGATGAAAACGGCAATATGATCTTGGGCGATGAAATGCTCACCCCCGATTCCTCCCGCTTCTGGCCCGCCGAGGGCTACGAGGCAGGCCATAGCCAGCCCAGCTTTGATAAGCAGTTTGCCCGCGACTGGCTGAAGGCCAACACCAAAGACGGTGTAATGCCCACCCAGCTGCCGCAGGAGATCGTGGATAAGACCATTGCCAAATACCTGCAGGCTTACGAAATGATCACCGGCAAGCCTCTGGAATAATTAAAAGCGATATAAACCGAAAGCCCGGCCTTTGCATAAAGGGGCCGGGCTTTTTGCTGCCAAAAATCAGCGCCCCGGCAAAAGCTTTGCCGGGGCGCTGCGCTTAAAAAGCAGAATTATTTATTTTCTTCGTTGCCGTTCGGGTGGTACTTGGCGCAGGTGCACTTTTTCCACTTCAGGCCGCTGCCGCAGGGGCAGGGGTCGTTGCGGCCGATCTTGATCACATGGGCCGGTGCTGCACCCTTGGTGCCGGTGCGGTCGCCGCCGGCATTTTCGCCGGTGGGCTTGGCTACCTGCTCACGCTTGGGGGCCTCGGGAGCTGCTGCCGGGGCAGCCGGATTCTGGCGGATCTCTACGGTGAGCAGCATATGCACGGTATCCTCGCGAATGCTGTCTACCATGGCATCAAACATTTCAAAGCCCTCGATGCGGTATTCCACAACGGGGTCATGCTGGCCGTAGCCGCGCAGTGCGATGCCCTGCTTGAGCTGATCCATGGCATCGATGTGATCCATCCACTTGGTATCTACATTGCGCAGCAGGCAAATGCGCTCAAGCTCGCGCATCACATTGCTGCCGTACTTCTTTTCTTTCTGCTCCAGAATACGCATGCCGCGGTCGTAAAGCAGCTCGGTGATATCCTCCGGCTTTACAAACTCCAGCTGGGCCGTGGTGTACTGGAAGTCGGTGTTCGAGCACAGCCAGCCCTGGTAATGGCGACGCAGAGCGCCGAAGTCCCACTCGTCGGGCACTTCACCGGCCAGGAAGGCCTGCACGCTCTCCTCAATGCTCTGGCGCAGCATCTCGTGCAGCTTGCCCGAGATGTCCTCACCGTCCAGCACCATGCGGCGCTGCTCGTAAATAATGGTGCGCTGCTGGTTCATCACATCGTCGTAGCTCAGCACCTGCTTGCGGATGCCGAAGTTGCGAGCCTCCAGCTTTTTCTGGGCGCTCTCGATGGTGTTGGTGATCATGCGGTTTTCAATGGGGGTGTCTTCGTCCAGGCCCAGGGTATCCATCAGGCTCTGCACACGGTCGCCGCCGAAAACACGCATCAGATCATCTTCCAAACTCAGGAAGAAGCGGCTCACGCCGGGATCACCCTGGCGGCCAGCACGGCCGCGCAGCTGGTTGTCGATGCGGCGGGCCTCATGGCGTTCGGTGCCAATGATATAAAGGCCGCCGGCCTCACGCACCTTTTCACCCTCGGCCACTACGCCGGGCTTATACTCAGCCAGCAGCTCGTCAAAGCGCTTGCGGGCTGCCAGAATGCCTTCATCGTTGGTGTCGGCATGGCCGTCAGCCTCCACGATCAGCTGCTCAATGCGGCTTTGGGTGTCCTGTGCAGGCACTTCGCCCTCGGCAGGCTGCTTTTCGGCGAACTGAGCGATCAGCTCCTTGTGCAGCTGGGCCTTGGCCATATACTCGGCATTGCCGCCCAGCACGATATCCGTGCCGCGGCCTGCCATGTTGGTGGCAATGGTCACAGCGCCCAGCTTA
>CAVGKH010000011.1:0-4899 GCA_963629755.1 Gemmiger sp.
ACATAAGAAAATTTGCAAATAGGGCGGCATTTTTCGTTGACCGAAGCGCTTTAAGAGAATATAATAAAAAAGGGTATGCACAAAAATTAGATTTTGTGGTATTCCCTATAAAAATTTATAAAAAGAAAGGAAGCGAGCACCAACATGGACCCTGTTGGCAGTAGTCAACTAGGCGGCATAGCGCACCCGCGTAAGGGGCACCCCCGGCAGCTCGCTTTTTTGGCAGAGTAAAACCGGCTCTGCCCCCTGCCTACGGAACCGCAATGCCTTCCCATTGATGCAGAAACCCGCCAAAACGGCAGCTCACAGCCTGTGCTTACAGCGGCACAGGGCTTTTGCAGTGCGCCTTTTTGTGCGGAGCAAGGAGGCATTTGATCATGGAAAACGAAAAGGAGAACACCGCCCTGCAAACGCAGGAGGTAGCGCCCGAGGATGTAACGATAAAGCCCGAAGAGGCTGCCCGCTTGGGCGAGCAGCTGGAGCGCCAGGAGGAAAGCGAAGAGCGCCTGGCAGCCCAAGGCAAAGAGGTAGAGCATCCCGAGCCTGAGCAGGAGATTGACACCGTACACTTTACCAAAAACGACCTGCTGCGCCTGCTGGTAAAACGGCAGTACCGCGAGCTGCGCGAGGCAACAGAGGAAGTACAGCCTGTTGACCTGGCCGAAATTCTGGAAGATATGGACGAAAACAACCGCCTGGTGGCGTTTCGTCTGCTGCGCAAGAGCGTGGCGGCCGAGGTGTTTTCGTATCTTGACCCCGATGTGCGCGCTGATATGGTGGAGGCATTCAGCGATGCCGAGCTGCGCGCTGCGCTGGAGCAGATGAGCCTGGACGATGCGGCCGACCTTTTGGAGGATATGCCCGCCAGCGTGGTGCAGCGTGTGCTGGAAAAATCCAGCAAAAAAACCCGCGACAGCCTGAATAAGCTGCTGAACTACCCTGAGGATTCGGCGGGCAGCATCATGACCCCCGAGTATGTGCGCCTGTGCCAGGGAGATACCGTTTCGCAGGCGTTTGATACGATCCGCCGCTATGGCGAAAATGCCGAAACAGTGTATACCTGCTTTGTGGTAGAGAAGCACAAGCTGATCGGCGTAGTGAGTGCCAAAGACCTGATGCTGGCAAGCCTCGATGAAAAGATCGAGGACATCATGGACGAAAATGTGATCACGGTAAAGGTGACCGATGATAAAGAGTTTGTGGCGCGAGAGATGCAGCGCTACGACTTTACGGCCATGCCCGTGGTGGATACCGAAAACATGATGGTGGGCATCGTGACCATCGATGATGCCGTTGATGTTCTGACAGATGAATCTACCGAAGATATGCAGAAGATGGCCGCCATTTTGCCGAATGACGATGCCACAACTTATTTTGGTACAAGCGTGTTTATGCACGCCCGCCAGCGTATTCCCTGGCTGCTGCTTTTGATGCTGTCGGCTACCTTTACCGGCATGGTGACTACCCGCTACGAGGCGGCTATCTCGGTGCTGCCGCTGCTGGTAAGCTTTATGCCCATGCTGATGGATACCGCCGGTAACTGCGGCAACCAGACCAGCACCTTGATGGTGCGCGGCCTGGCGCTGGGCGAAGTGGAGACCGGTGATATTTTAAAGGTGCTCTGGAAAGAGCTGCGGGTATCGCTGATCGTAGGCATTGTGCTGGGGCTGGTAAATGCTCTGCGTATTTACATCATGTATACCTTTGTATTCCCCGGTCAATATCAAAATGTGCCCATGTACTGCCTGGTGGTGAGCATCTCGCTGGTGGCAGGCGTGGTAATGGCAAAAATGGTGGGCGGTATGCTGCCGCTGATCGCCAAGCGCCTGGGCGCAGACCCGGCCATTATGGCAACGCCGTTTATCACTACGATCGTGGATGCGGCTACCCTGATCGTGTACTTTAAAATTGCAACCATGGTATTTGGCTTGACCATGGCATAACATAACAATAAGCAAAAAAGCAGCGACCACGCGGGCCGCTGCTTTTTTGGTGGAAAGTTATCGCTGGAACCAGGCTTTCATCACATCGAAGATCTGAACAAGTTTGGCTTCGGTGATGATGTAGGGCACCATGGAATACATATAGCGCAAGAACGGGCGGCAGAATACGCCGTGCTCGTAGGCAAACTGTTGGAAGCCCTCGAGCGAGGATTCGTCGTATACTTCCACGCAGGTGCAGCCGCCCATGATGCGCACCTCTTTGATGCGCGGGTCTTGGAAATGCTGCATTTCGCGGCGGGAGATTTCCTCAATGCGTTTTATTTTTGCCATGTAATTTTCCCGCTCGAAGATTTCGATGCCCTTCAAGGCGGCCGCGCAGGCCAAGGCGTTGCCCATAAAAGTCGGCCCGTGCATCAGCGCCTTGCGGTCGTCATCGCTGTAAAAAGCATTGTAAACTTTATGGTTCGCCACGGTGGCGGCGTGGCCAATGTAACCGCCCGTGAGCGCTTTGCCCAAAACCAGAATATCCGGCAGCACCAGATCGGCCACAAAGCGATTCCCCGTGCGGCCAAAACCCATAGCCACTTCGTCAAAAATCAAGAGCACATCGTATTCATCGCACAGTTCACGCGCCCGGCGCAGAAAAGCAATGTCATACATCTGCATTCCGCCTGCCCCCTGCAAAAGCGGCTCTACAATAAAGCAGTTCAGGCGGTCGTGGTATTCGGCAAAGGCTTTTTCCAGCGCGGGAATCTCGGTGGGAATGTGAACCACGCCTTTTTTTTCTCAAAGGCAAAGTGGTAATCCTCGTCATCGCCGACATCCATCGCCTTGAAGGTGTCGCCGTGGTAGGCTTTTTCCAGTGCCAGCACCAGCGGGCGCTTGCGACCCTGGTTTACATTATATTGCAGCGCCATTTTGAGCGAAACTTCCACCGCCACGCTGCCGGAATCCGAAAAGAAGCAGTAATCCAGATCCCCGGGCAGGAACTCCTGCAATTTTTGTGAGAGCTTTTCTACGGGGTCGTGGGTCAGCCCGCCCAGCATCACATGGCAGAACTTACCCGCCTGCTCCTGAATGGCGGCGGTCAGCTCGGGGTGCTTGTAGCCGTGGATCATGCACCACCACGAGGAAACTGAGTCGATCAGCTTCTGATCCTTCGTGTAGAGATACACCCCGTTGGCATCCACGATTTTATACGGGGCGGGCATGGTTTTCATTTGTGCGTAAGGGTACCAGATCATTTTATTTCCACCTCATCATAAAGATCAGCCAGCGCATCGGCCGAAAGAGAAAGCTCGGTGTCGCCCCGCTGCACTTTGGCCAGAACGGGCAGGCCGGTCAGCTCGGTGCACATGGCAATGTTATCCTCTTCCATGGCGTTGCCGGGGTGATAATCGTTGAAGATCAGCCCCTTGAGCGGCAGATTTTTGCTTTGCATATAGTAAGCAGTTAGCACCGTGCTGTTGATGGTGCCAAGGCACGCGCTTGCCACCAGAATGCTGCCAAGGCGCAGTGTGCGGATCACATCCTCGAGCCAGAGCTTCTCTTCGTCCCAGCGCAGCGGGCACAGGATGCCGCCGCTGCCCTCCACAGTCACATAGTCATGCGCCGCGCACACGCGCTGAAAGCCCTCTTTTATCACGGTCATTTCCACCGGATGCCCCTCCTGGCGGGCGGCCAGATGCGGCGATACCGCGGCTTTGTAAACATAGGGGCACATCGTGTTCAGCGGCTGGGAAATCCCGGCCGTTTTTTGCACGAAGCGCGCATCCCCGGGGATCAGTGCGCCGGAAGCATCGGCTTCGTTGCCGCTCATGGCGGCTTTGTAATAGGCGACATTTTTGCCTGCGCCGTGCAGGGCCTTGACCAGCAGCGCCGTCACATAGGTTTTGCCCACATCGGTGCCTGTGCCCGTAACGAACAGCGCCTTGCTCATGCTATGGCCTCCTTCTGGTAATCGGGCACAATATCGCGCCCGAGAGCAGTGAGCATCTGGCGGTCGCTGCGGATCGTGGCGCAGGCGGCCGTAGTCAGCATATTGCCCGTGATGGTCGCGGATGCGCCGCTCTGGAAGACCAGTTCGCCATCGTTCGTAAGCAGGGCGCGGCCCGCCGCCAGGCGAATGTTCGCCAGCGGATTGATATAGCGGAAAAACGCAATGGTGCGCAGGATCTCCGGCTCGGTGAGCGAGGGCAGGCCCTCGAGCGGGGTGCCGGGAATGGGCATGAGCGCATTGATGGGAATGGAGTCGATGCCCAGTTCCGCCAGGCTGACGGCCATATCCAGTCGGTCAGCCCAGGTTTCGCCCATGCCGATAATGCCGCCCGAGCAGGCGCACATTCCCTCGGCTTTGACCTTTTTCAGCGTTTCGATCTTCATATCATAGGTATGGGTGGTGCAGGTATTGGGAAAATTGCGGCGCGAGGTTTCAATGTTATGGTGGTAGCTGGTCACGCCCGCCTCGTGCAGGCGGTGCAGCTGCTCGGCAGAAAGAAAGCCCATGGAAGCGCACAGGTCGATGCGGCATTAGCGGTTCATGGTTTCGTAGGCGTGAATGACTTTTTCAAACTCGGCTCCGGTCAGCGCCTTGCCCGAAGTCACAATGGAAAAGCGATGCACGCCCTCGCTTTCGTTCAGCTTGCACACCCGCACGATCTCTTCCTCGGGCAGAAAGTCGTATACTTCGCAGCTGGTGTGGTGGTGGGCAGACTGCGCGCAGTATTTGCAGTCCTCGGGGCAGCGCCCGCTGCGTCCGTTGATGATGGAGCACAGGTCAACTTTATCGCCCACGCACGCAGCGCGGATCTTGTCGGCACCCTGGCAAAGCTCGTCGAAATCGCAGGTGATGAAGTAGTCGAGATCATTGGCGCGGGTAATGCGGCGGCCCTGAATAATCTCATCGGCCAGAGCCAGCGGGGATGCGGTGATTTTTTCCATGATTCATTTCTCCTTT
>CAVGKH010000011.1:4986-14163 GCA_963629755.1 Gemmiger sp.
AAAGAAGGGGCAAGCTATGAATCAGGAAAAAAACAAGCTGGCGCAGTGCGCCTTGCTGTTTACCACTTTTGCCAAGATCGGCGCTTTTACCTTTGGCGGCGGCTATGCCATGCTGCCTATGCTCAAGCAGGAATGTGTAGAGCATTACCACTGGACGGATGAGGACGAGCTGTTGGATGTGTTTGCCATTGGCCAGTGCACGCCGGGCGTGATCGCCGTAAACACAGCCACCTTTGTAGGCTGCCGTGTGGGCGGCACGCTGGGGGCCATTGCAGCCACCTTGGGCGTGGTATTTCCAAGCCTGGTCATTATCATGCTGCTGGCTGCGGCACTGAGCTTTGTGATGGATTACCCTGCCGTGCAGCACGCATTGAACGGCGTGCGTGTGTGCGTGTGTGTGCTGGTGGCCAATGCGGTGCTTGGCCTGGCCAAAAAGGCGCTTGTGGATAAATTTGCCGTGGGGCTGTTTATCGTGGTGCTGGCGCTGGCGCTGTTTACGGGCATTTCTACCGCTATGCTGGTGGTGGCCGCCGGTGTTGTGGGCATTATTACCCTGTTTATCCCGGCGCTGAACAAAGCCAAGAGCGATAAAAAGGAGAACAAATAAGCCATGATCTACTTTACTTTATTTGTCCGTTTTTTTTTAACGGGCCTTATGGCCGTGGGCGGCGGCCTGGCTACCCTGCCCTTTTTGCAGGAGATCGGCCGTGATACCGGCTGGTTTACCAGCATGGATCTGGCCAACATGATCGCTATTTCTGAAAGCACCCCCGGCCCGATGGGCGTAAACATGGCAACCTATGTGGGGTACCATGTGGGCAGTGAACACTATGGTATTTTGGGCGGCATTTTGGGCGGCGTGGTGGCTACCCTGAGCCTGGTGCTGCCCAGCCTGATCGTGATACTGATCGTGGTAAAGGTGCTGGATGCCTTTAAAGAAAGCAAACTGGTGCAGGCGGTTTTTCGCGGTTTGCGCCCGGCCAGCATGGCAATGATCGCCGCCGCCGGCCTGAGCGTGGCCAAGGTAACGCTGATCAACACCGAGGCTGCCGGTATCGGTGAGTTTTTCTGCATTCCGCAGATCATCTGCTTTATCGCGCTGTTCTTTGCCATGAAAAAATGGAAGCTGCATCCCATCGCCTACATCTGCATTGCCGCAGCCGTGGGTGTGGTGCTGGCGTTGTGAGGGATTCATAACCTACATTTTGTAGCCCAAAAAAGATAAACCACAAGATAACAGGGCAGGCAAAACTGCCCCAAAAGGCCGAAAAATGTATACACCCGGCTGCAAGGAATGATTCAAAATTCCATAATTTATTTGCCGAATGCAGTAAACAGGCCCCGCAAAAACCAAAAGTTTTACCTTTTGTATAGTGGAAAGCGTGATTGGCAATGTTGAAAACCCTGTTGAAAATGTTTAAAACCCCTGAAAAACCCCCTTGTCCAATGTTGAAAAAGTGGAAAACTTTGTTGAAATCAACTTTTTGTTGAACCGCAAATGTTGAAATGTTACAATAAAAGCACCCGAAACCCCAAGAAAGCGGCAAGAGCCGCCAAACAACAAAAGAACAAAACCCGAAAGGAGCTACTATGACTTGGTATGACAAGCTGGAAAGGCGCTTCGGCAATTTTTATATTCCCAATCTGATGATCGGCGTTGTGCTGGTGCAGGGCGTGGTATGGCTGCTGCAGCGGCTGATGCACGCAAGCTGGATCGCACAGATGTTCAGCCTGCAGAGCGCAGCGGTGCTGCACGGGCAGGTGTGGCGGCTGTTTACCTTTATCTTTTTGCCGGGCAGCTATTCAAACCCCATCTTTTTGTTTTTGAGCTTGTATTTTTACTATGTGATCGGCCAGTCGCTCGAAAACCGCTGGGGCGGCTTCCGCTTTAACCTGTATTATCTGGTAGGCATGGCCGGTGCCTGGTGCTGCAGCCTGCTGGCGGGCGCCTGGGACAACGGCGGCCTGCTGCTGAGCCTGTTTTTGGCCTTTGCCTGGCTCTACCCCGATATGCAGGTGCTGCTGTTTTATATCATTCCTATTAAAGTAAAATGGCTTGGCCTGGCCGCCGCGCTGATGTGGGCCTGGGATGTGATCACCTACCCCGGCATTTACAGGCTGTGCCCTATTCTGGAGCTGGCCGGATTTCTGGTATTTTTCGGCCCCGATGTGTGGCGCACCGTGCGTGATTGGTTTATCAACCGCGGCCGACGCAACGACTGGAACAACCAGTGGCGGCGGTAATTGAGGTTTGAAGCAGCGCCGTTCGATCCCACATTTACGAAACACATATTTCATATAAAGATAAGGAGAAAGCCCTATGAAAATGATCACGGCTATTGTGAATCATGAGGATGCCCGCGGCGTGAGCCAGGCATTGGTGAAGCAGAAATTTTATGTGACCCGCACGGCTTCAAGCGGCGGCTTTTTGATGGCCGGCAACGATACCCTGATGATTGTGACCGACGATGAGCGCGTAGACGACTGCATTCATGTGATCGCTGAGCGCTGCCGCCAGCGCACCGAGGTGGTGCCCAACACCGCCGGTTACGGCGAGGGCAGCATTGCCATGCCCATGGAGGTGACCGTGGGCGGTGCAACAATCTTTGTAACGAATGTAGAACGGATGGAAAAGCTGTGATACCCGAAGCCCCTATGCTGAACGTCGTGTGCGGCAACAGCGGCCTGCGCCGCGAGCTGCTGGCGGCCCTGTCGGAAGACCGCCTGCCCCACAGCCTGCTGCTGGCGGGGGAAGCTGGCTGCGGTGCGGGCTTTGCGGCCCGCTGTCTGGCGGCGGATTACCTTTTTCCGGCAGGCGGGCAGCCTGCCCGGAATACGGCTGACGGCAAGCTGACTCAGATCGATGAAAAAGGCGAGCTGGTAACGGGCATCATTCGTGAGGTGCTGGCTGTGCGGCCCGTGGGCAAAATGAACCAGATCAACATTGCGCAGATCCGTAGCGCACGGCGGGAATGCTTTCAATCATCGCTTTCTGCCGATGGCCGTGTGATCTTGATCCAGGGAGCCGACCGCATGAACCAGTCGGCGGCCAACGCGCTGCTAAAGGTGCTCGAAGAGCCGCCTGAGGGTGTGCTGTTTCTGCTTACGGCAGGCAGCCAGGCCGCGGTGCTGCCTACGATCCGCAGCCGCTGCAGTGTATATGCGGTATCGCCGGTATCTGCTGCCGAGTGTGCCGAGGCACTTTTGCAGCGCGATAAGCTGCTGCCCCGCAGCGAAGCCGAATATCTGGCTGAGCTGTTTGCCGGGCGCATTGGCAGCTGTCTGCATGCGCGTGAGCCTGCCCGCCGCACTGCGCTGGAAAAAGCCGGGGCCTTGTATGGCTATCTGGCAAAGGGCAGCGAATACGAAGCCCTGGTGCTGCTGGCAGGCTATGAAAAAGACAAAGCCGCTGCCATCGGCCTGCTGGGCGATGTGTCGGCTCTTTGCGCGGCCAGCCTGCGTGACCCTGCCTTCCGTGTGCCCGGCCAGGCGGCTCTGCCCCCTGTGCTGGCAGCAAAAGCCATCGAAGCCGCCGGCAGTGCTGTGCGCCGCCTTTCGGCCAACGCCAGCCCCAAGCTGGTGCTTACCCTGCTGGCAGCCGACCTGTGCGCAGGATAACCTTCTTTTTAGCACGCCCCTATAAATGAGCCGGGGGGCGTATGTGAAACCCGCCGCATACGGCAGCGGCCTAAAGAAAGAAAAAATTATGATCAAAGTGATTTCTGTTCGATTTAAAGCCAGCGGCAAGGCCTATTATTTTGCTCCCGGCGAGCTGGAGATCCACAAGGGCGATTATGTGGTGGTGGAAACTGCCCGCGGCAGCGAATGCGGCGAGGTGGTGGAAGGCCCCCGCGATATCCCCGATTCCAGTGTGGTAGGGCAGCTGAAAAGCGTGCTGCGCATGGCCGACAGTATGGACCTGCGCCAGATGAAGCAGAACCGTGCCGATGAAGAAAAGGCATTTCGCATCTGCGAAGAGCGCATTGCCCGCCGCGGCCTGGATATGAAGCTGGTGGAAGTGGAATATAACCTTGACCGCAGCAAGATCCTGTTTTATTTTACCGCCGACGGGCGTGTGGATTTCCGCGACCTGGTAAAAGACCTGGCCAGCGTATTTCATACCCGCATCGAGCTGCGCCAGATCGGCGTGCGTGATGAAAGCAAGATGCTGGGCGGTATTGGCATTTGCGGCCAGCCGTTTTGCTGCAGCCGCTTTTTAAAAGACTTCCAGCCTGTATCCATCAAAATGGCCAAGGAGCAGGGCCTTTCGCTGAACCCTACCAAGATCAGCGGCTGCTGCGGCCGTTTGATGTGCTGCCTGAGCTATGAGCAAAAAGCCTATGAGTATTTAAACTCCATCACCCCGCAGGTGGGCAGCGTGGTTTCTACACCCGATGGTGTGGGTGTGGTGATTGAGGTAAACCCCGTGGGCGGCACCCTGAAGGTGCGCAGTGAGGTAGAAAGCCTGCCCCCACGCTATTATAAGCGCAGCGAGTGCCATTATATCCGCGGCGGAAAGCGTGCGCCCCGCACCCCTGACCCCGAGGAATAAGGCGAAAAAGCGCGATTGGGGCATAAAACCCAAATTGCGCAAAAAATCCATGCAGATTAGCCATAACTAACGCCTTGAAAAAACATTTTGCAAGTGTTACAATATGGGCGTAGGAAGCTTTAGAGCTTTCAATGCGAGGAATGTGACCCGCCGTGCAAGTTGCCTGGCATTACAAATTTATTTTATTTGGCACGGAGAGAAGGAGTACGACTATGGCTTACAAGATTACCGATGCTTGTGTTTCTTGCGGCACCTGTGCCGATGCCTGCCCCGCTGGTGCTATTGCTCAGGGCGATGCTCATTACGAGATCGATGAGGGCGCTTGCATGAGTTGCGGCGCTTGCGCTGGCGCTTGCCCCGTTGGTGCTATTGAGGGCTGATTCCTCTGAAAAAGCATATTCAGGCGACGGATGCCATTTGCGGTATCCGCCGCTTTTTTGTTTACAGATAAAAAAGAGAGGCTTTTATGCATACCCTTTCCCCTGCCCGCGAAATTTTAACAAACGGTACGCCGGTATTTACCGCGCCGGGCTTTACCTTTGGCACCGATGGCCTATTGCTGGCGCGTTTTTGCCAGCCAAAGCCCAATCAGCGCGCGGTGGATCTGTGCAGCGGCTGCGGCATCGTATCGCTGGAATGGTATGATGCCGGGCACCGGGGCCCCTGTGCAGCGCTGGAGATCAGCCCCGAGGGCACGGCGCTCTGCCGCAGATCGGCCGAGGCACTGCCCAATGGTGGGAATATTCTGCCTATAAACGCCGACCAACGCCTTTGGCGTGACCCCGCGTGGGAGGGGCTCTGCGATGTGGCGGCCTGCAACCCGCCGTATTTTACGGGCGGCTACCGTAGCCCGAATCCCGCCCGTGCCACGGCCCGCCATGAGGATAGCTGCACCCTGGAGGATGCTGCCGCCGCGGCATTTCGCCTGCTGCGCGATGGCGGCCGCTTTGCCGTGGTGCAAAAGCCCGACCAGTTGGCGCGCGTGTGCGCGGTGCTTTCGGCAGCACGCCTTGAACCCAAGCGCCTGTGCTTTGTGCGCGGCGCAGTGGGCAAAGCCCCGGTGCTCATTTTGGTGGAAGCACAAAAAAATCGCCGCCCGGGCCTTACCATAGAGCCGGATATTCTGCTGGATACCGGCGCAGCGCAGTATGGGCAGTGAAAGCTTCCGCTGCATTGCTTTTTTATGCCGAATAGCATAAAATAGTAGCAGGCTGCCAAAGACGGCGGCCTGCTGCTATTGTTTACTTGTATATATTCCAAAATAAAATACAATTTGTAATTTCAAGCGCCGGGCATCCCCGGTAAAAAAGGAGGAACCATGGCTGGTACCCTGTATCTGGTGGCAACGCCCATCGGCAACTTAGACGATATGCCCCCGCGTGTGGCGGCAACCTTTGGCATGGTGGATTTTATCGCCGCTGAGGATACCCGCGTGACCCTGCGCCTTTTAAACCATCTGGGCCTCAAGAAGCCTATGCTGAGCTACTATGAGCATAACTTCAGCAAAGGACCCGAGATTTTGAACCGCATTGAGCAGGGCGAAAACGGAGCGCTGTGCAGCGATGCCGGTATGCCCTGCATCAGTGACCCCGGCGAAGAGATCGTGCGCGATGCATTGACCCGGGGGCTGCGCGTGGTGCCTGTTCCGGCAGCCAGCGCCTGCACAACGGCCTTGGCAGTGAGCGGGCAGAAAACTGACCGCTGGGTGTTTGAGGGATTTCTGCCTGTGCCCAAAAAGCAGCGGCGCGAGCGATTGGAGTTTCTGCAGGGCGAGGTACGCACCGTGATTTTTTACGAAGCACCGCACCGCCTGCGCCAAACGCTGGACGATCTGGCAGCCGCCTTTGGCCCTGAGCGCAGCATTACGCTGTGCCGCGAGCTGACCAAACTGCACGAGGAAGTGCGCAAGACAACCATTGGCGAGGCAATCGCCTATTACCAGCAAAATGATCCGCGCGGCGAATATGTGCTGGTGATGGCAGGCGGCGAGCCTGCCGCCGCACCGGCAGCGGCCCTTACTTTAGACCAGGCCGTAGAAAAGGCCAAAGAGCTCATGCAGGAGGGCATGGCCCCCAGCGCTGCCGCCAAACAGGCTGCCAAGGGCACGGTGTTTGCCAAAAATCTGATCTACAAGGCGCTGGTGGAGGAATAAGGCCATGACAAGAGTGATCGCTGTGAGCGACAGCCACGGCGCAGCCGATTCGCTGCGCTGGGTGCTGCGGCATGAAAAAGCCGATGCGCTGATCTATCTGGGTGATGGGCTGCGCGATTTGGAAGAAGCGATGGATGCCAGGCCCCAGGGCCTGCGCATATACCGTGTGCGAGGCAACTGCGATTTCGGCTATGGCGATGAGCCTGTGCAGGGGCTGTGCGCCTTTGGCGGCGTATTGTTTTTTTACACGCACGGCCACGCCTACGGCGTAAAATGCGGGCTGTATCAGTTAGAAGAGGCTGCCGAGGGGCGCATGGCTGATATTGCCCTTTATGGGCATACCCACCTGCAGCGGTTGGACGAGGGCGCTGAGGGCGAGCCGACTCTGTTTAACCCCGGCAGTTTGGGTTACGGCGGCCAGTATGGCGTAATCGAATGTGAAGACGGCGAGTTTACCATAAAAGAATGCCGCGTTCCGGCGGCGGAAAGAGGCTGAAAGCCATGGAAAAAGAAGTGCAGGATCTGATTTGGCTGCCCGAAGTTGGCAGCACCAATACCTATTGCAAAGAGCATTTTGCCGAGCTGCCCGACGGCGCGGTGGTATGCACCGATAACCAAACCGCAGGCCGCGGCCGCCTGGGGCGCAACTGGATCAACGCAGCGGGCCAGGGGCTGTATTATACGCTGGTGATCAAGCGGCCTTTGGCGCAGCCCTCTACCCTGCCCCTTTTGAGCAGCATGGCCGTGGGTGCGGCGGTAAAGGCCTGCTTTGGCTGTGATACCCGCGTAAAATGGCCCAACGATCTTTTGCTGAACGGCAAAAAGCTGGTGGGCATTCTGTGTGAGGGCATTGCCCCGCGCGCAGGTGCTGAGGGCGGCATTATCTGCGGAATCGGCGTGAATCTTGCACAAGGGGAAGAATATTTTAAAGCGCTGGATCTGCCCCACGGCACCAGCCTGGCGCTGCAGGGCGTAAAGATCACGCCGCAGCAGGATGCCCTGCGCCTGGCCGCCGCGATGACTGAGTGGTTCCGTGCGCAGCTGCCCGCCTTTGGCGAGCAGGGCTTTGCTCCCTTTTTGCAGGCTTACCGTGCCGACTGCGTAAACCTGGGCATGCCGGTCACCTTTGAGGGCGGCAAGGGCGTTGCGCAGGATGTGGATGCCGATGGCAACCTGGTAGTGCTGACCGATGAGGGAGAAAAACGGATATTCACCGGCGAAGTAAGCGTAAAAGGCATTTACGGTGCCGTGTAAAAGAAATAAAAAACAAACAGCTCATGAAGCCTGGAAAACTGGGTTTCATGAGCTGTTTGCTTAAGAAAAAATTATCGGGCGCAGCATAAGCAAAGTTGTGTTCATACAAATACGCAGGAGCACGATCCATTTCGCCTTCGCTTCGCCCGGCATACAAGAGGTGCTAAAAAGCCAGCTCCCCGCCCGGTGTTGCGGACCACCGGACGGGGAGCTTTTGTTCAGGGTTTGATTTTGGTGTGAGGAGGAATCATGTACAGAAAAAATGTTGCGGTCATCTTTTCTGTAGCTATAGTATAACACCCACCCTGCGAAGAAACTATGAGCGCTTTGTAAACAAACTGTGAATTTGTACAATTACTGCGCAGCAGGAATATGTGCCTGCAGCACCTCGGCGATGCGGGCGGCATCACAGCCGGCATCGGGGCAGAGCGTGCCGTTTTCCAAGGCATCAAACAGTTCCTGCTCGGTAAAGCGGCGCACAGCGGCAGGGGCATTGATCTGCACCTTGGGGTTGATAAACACCGTTACACAGTCTACCGGCACATCGCCCAAACCGTTTTCGGCCAGAAGCGCTTGCAGAGTGGCTTTATCGGCATCGCATCCCAGCAGCGGATTTTTAAATTCGCTTTCTTCGCCGCATTCGCGGTGCACCCAGGCCGGGGCCGAAACATTGCCCTGTACCTCGCCGCCGAAGCGGATGCTCTTTACACCCAAAACACCGCCCTTGCCCACCAGCAAAAGCGTAAGGCGGCAGGCGGCATTGCCCCAAACCACATTGGCAGGCATCAGCAGCGTAAGGCCGTGGTTGGCGGCAAAGCGCGTGACCTGCACGATAAACAGGCGCAGGGCATTGGCTGCTGCGGCCGCTGATTTTTTGGCATCGAGTGCGGCACGCTCTTTGGCGCGGCCCTCTTCGCTCAGCGTTACCTTTACACCGCCGCGGCGGCGCATGCCCGAAAAGCGCACCATCAGCACCACCACAAGATAAAGTAAAATAACGCCTACCACAAACAGTACCAGACTGCGATTCATAAAAAATTCTCCTTTTATCGTTTGGCTGAAAAACTATGAAAATTTCAGCATGAGCTCATTACAAAATATTATAGCATTTTTTATAGCAGGAATCCAGCAAAAGCGCTATAATAAAACACGCTGAAAAATAAAAATCTATCCGGGCAGTCTGATATGCCCGGATAGAGTAACAGTATAAGATCTATTT
>CAVGKH010000011.1:14173-14543 GCA_963629755.1 Gemmiger sp.
TATCTGGGTCGTCTGCCCGAGGTGGGCAGCCTGGCGCTTACGGGTGTGGGCCTTACCTTTCCCATCATTATGCTTATCACGGCGTTTACCAATTTGTATGGCCAGGGCGGCGCGCCGCTGTGCAGCATCCGGCGCGGCGCGGGCGATCTTGACACTGCGCGCCGCATCATGAACAACTGCCTTTTGATGGAGGTGCTCACCGGCGCGGTGCTGATGGCGGTTTTCTATACATTTATGAAGCCGATCTTATTTACCTTCGGCGCATCCGAAACCACCTGGCCGTATGCGCAGGCTTATCTGCAAATCTATCTGCTGGGCACCATCGTCAACATGGTATCGCTGGGAATGAACAGCTTTGTAAATGCCCAGG
>CAVGKH010000011.1:14616-22752 GCA_963629755.1 Gemmiger sp.
GGGCTTTGGGCGCGTGGGCATGATGACCACCGTGATCGGAGGCATACTGAACCTTGTGCTGGATCCGGTGTTTATTTTCGCGCTCAAAATGGGCGTGCGCGGCGCGGCGCTGGCTACTGTGATCAGCCAAACCGTGAGCTGCCTGTGGGTGCTGAGCTTTCTGCACAGCCCCAGCGCTATTTTTGGGCTGAATAAATACGATATTTTTCATATCGACTGGCCGCAGATGCGCCAGATCGTGATGCTGGGCTTTGCCAGCTTTATGATGTCGGTCACCAACTCGGTCACACAGATTGTGTGCAACGCCACGCTGAACCAGGTGGGCGGTGATCTGTATGTAGGCGTAATGACCGTGGTAAACTCGGTGCGCGAGTGCACGCAGCTTCCCTGCACGGGCTTTACCCACGGCAGCCAGCCCGTGATCGGCTATAACTATGGCGCTAAAAAATACCGCCGCACCCGCCGATGCATTTGGGAGGTCACCTGGGTCACGCTGGGCATCGCGGTGGTTACCTGGCTGGCTATCGTTACCTTCCCCCGCCAGCTGATGATGATCTTTACCGATAACCAAAGCCTTGTTGAAGCGGGCATCCCGGCGCTGAAGCTGTTTTTCTACGGCTATTTCTTAATGGCATTTCAGTTTGTGGCGCAGTCCTCTTTTGTAAGCCTGGGCCGCAGCAAATACGCGATATTCTTTTCCACGCTGCGCAAGCTTATCATTGTAACGCCGCTCACCATCTGGCTGCCGCATGTGGCGGGCCTTGGCGTAATGGGCGTATTTCTGGCTGAGCCAATCAGCAACCTCATCGGCGGCGCGGCCAGCTACGGCACCATGCTGGCAACGGTCTGGCGCGATTTGAAAAAGCTGGAAAAAACCGAAGAACCGGCATAATATTTTCTCTGATGCCATATAAACCAGCAAAAGGGTCAGGTGTAATTTATACCACGCCTGGCCCTTTTTTTGCGCTGAAAAGCTTACCGCCGCAGCAACATATCACGCACAAGGCACAAATGGGGCTCCAACTTTTCCCACTGGGCTTTTGCCTTGTGCAAAAAAAAGTTTTCGGGCTTTTTGGCCCCTTTCACGCTGGCGATATCCAGCCACTTGCTTTTTTCGCGCACAAGGAAAGCAGGCTCAAACGGAAAATCCTTCCAGCCTTCCGGCGTGCAGAAAGCGGGGCTTAACAGGCGGATAGAGTCGCTCGTATCCAGCGCATAGCGGTTGATCTGGCTTTCATCGTGCCAGCGGGCAATGATGCTGTCGGCCAGATCAGCCTCGGTGCGGTCGTCCAGCGTTTCAATCAGGCGGGAATACGCTGCCAGGCCGCCGCCATTCGTGCCGCCGCACACATAATGCTTGCCCTTGGTATAGGGAATATAGGCGCGGCAGTTGGGGTTGCGGTCATACGGAAAATGGATCGGTGTTTTGTTGTAATAGCCGGGGTTGGGGCATAAAACCAGCTCATCTTGGTTTCCCGGTAAAAATTCTTCGGGCAGAATGGGCCGGGCAGCCAGATAGTTTGCATTCAGAAAATAGGCGGCACTGAACCCTTGCTGCTTTAATTCCGGCAGCAGCGGGCGGAACATATGAAACCGCTTGAGCGTGGAGTACGGCCAGGGGTAGGCTTCCTGCTCGATGCGGTGAATACGGCTTTGCAGCGTGCCTGGGTCTTGCGCCGGGGCACCCAGCGGGGCTTTGCCGCCAAGGGCTTCCAGCGCTTTTTCGCTCAAAACAGGGCAAATGCCGTCTTCGCCGGGCAAGCTTTGCGCATCGGTAAACACAAAGTAATGCACTTCGCAGCCGGGCAGCAGGTTTTGCTCAGCTGTGGCTAAAAAATCGGGCCAGAACACCAGATATTTACCGGTGACTACATAAAAGATCGCGATTTTCTGCATAAAAGGCTCACTCTCCTTTTTTCAGCTTGGCGGCCACAGTGCCCAGCAGGACAAAGGCTTTTTCCCGCAGCCAGGCGGCATCCCGGCCCGGCAAAAAGACCAAAGCATTTACGGCATTGGGCAAAATAACGGCCACGCAGCCGTCCAGCACCAGCGCAGCCAGGCCTCCCAGCGCGGTTACATGGGCATTGATATAGCTGCAGAGGGCTGCAGCAGCCAGCATCTCTGCGGCCAGCACGGCGGCGCGCAGCAGCTGCTTGCGCAGATAAGCGCTCAGCAGGCCGGGCAGATATTCGCGGAACACCACGCGCACGCGTCCAAACCACATCAGGCAGTGCGCGGCTACCGTGGCAGCTACCACGCCCGCCAGGCCAAACTTCCATACCAGCACCACGCTGAGCACCACATTGGCCAGGGCGCTGGCGAACATAAAGCCCATATCCAGCTCAAATTTGCCTAAAACGCCCCGAAAGCTACCCAGCATGCGGTGGTTCCAGCCTACATATTCATTCAGGCTGAAAAATACCACATAGCCCATGGGCAAAAGCCAGGAATCATTGGGCATCCACACATGAATAAACGGCTGCAAAAGGCACAGATACGCCACAGCCGTAAAGCTGGCCAGCAGATAGCTGAACAGATCCAGCCCCCAAAAGATCTTTTCACTGCGGGAGCGCGCCTCTTTGTCGTATACCAAGTTGCCGATGCCCGCGGCAAAGCCATCGAGCACCTTGTTATACAAATCGGTGATCTTGGTGCTGATGGTGGAATAGTTGGTCATGCGGCTTACCACCGCCGTGCCCAGCAGGCCGGAGATCACAATGTTGTCCACACTGCCGTATAGAGCATTCGAGAGGCGGTGTACGATATAGGTTTTTACATCGTGCAGCATGCCAAGGTCTTTAAAATCCTGCCAGGTGACCCTGCGGTTCACAATATCGGGGTAGTCGCGGCGGTAGCGCACGGCAATGGCAATATTGCAGGCGATGGCCGCCAGCGTGGTAACGCCGTAGTAGGCAAAGTAATTGGGCCACCACCCGGCAATAACAAGGCGCGAAAAGATCACGAACAGATTGCCCACAAGATCGATGCGCGTGCAGATATATCCCCGCTGCTCGGTGGTGTACAGAATGCGGCGAAACGATAAAAAGTAGGTGGAAAGCGTATTTGCCACCTGCAGGCCGTAAATCACATATACCGCCGTCCAGTCGGTGGTGCTGTCTCGAAATACAAACGGCAGAAACGGCAGCAGCACCACGGCAAACGCCAGAATAGCAAAGCCTATGCACTGGTATGCCTTGCGGTAAAGCGACATATACAGGCTTACCCGCTCGCGGCTGCCCTCGCCCAGTTCCTGATACAGGTGATAGGTGATCACGCTGCCAACGCCCATTTCGGTAACGGCAAGAAGCCCGAAAATGTTTTCCACAACGCCCGCATAGCCCAGCAGGTTTTCGTTGAAGTTTGTTACAAACAGGCGGCGGGTAGCCAGCGTGAGCAGAAATAAAATGATATAAGCGCCCAGAGAATAGGCGCTGTTGATCAGGGTTTTTTTGCTTCGCAAATTATTTACCTCATTCCGGGGTGGTTTCGATCAGCTGCCAGCCGGGCTGAAACAGCGCGGTGTGCTTGCCGCCGGCATACCAGCGGTTTGGCGCAAACACCTGCTTATGCGCGGCATCGCCCAGATACTGCGCCCACCAGCTGTAGGTGCTGTTGCTCATAATAAAATCGGTACACTGCTGCATCAGGGCAAGATCCCCCACGGCACTGCCCCCGGCGGGGGCATACAGCGCGGGCGAGCCGGGCACCTTTAAGTTTTCGCGTACCCAGTCGGGGTCATCGCTGAAAAACACAAAAGTGGCCCCGGGCAGGGCCTTTTGCGCGGCGGCCAGCGCCCGGCGGTAATAATCGGGGGTGCATACCTGTAAGGCGGCGTTTTCGGGCTTAAGATAATCGCCCCGGCGGGCATGTACGCACACAGTGCGGCCCTTCCGGTTGGCTTCGGCCAGCGCACGGGAAAATTCATTCCGGGGGATCTCCTCAGGCCGGGGGCGCAGCTCACGCCGGATATCCTCACCATAGGGCACAAAGTATTCCTCACATTGAAAGTACCCCCAGGCCAGCAGATTTTCGGTGCGGCGCACACAGGGCAAAAATCCCTCGGTGGCAAAATGCAGGCCGAAACGGTTAAAGGCAGGGCAAAGTCGGCGCTCAAAAGCGCTCCAGTCGCGGCTCATCATGCCGCCGTGCCGGGTTTCATGCCGTAGCGCCAGGCTGCGCAGCGCGTTGGCAAAGGGCATAGCGGTTTTCATATAGTCGGCATCGCGCACGATCTCTACCTCGGGCGAAATGCAAAGCTTTTGCAGGGCACACACGGCATGAGCCACGGGGCCGTCCTGCCGGTCTACCAGAATGCAGCGCCCGCCGTATGCCAGCTGCTGGGCGCGGGCAAAGGCGTAAATAAACATCTGGTTGCCCAGCCCGCCCATTACTTCGGCGATGGTTTGATTCATGAAAAAGCTCCTTATTTTTTAAATGCGCCGCAGCTTGTGAAAAATCGCGCCGAAACCCAGCGCAGCCCGAGGGCCGAAAGTGCATAAAAGAATGCGGTATAAAGCCCAGTCGAACCGGCCGCGGCACTGGTCGCCCAGCTTCCACAAAGGCTTCAGCTTTAAAATCAGCGGCTCGCACGCGCGGCGCACAGCCTTGCTCTGAGCGCTGGCCCCGCGCACATCCGGCCAGAAGCTGTTTGCCAGCCGGGCAAAAATTTCGGCCTGTTCCTCGGCGGTTAGCTCGTTTCGCCGGGCATCAAAGTGCCAGTAGCTGGCCAAAATGCCCTTAAAGTGCTTGGGCGTGTTCACATTCATTAAACTGCCCTTGCGGTTGGCACGGTAGATCACCATTACCACCTCAATAAAGCACATTTTATGCGCATGGCGCAAAAGCTCTAAGTCAAAGGGCATATCCTCAGCGTAGATCACCGGCTGCAAAAAACGAATGCCGTGCGCTTCGGCAAATTCGCGGCGCAGCACCAGCTTCCACACGCTCCAATGCGCACTCTCGTAAAAGCGGTGCACCCGAGCGGTATAGCTTTCGCTGGCAAAGCTGCCGGAGACAAGCCTCACTTCGCTGGGCGGAGAGATCTCGCCGGTATCCTCATCACGCTCTAAATACTGGCCGATATAAACATCAAAGCCGGGGTTTTGCTGCATTTTATCTTCCAGGGCGGGCAGCATGTTGTCGGGCCAGTAATCATCGCTGTCTAAAAACAGCAACCACTCGCCTTTTGCGGCCTCCATGCCTGTAATGCGCGCCCCGGCCAGGCCCCGGTTTTC
Organism: Gemmiger sp.; assembly: GCA_963629755.1. Taxonomy (GTDB): domain Bacteria; phylum Bacillota; class Clostridia; order Oscillospirales; family Ruminococcaceae; genus SFIE01. The sequence continues at coordinate 19,851 of CAVGKH010000011.1, forward strand.
TTGGTGGATCACCCGCACGCGGGGGCACACCTCGGCAAAGGCATCGCACATGGCGGGGCTTTCATCGGTGCTACCGTCATCTATCAGAATGCACTCCCAGCTGCCCGGCTGTGAAAGCACACTGCCCACGCACTGGCTGAGATAAGGCGCAACATTATAAACCGGCACGATTACACTGAATTTCGGCGGGCTTTGCTGATCCATAAAAACCTCCGAAGAGAATATACAAAGCGTAAAAATACAAATAGTATAGATTTAGTGCGGCTTCTGTAGGGGCTTGCATTGCACGCCTTTATTCCCTTTTATCCCCTTGTAAGCCGGTCATACAGCTTTTCCATGGCTTTTGACGCAGTATTTTGTTCATACCCTGCGGCGGCCAAAACCGGCCACATATCGGGGTGCGGCCCGGGCGTGATCTTTTTCTGCACGGCCTCGGCCCAAACGGCAGGGGTGCTGCCCTCGGGCAAAAACTCTACAAGATCTGTTACCGCGCCGTCAGGCGGCACGCTGGTGCTGGCAAAGCATGCAAGGCCGCAGCCCTGGGCCTCTACCAGCGTGATGGGGCTGCCCTCAAATTCACTGGGCATCAAAAAGCAGTCAAAAGCGTTGTAATAATCCGGCACATTGGTGCGCACGCCCGCCTGTATCACCCATTTGCCAATGCCAAGCTTTGCAATTTTGGCATCTACCTGCGGTTGATCCTCGCCGCCGCCCACCAGCATAAGGCGCCAAGCAGGGTCTTTTTGATGCAGCAGGGCAAAGATCTCTAAAATCATGGGGATGCGCTTTTGGTGGTTGTAGCGGCCCACAAACCCAGCCAGCTTTTGCCCTGGCGCAATGCCGTATTCGGCGCGCAGGGCATCGCGGGCGGCGGGGTTCGCAAAAAAGCGGGTTTTATCCACGGCGTTGCAGGCTACCGCAAAATTCGGCTTTTGGTCGATTTTGCTGCCAAAAACAAAGCGCCCGGCAGCTACACTGCAGCCCAGAAAATAATCTCCGCTGGCCTGGTAGAGCCTGTGCGCGATATGCCAGCTGAGTGTTACGGGCGGATATACGATGTGACTGTGCAGGATTAGCTTAGCTTTGGGGCAGCTGGCTTTGATGATGCACGCCGAGATGGCGTTTACCTTGCTGGTGGTCATCATATGAATGATATCGTAATCCGGGTGCTGCCGAAAAAATCCATGGTAAAACGGCAGGCGGGCTTTATCGCCGTCCGGCATTTCTAAAATATGCACCCCGGCGGCTTCCAGCTCTTCACGGCCACTGGCAACGCCCTCGGGGGCGGGGGTGGCCAAAAGATCTACCGGATAGAGCTGCAGATCCATATGCAGCAGCAGATTGCGGATATATTGCTGCACGCCGCCGTTTACGGTAAGCAGGCTGCCGATCATCAGAATTTTCATAGCGAAATCTCCTGGAAAAGGTGCGCCCATAGCCCATAAAAAGCCGCTTTTATCGGTAAAAAGCGGGCGCTGAAAAATTACCAGTAGCTGCCGCCCTCCACTACATCGCGGGCGGCAGGGGTCTCGTTTTGTGCGGGGCGCACCCAGGCATCGTTATACAGCTTGCCGATGATGGGGTGATCGTCCCACCGGCGGCCCTTGATGCCGAATAAGATCTGCGTTGCACCGCTGGTTTGAATGGCCTGTTTGCCAATGCTGCGGCAATAGGCGGCCAGCGGCAGGCCGTAAGCCCCGGCCCCGATCAGGGCAACATCAAAATCGGTCGAAAGCATCTCGCGCTCCATGTGCTCCAGCGCGGCAAACCAATTTTCAAACGGCGGCTTTTCGCCCGCAATGCCCTGCACAGCAGGGATCACCGTAAGCTTGGCAAACTCGGGCAGCACATCTTTTCCCGGAAAAAGATGCTCGCGGCGCTCGTACTGGCTTTGGATGCTCTGGGCAAACGGATGTACCACCAGCACCTTTTTGCCGTGCAGCGCGGCGCTCCACGGCTGGGCAAAATAGTAAGGCTCCAGGCTGCGCATGCGCAAAAAGCGGGTATGCCCTGCCCGGCGCAGTTCGCCTGCTACCCGGCGCTCGGCACCAACATCCCACACAGCCAAAAAATCGGCCTGCAGCATGGCATTCTGATAAAGCTCGCAGAACCGGTGCAGAGAGGCATCGTCGTTGGAAAAAACACCGCTCAGCATAGAGATATCGTGCCGTATGGCATCCGAAAAATGTGCCTGCCCGCGCAGGTGCTCGGCAAGGCAGCGCATTTCAGTAGCGCCGCCCCGGGCAGCCATAAAGGCATGGCGGCCGTGCAGCACTTTTTGCAGGGCAATGTTGCCCTGTTCTTCGGTAAGCAGGCCGAAACCTGCATATTTGGTGTAGAAGGTCGTGGTTTTTACCACATCACGCAGGCGCTGCATCAAAAATCCCTGGTTATCCATGATCTTCCTCCTTAAAATGCTGCAGCATGGTGCCGGCTGTTGTGCTCCACTGAAAATGCTCCATCACGCTCCGGTGGGCGGCGTGGCCCATAGCGGGCGTGAGGCGCTGCAGGGCGGGGGCGTACTCTGCCGTATCCTGCAATAAAAAGCCGTTTTCTCCGTTTTGTATCATAAGGTCCGGCCCAGGGGCATGGCGGGCCAGCACCGGGCACCCGGCATAAAGCGCTTCTAAAATGCTCATGCCGAAAATTTCATGGTCGTTAAAATTCAAAAACGCATCGGCGGCGTGGTAATAGGGCTGCACCTGCTCGTTGGGCAGCGCTGCGATCATAGTTACGCGGCTGGCAAGGCCAAGCTCGCCAAAGCGCTGTGCCAGCGTTTGGGTAAGCGCGCCCTTGCCAATGCATACAAGGTGCGTATCCGGCGGGCAGGCAGCCAGCACATCGGCCATTTCCAAGGGGCGCTTAAAGGCATCGAGCCGCCCCACATAAAGCAGCAAAAGCC
>CAVGKH010000012.1:0-6035 GCA_963629755.1 Gemmiger sp.
GAATAAAATATCTTTGAACAAATAAGAATCTCTGTGTAAAAAGCAGTTTTTATTAAGATATTGCCTGCTTTTATTTAATTTTATGTTCAATGCTTTTTTACCTCTGCCCCAGGGTGGAAATTTTCGCTGAATAATGATATAGTATTTTAATCATCTTCTCTTTGAGGCCAATGCAAACCCCATGCAAAGGAGGGCTGTTCCCTGACCAAAAAACGAAAATCTGCTGCCGTCCTCACGGCCCTTTTGATCCTGGGCGTGCTGGGGCTCATCTGGCATTTTTCTTCCCAGCCCGGCCCCCGGAGCGCCGCTCTCTCCGAGGCGGTGCAGCAAAATATGCACAGGGCCGGTCTGGCTGGCTTTACCCCCCGCCTGGGGCTTTTTACCATGCAGCAGGCGGTGCGCAAATGGGCGCATCTTTATATCTATGCGCTGCTGGGGCTTCTCACGGCAGCCGAGTGCCGATTGCTGGCTCCCCTAAGCCCTTTCCGTGCACAGCGGCAGCATTTTATTTTTCCGGCAGCATTCTGCCTGGCCGCCGCAGCCTTTGATGAATTTCACCAGTTGTTCGTGCCGGGCCGCAGTGGTGAAGTACGCGATGTATGTGTTGACTTTTTGGGTGCCTCCGCGGGCATCTGCCTTGTCTGGGCCGCCGCCTGGCTCCGGCAGAAATTTGCCAAAAAATGATCTTCCGGCGCTGTTGCCGCTCTTACAAAACCCGAGGGGGAAAAGCAGCTGCTTTTTCCCCCCTCGGGTTTTTATGCTTTTTCCTGTAATGCCTGCGCGGCCTTCTGCGCATACCAGCTGTCGCCGCCGTTCTGCGCGGCCCACTGCCAGCACTCGCGGGCTTTTTCGGGCTTACCCGTGTGCAGGCAGGCCTGCCCCAGCGCATAGCGGGCCCCGGCCTGGTTCAGCCTGCTGTTTTGGTTCAGCTCAAACATTTCTTCAAATACCTTTCCTGCGCCGTGATAGTCTCCCCGCAGCATTTTCAGCCAAGTCTCTCCTTGCTTTAAGATCACATCGTAGCCTGCGCGCAGCGGCTGCAGCTTTTTTTCGGCACATGCTGTGCGCATAGCCTGCAAACGCTTTTCCGCCTCAGCGGCATTGCCCGCCAGCAGCGCCGCATATACCCGGTTATAGTGCCACATCATGCCGTACTGCAAGTCTTCGTAGCTGTTTTTATATACAGAAAGGTCGATTTTTGCCAGCTCCTGCTCGGCCTCTTCGGCCCGGCCCAGGTTTAAAAGGCCGCTCACTACATTGAACCGCACATAATTCCGGCCGCGCTTTCCGGGCTGCGGCAGCATTTTGCGGCTCTCGGCTACAAAATCAGCCACCCGGCAATCACTGTTCAGCAGCTTCAGCAGCACCTGCGTGCGCTGGCGGGCCCACTTGCCAAACAGGCGCACCAGCGCCATCACAAAGATCAGACCGATGGCCAGGCTCACCGGCCATACGCCGCTTTGCAGCGAGGGGATCATGATCACCGCCATGCCCACGGCGCAGGCCGCCGTGCAGCCCAGCAGCATTTTGGGATACAGCATTATAAAATTCATGTTTTACTCCTGTTTTTTCGGCGTTTCCTCTGGCAGCCGTTTTTCCCTGCGCGGGTTCTTGCGGCGTAAAAGCTCTGCGCCGCTCGTCATCAGGTAGCTCTGCACATCACGCTTAAAGCGCCTCAGCTTACGTTGTGCCCCCTCGCCCGCAATTTTTTCCAGCACGGTCCACACCAGCCGCCTCGTCTCTTCGTCCAGGCTCTCATACGCTTTCAGCATGGCGGGCAGGCTGCGCACAAGCCCCTCGTCCCGCAGCTCTGTGGTGGTAGTCGCGCCGCTGCCCGCAAGAATTTCAAATAAAGCGTTGGTCAAATCGCGCAGCTGCTCTTCGGTAAGCGAGCCCACCAGCCCGCGCAGCATCTGTTCGTTCAGTTCCAGCTCTTCTGTTTGTTCTTCGGCGGGCACAAAAGCATCCCGGCTCACCTGCCAGCTGAAGGCATCGTGCTGCAAAAGCCCCTTTTGGGTACTGCGCACCACCTTATAGTCTTCGGGGTGCTCCAGCAGCATGCCTATAATAGACTGCTGCGGCACAAAGCTGTGAATACGGCTTTGCAGCTGGCGGTATACCGGCCCCTCATAGGCATGGTCACGAAAGCCCGGGCCGTCGTTGCTGTACACGGCTACAATGCGCTCGGCAAGCGCTTCGGGTGCATTCAGCGCGGCAAACAGCGCCAGGTTTCCGCCCTTCGAGTGCCCGCCCAGCATCAGCCTGCGCCCGGGGTGCGCCGCCGCCATCTGTGTAAGATATTCCAGCGCCATATGCTGCGCAGGCACAGAGTTCATATAGCTCAGGTTAAAATCCTCTTTCCAGCCGATCAGCGTATCGTCTGTGCCGCTGAAAGCAAGGTAGATGCCGCTTTCGCCCAAATCGAACGCCGTGGCCGAAAACTGTGTTTCGGCCTTGTGATCTACCAGCTGCACCGGCGTAAGCACCTGCACGCCGCCAAAGCGCATGCTTTCGGCCGCCGCACGTAGCAAAGGGCAGAGCTTATCGGCCTGAAACAGCGCCGTTTTCTCTACGGCCTCTCCGCGCCCCTGCCCCAAAAACAGCCGGGCCGCCTCAGCCAAAGGCACCCCCCCGTCAGTGGCGATGCCCTGAAAATCAAGATAGGCCAGCTCGCTGAATACAAGGTTATCCACCTCATTGAACGGCGATGTGCAAAACGCAAGATCTCCGCGCCATTCAATATATGCAAGGATCGATGCCATTTTATGCCGTGCCTCCCTTCTTACAGGCGTTTCTTTCCGGGCAGTGCCGCATAGCTTTCTGCCCTGCAGCCTATGCGGCATTGCCCCACAAAAGTATGCCCCCGGCAAAGTAGGGCGAATCGATGGTTCGCAGCCTTCGCCGGGGGCAGTGATTCTTTTTTATCTAGGCTTTACCGCGCAGTGCCTTAATACAGGCCTGCAATGATCTCTACGCACTTATCAATGCCCAGCACACCGACATCCAGGGCTACATCATAGTTGTTGATATCGCCCCAGGTCTTATCGGTGTAATACTGGTAATAGCTGATGCGGCGCTTATCCTTATCGCGCAGGCGCTTTGCGGTGGGCACCTCGGTCTCGCCGTATACCTCCACAATGCGCTTGGCACGCTGCTCAAAGCTGGCGTGGATAAACACCTTCAGGCAGTCCTGCTTATCCTCCAGGATCGCATCGGCGCAGCGGCCCACAATCACGCAGTTTTCTTTTGCGCCCAGTTCCAGGATTATGCGCTTCTGGGCGATCCACAGGCGGTCCTGATTGGTGAGCGGGTCAAATCCGGTGCCCACATTCAAAGCGCTTGCCAAACGGCTGCCAAAGGGCCGGTATTCGCTTTCATTTTTAATGTACTCCTTGGCAAAGCCGCTTTCCTCGGCCAGGCGCTCGATCAATTCCTGATCGTAGCAGGGAATGCCCAGCTTCTTTGCCACTTCACGGCCCACAGTGCGGCCGCCGCTGCCAAATTGACGGCTGATGGTAATGATACGGTTTTTCATATGAAATGCTCCTTTCCGGATTCTGGCATTTTTGCAAAGCAGCCTGCCCCCTCTTCGGTGGGCTGTTCTGTACTTTTATAATAGCGCATTTTGCCAAAAAAGAAAAGAGATTCATCTTAAAAACTGGTAAATCTTTTAAATTTTGTCTCTTACAAGCTCAGCTGCACGGCACAAAAGGCCGCGTACAGCGCCAGCAAAACCGCCCCCTGCCAGCGGCTGATCCTGCGTGAAAGCCAGCCGCTACCATACACCGTTACGCAGAACACCGCCGCTGTGCCAAAGAAAAACAGCACCGGCAAGCGCAGCTTTTCGCGGTGCACCGCCCCGGGCCTTGCCGCAGCGGCAATGCCGCCGATCAGTGCGGCGTTGCAGATCACTGAACCCACGGTGTTTCCGTAGGCGATCTCACCATGGCCGCCCAGCGCCGAGCGGGCCGACACCATCACCTCGGGCAGTGTGGTGCCCAGCGAAACGATGGTAGCGCCGATCAGCACCTCCGGCATGTGCAGGCAGCGGGCAATGGCAGCGGCCTGCTCTACAAACTGCCCGCCGCTGCGAATCAGCAAGATCAGCCCCAGGCAGAACAGCAAAATCGGTATCAGCATTTTTCTTCTCCCCTTTTTGTGCCGCCGGGGGTATTAAGTAACCAGGCCCATAAACCAATTTTTCCCCGGCAGCCGGATACCAAAGTATAGGGCTGCCGGGGAAAAATTATGCCGCTTTTGCAAAATAAGCGGGCCGCCGCTGCGCCGCCGGGGGAAGAGCGCGGCAAAAAGCCTTTGCCGCTTTGCGGCGCGGCAAACGCCCACCTTTCGCAAAAGTGTTCTGCCTTAACAAAAGGTTACCAGGGGATCAGTGCATACAGTGCCACAGCGGCCAACGCGCCCAGCACGGGGCCTGCCAGCGGCACGATCGCGTATTCCCAATGCGAAGAGCCCTTGCCCTCGATGGGCAGGATCTCATGAGCCAAGCGTGGGCCAAGGTCACGCGCAGGGTTCAGCGCATAGCCGGTAAGGCCGCCCAGCGACATACCGATCGAAACGATGATGCCAAACACCATGAATTTTTCCACACCGGCCGCTGTGCCTGCCGGAATGCCCTTAATAGCAAACACCAGCACAAAGGTGGCCACGGCTTCGCAGAAAATATTGCGGCCCTTGCTGGGGATCGAAGCGCCCGTAGAAAAAACGCCCAGCTTGGCGGCGGGGTCATCGGTGGCATCGAACTGCCCTTTAAACATGGCATATACAATGCACGCGCCCACAAATGCGCCCGCAAACTGGCAGATGATATAGCCCGGCACCTGCGCCCAGGGCATAGAGCCGTCGGCCGCCAGCGCAATGGTGAGCGCCGGGTTAAAGTGCGCGCCCGAGGCCGCACCGAAAATAAAGGCCGGCACCATCACCGCAAGGCCCCACGCCAGTGTGATCTGCACAGGGCCCGCGCCCTTCATGCCCGATTTATTTAAAGTAACATTGGCAACCACACCGTCGCCTAAAATGATCAGCATCATCGTGCCCAGAAATTCAGCAATATACGGCAGCATAATATCCCTCCTTCGGGTAATTTCAGCGTATGCTTCGCCCTCCATGCCAAAGCACGGCCCTGCTGATAAGCCTTATCCAGCAAGACAGCGCTTCGGCGAGCAGTAAGGGGGCGATTTTGTTTTATTCTTTCTATGTTTTACTCTTCGTCCTTGGCCCAGCCATACACGCAGCGCACAGCCTTGTTCCAGCCTGCCACGCGCTTGTTTCGGTCTTCCATAGAGATCTCGGGTGTAAACACCTTATCGATGCTCCAGTTGCGCACCACATCTTCCTTGCTGCTCCAATAGCCCACAGCCAGGCCCGCCAGGTAGGCTGCGCCCATGGCGGTGGTCTCCACGCACACCGGGCGGTGCACCGGTGCCTGAATGATATCAGCCTGGATCTGCATCAACAAATCGTTGGCCGAAGCGCCGCCGTCCACCTTCAAAGCAGCCAGCTCAATGCCGGAATCTGCCTTCATGGCCTGCAGCACATCGTTCACCTGATAGCACAGGCTGTCGAGCGTGGCGCGAATGATATGGTACTTGTTTACGCCGCGGGTCAGGCCCAGGATCGCGCCGCGGGCGTAGGGGTCCCAATGGGGTGCGCCCAGGCCCGTAAAGGCGGGCACCACATAGCAGCCGTTGGTATCCTTTACCTTCTTGGCAAAATATTCCGAATCGGGGGCCGAATCCACCAGGCGCAGCTGGTCGCGCAGCCACTGAATGGCCGAACCGGCCACAAAGATCGAGCCTTCCAGTGCATATTCCACCTTGCCGTCCAGGCCCCAGGCGATGGTGGTCACCAGGCCGTTCTGTGAGAATACGGGCTTTTCGCCGGTATTCATCAGCATAAAGCAGCCGGTGCCGTAAGTGTTTTTGGCTTCGCCGGGCTTAAAGCAGGTCTGGCCAAACAAGGCGCTCTGCTGGTCGCCCGCCGCACCGGCAATGGGGATCGCGCCGCCAAACAAATCC
>CAVGKH010000012.1:6045-21508 GCA_963629755.1 Gemmiger sp.
AACAAATCCTCAGTGGTCTGGCCATACACGCAGCTGCTGGGCTTTACCTCGGGCAGCATGCAGGCCGGAATGCCTAGCTCTGCCAGAATCTCTTCGTCCCACTTGAGGTCGATAATGTTATACAGCATCGTGCGCGAAGCATTGGAGTAGTCGGTCACATGCACCTTGCCGCCGGTCAGCTTCCAGATCAGCCAGGTTTCCACGGTGCCAAACAGCAGCTCGCCCTTTTCGGCACGCTCACGGGCGCCCTCCACATTTTCCAGAATCCAGCGGATCTTGGTGCCCGAAAAATACGGGTCGATCACCAGGCCGGTCTTGGCGCGGTAGCAGTCCTTCAGGCCCTTGGCCACCAGCGAATCGCAGTATTCGGCAGTGCGGCGGTCCTGCCACACGATCGCGTGATACACCGGCTCGCCTGTGGTCTTATCCCACACAATGGTCGTCTCGCGCTGGTTGGTAATGCCAATGGCGGCAATATCCTCAGCCGATGCCCCTGCCTTGGCCAGCGCCTCCGATGCCACCGCATACTGTGTAAGCCAGATCTCGGTGGCATCGTGCTCTACCCAGCCAGGCTTCGGGAAATACTGGGTGAACTCCTTTTGTGCCACGCTGCACATTTCACCCTTTTCGTTAAACAGAATACACCGGTTAGAAGTCGTACCGGCATCCAGTGCCATCACAAATTTTGCCATAAAGCTCATTCCTCCTTCTCGTTGGCAGCGTGCGGGCTGCGTGCTTCAGCCCCTGCCGCATCCCATGCCGCCTGCAAATTGCCCGGGTGTTTCGTTATCTATAACATACCAAATATTTCAACATCTGTCAATATTTTTGTGCTATTTATGCATTATCTGTGTAAAGCTGCACACATCCGCTGTTTTTGTGTATTCCCGGCATGCTTGTTTTTTTGCCTCTGCTCTATTGGTATGCGGTGCCCCTTTTTTTAGAACTGCCGTTTTGCCCTTTTGTGTTGACGGCATGCCCAGCCTTTGTTTATACTAAGTTTATACTAAGAAAAACACGAAAAATAAGCGCGAAAAGCGAGGTTTTTTCTATGAAGCATCTGATCCTTCCGGCACTTCCCTGGGTGCTGTGCGGCCTGGCTGTAGGCATTTGGGCAGCAAATTGGCCCCGGCTGAAAAAAGCCGGGGCCAGGCTGGCATCCGGCCTTGCATTAGGGCCGGTGCTGGGCATCGTATTAAACGGCATGCACCTTTGGCAAAATCATATGATCGGTTTTATCGTGGGCATTCTATGGGGCCCCGTTATCACGGTTCTTCTAAAGAAGAGTCAGCCGTAACATCCTGGCTGGCAGCGCCGGAAGAGCTTTCTTCCGGGCTGCTTTCCTCCGGTGCAATCTGCCACACCATTCTCAGCGAAGAAGTATCCCCCTGCGCCACTGCTGCGGCCTGCTGCGCCGTTAAATAAAGGCGGTCGTTTTCCGGGTAGGCAGTCACATACCCCGGCTCTACGCGGCCTATGTTCTCCGTCTCCGGTGCATAAGTTTCAAAGTGCAGGTGATAGCCGGTCGAATAGCCGGTGTTTCCCACCGTGCCGATCTCCTCGCCCAGCTGTACGCTTTGCCCTTCCTGCACCAGGATATCCTGCAAATGGGCATAGCGGGTCAGCCAGCCGCCTTCATGCTGAATGGTGATAGCCTTTCCATAGCTGAAATGCTGCTGCATTACATTCAGCACAGTGCCTGCCGCCGCAGCATACACCGGTGTTCCCGCCTCGGCAGCCAGGTCATCCCCGGTATGCCCATGATTGGCGTGCTTTATGCTCTCATACTCCACCGGGCAGTAAAAGCGTACTCCCTCATTGATATTATTCAGGTCCGGCACGCCCACCTGCTGCACGGCGGCTTCCTGCACGGGCTCCTCCCCGGCAGGCACTTCCGGCGTTTCTTCTGCCGTAGAAGCGCTTTGCACCGGCATGCTCTTGGCCTTTTCCGGGGCAAACTGCGGATGCGCCATGCAGGCGGCACAGCTCAGCGCAAGCAGCCCATGCTCCCAGCACCGCAAAGCCGCCGTAAAGGCTGATGTGTAAAACCGTTTGCATCAAAGCTTTCATGCTTATCCCTCCTTTGCTTTTCGGCTTTTCTCCAACAGTGCCCGTATCTCGGCAGCCTCTGCTTCGCTGATGGGCTTTTCATTCAAAAAAGCCGCCACAAAGCCGGGCAGGCTGCCGCCAAAGATATTTTCCACCACAGCGGCGCTCTCGGCACGCTGTACCTGCGCCTGCTTTACCGGCGCCGTTACGCAGCCTCCATCATTTTGCAGAATGCCCCGCTCACAAAGCTTTTTCAGCACGGTATAAGCTGTGCTTTTTTTCCAGCCAAGTTCTTGGGCCGCCAGCGCTGCCAGCTGCCCGCTGGGCAGCTGCTCATTGCTTCAAACCAGGCAGGCAAATCGATATTCCCCCTCCGCCAGGCGAAGTGTTTCATTTTTCATGGAAGTTTTTCTTCATACCGGCACGGCACATATATTTTTAATATACTGCTGCGCCTCATGCTATCAGGTGCAATTAAACAGCTGATTTGTAATCAGCCTTGGTCTACTGTTATAGACCTTCTCTTTGTATCCCGTCTATAGCAGTAAACCAGTTTTGTCAAGTCCTTTATTTTTGCCATATTCCATTCAGCAAAAAGCAACCCTTGCCCAAAAGGGGCTCACCTATCAAGTAAATACAAATTGAGGTTTTGTGCAGCATTATTCGGGCTGAGCCCTTATCCCTCGTCACGGTTGACCGTTCGGTCAATAGCTTCTCGGCACAAGGGGTCTATCCCTTACAGCGCGCATGTTTTCCAGAATGGACACTATGCGGTGAGGAACATTTGGTCGTAAGGCCAACCGTGACGAACCGCATGGTGTCCATTCACCCAAAAGAAAAAGCCGCCAAGGGCAATTCCTCCCTCAGCGGCTCAAAGCTTATGCTATGCCCTTTTTAAACTTCAATTTCCCGTTTTCTCTGCCAAATACCTCATAAAGTTCTGCTTATTTTCCAGCGCGGTCGTGGTCGGGCGGCCCAGATCTGCGCGCGCGCCAATGGCGCATTTCACCTCGATCAAGCTCAGCTCGCCGCGCTCCCTGGCTGTCGCCAGCTCCTTGCGCAGCTCCTCCACCGTGCCGGCAGCCGCGGCATAGGGGTATCCGCACGCGCGGGCCAGGGCCGGAATATCCATGCCGCCCGCCACGGTAGGCATGCCGCCCACCGTTTCATGTGCACCGTTGTTGATCACGATATGCACCAGATTTTTCGGCTTGCAGCTGCCGATCACTGCTAAAGCTCCCATGTGCATCAAAACCGCACCGTCGCCGTCGATGCACCAAACCGCATCCTGCGGCTTCTGCAGGGCAATGCCCAGGGCGATGCTGCTGCTGTGCCCCATAGAGCCAACGGTCAGAAAATCGCGCTCATGCCCCTCACCGGCAGCGGCGCGCAGCTCAAACAGCTCACGGCTCGCCTTGCCTGTTGTGCACACAACGGGGTCATTTTTTGAAGCCTCCGTGATCTGCCGAATGATTTCCTCGCGCCGCAGCGGGTATTCGTTATGATACTCCATTTTTTTGCCGTAGGTCAGCGCCCCTTTGCGCACCACAAAGGCCACATCACGGCCGCTTTTCAAAAGCGGGGCAAAGCGCTGCACGGCAGCTGCCAGTTCGGCCTCGGTGGTCTCTTTGCCGATCACAAAATGCGCAATGCCCATATCCTCCAGCAGCTTTAAGGTCACCTCGCCCTGGTAGATATGCTGCGGTTCATCGTGCACGCCCGGCTCACCGCGCCAGCCGATCACAAAGATCATGGGAATAGCATACACCTTCTCGTTCAAAAGCGAAGCCGCCGGGTTGATGATATTGCCCTCGCCGCTGTTCTGCATATAAACGGCCGGCACCTTTCCCGTTGCCAGGTGATACCCCGCCGCCAGCGCCGCGCAGTTGCCCTCATTGGCGGCAATGATATGATGCTCTGGGTCAATGCCGTAGGTATCCAACAGGCAGTCGCACAGCGCTTTCAGCTGCGAATCCGGCACGCCGGTATAAAAATCACAGCCCAGTATCTGCATAAATTTTTCTGCTTGCATCTTACTTTCTCCTTACAGCTCGTCGATCAGCGTAATAATCTCTTTTATGGGCATCAGCCTCTCGTCCACTTCCTTGGCGCGGTGATAGCGCAGAATATCCTCGGCCGTCTGCTGCATGGCGGGGAAGGCGCTGCGGGTCAGCTGGTTTGCATAGATCACCAGATTGATGCCGTGCGCCGCCAGCTCGGCCTCGGTGGTGGCATTATAAGAGGTCGGCACCACCACAATGGGGGTATCGGCGTTTTCTGCACGGAATCGGTCACAGAAATCAAAGATCTCGTCCGGCGTTTTTTTACGGCTGTGGATCATAATGCCGTCGGCCCCGGCCTCCACAAACGCGCGGGCGCGCTCCAGGGCATCCTCCACGCCCTTTTCCAAAATCAGGCTTTCAATACGGGCGATGATCATAAAGTCATCGGTCAGCTGGGCCTTTTTCCCGGCCCGGATCTTGGCGCTGAAATTCTCGATGCTGTCCTGCGTTTGGGCAACTTCGGTTCCGAACAGGGAATTCTTTTTCAGTCCGGTCTTATCCTCAATAATAACCGCCGAAACGCCCATTTTTTCCAGCGTGCGCACGGTATACACAAAGTGCTCGGTCATGCCGCCGGTATCGCCGTCAAACACGATGGGCTTTGTGGTCACCTCGGTCACATCGTCGATGGTCCTGAAACGGCTGGTCATATCGACCAGCTCGATATCTGGCTTGCCTTTAGCTGTGGAATCGCACAGCGAGCTGATCCACATCGCATCAAACTGGTCCAGCTCACCCTTGTGCTCCACAATGGTTTTTTCCGCGATCAAGCCCGTCAGGCCGCTGTGAACCTCCAGCGCCTTCACGATGGGGCGAATTTCCAGCAGCTGGCGCAGGCGCCTGCGCCGGTATTCCGGCATGGCAAGCTTTGCCTTGATGCGTGCATCGATGTTTTTCACCGTTTCATTATAAGTATACGGTACATCGATGATCTCGCCGCCGTATTCCCCCAGCAGGCTGGCCACATTGTCGCGAATGGCCTTGGTAGGCCCCGAAAGCCAGTTGTCGCCGTGGATCACATAATCCGGCTTTAATTCCTGGATGATCTTATCATAGAATACATCATCCTGCACCACCACATTGCTCACCTCGGGAATATCGCGCACCAGCTGCACGCGCTCCTCAAAGCTGATGGTGGGAAAACGATTGAATCGTATCATGGCCGCATCGCTCAAAACGCCCACGGTCACATCGCCATATTTGCGCCCCTCGCGAATAATATTCAAATGCCCCTCATGGATCACATCCGTGCAAAAGCAGGTATACACGCGTTTCATATTTTTATAACCTCTCACTCAATCGTTGTAAACGGCAGGCACCTGTACGCCCAGGCTTTCCAGCGCCGCACGGAACACCGCAAAAAAGGCTTTTATATCCTCTTCGTCAATGGCCCCCAGCGCACACAGCCGAAAAGTATCGGCGCCCGAAATTTTGCCCGGGTAGATCGTGAATCCGCGCGCATAGCAGTAGTCATGCACCTTTTCAAAGTCCCAGTGCGCATCGTCCGGGTAGCGCACCGATACCACCAGGCCAGACTGCCACTCGCGCCTGATCACATCGCGAAAACCCAGTTCGTCCAGCCCGGCATGAATGGCGTTGAATACGCGCGTATGCCGTGCCCACTTGGCCTCTTCGCCCTCGGCCCAGTATTCCTTCAGTGCCTGCAAAGCAGCATAGATGGTCTGCACGGGCGGGGTAAAATGCATTTCACCGGTCTTTTCAAAATAGTCATACTGCAAAAACAAGTTGCAGTAATACGAGCGCTTGGGGTAATGGGCCGAAGCCTCTATAACAGTGCGGTCGCCCACGATAAACGAAAGTCCCGTCATCGCCATCAGACCCTTCTGCGCCGAGGCCATGCAGAAATCAATGTTATCGGCCTTGATATCAATGGGCCGCATGGCATAGGTCGAGGTGGTATCCACCGTAAAAACCGCCCCATACCGGTGTGCCAGCGCGCCGATCTCACGGATCGGGTTCAAAATGCCGGTGCCGGTTTCGTTGTGTGTGGTATGCACCAGGGCAATATCCGGGTTTTCCTGCAAAGTCTTTTCCACCAGTGCCAGGTCCGGCAGCTGATCCACCGGAAACTTCAAATCAATATAAGGCAGGCCGTAATATTCACAGATCTCCGCCGCGCGCGTGCTGTAAGCGCCGTTGTTCACCACCAGAATTTTTTTCCCCGCAGGCAAAAGCGAATTCAGGCACACATCAATGTTCAGCGTGCCCGAGCCGCAGAATAAAACGCTGGTGTATTTTTGCGTATCGCCATGCACAATGCGCACCAGGTCCTCCCGCAGGCCCTTCATAAGCCCCGCAAACTCCTTTTCGCGTGGGCAGATATCCGGCACCACCTGCGCATGCTTCACCGTATCGGTCGTGGTAGAGGGGCCGGGGTTCAGCAGAATGTTTCGTTTTATGGCTGGCATTTCCATATTTGCATCCCCTTTTGTGATATTTTGCGTTCAGTTTTTTATACCAATGTTCAATATTCGCATCATATATTCAATATTTGAATTTGTCAATAGTAAGTTTTGCAAAAGAAAAAGCAGAAAACGAGAAAATCTCGTCTCCTGCTTTTCTGTTTTGCTTGTTCAAGCAAGTTCAACGTCAACCAGTTATCTGAACAAATTCAACATACGCATCGTTCCTGCTCTGCCCTTTTCATTCACCCGGCGGCATATCTTTCTTCATTTTTCTGGGTGTAATGGTGGGTCTGCTCCAGCATCATATCCTTCACCTTCATCAGGCGGGTCTGGGTGCTGCGCTCATTTTCGTCCAGCTTCATGGTGATATAGCGGATCTGCTCCTGCGTTTCCGGTATCATCACATGCTCCAGCGCATTCACGCGGCGGCGGGTCTTTTCGATCTCCGCCGCCATCAGCTGGCAGCTTTTTTCCACCTCAGCCAGGCGCAGAAGGTCCGGCAAAAGGTCCGCCAGGCTCTGCACGGCATCGTCCAAATCAGCGCTCGTGAACGCAAAGCCGTAAGCATAAATATCCGCCGGGTCGCTCGTGCGGGTCTTGTAACGAAACACCGGCACATCCACGCTCATCACATTGCGGCTTTCGGCCTCCAGCAGCACCTCCTGCTTGGGGGCCATCATGGCGGTGTTCAGCTCCTCATCGCTCATACCGGCCCGGGCCAGCACAAAGTTCTGGTTGCACTGGGCAAGCCCTGCCTCCACGCGCTCGCGCAGGGCCTTGTTTTCGCGCACCAGGTCCAAAAACTGGCGCATCAGCTCATCGCGCTTATCCTTCAGCAGCTTATGCCCACGCAGTGCCGTGGTCAGCTTGCGCTTTAAGCGCGTAAGCTCCATTCGGGTCGGGTTAGGCAGTGTGGTCGCCATACAGCTTCACCTCACTTTTTGTCGTAATACTCATCCAGGTATTCATCGCGAATACGCTTCAGCTCGCTTCGGGGCAGAATACGCAGCAGCTTCCAGCCGATATCCAGCGTTTCCTCAATGCTGCGGTCGGTGGTGTAACCCTGGTTCACATACTGTTTTTCAAACTCGTCGGCAAACTTCGCATACAAAAGGTCTACATCGCTCAGCGCCGCCTCGCCCAAAATCGTCATCAGCTCCTTGCAGTCCTTGCCTCGGGCATAAGCGGCGAACAGCTGGTTCATGGTGTCGGCGTGGTCGGCGCGAGTCTTGCCCTTGCCAATGCCCTTATCCTTCAGTCGGCTCAGGCTGGGCAGCACATCAATGGGCGGCATAATGCCTTTGCGGTACAGCTCACGGCTTAGAATGATCTGCCCTTCGGTGATGTATCCGGTCAGGTCAGGAATGGGGTGGGTCTTATCGTCCTCGGGCATCGAAAGGATCGGGATCAGCGTGATCGAGCCGCTGCAGCCCTTCTGGCGGCCTGCGCGCTCGTACAGGCTCGCAAGGTCGGTGTACATATAGCCGGGGTAGCCGCGGCGGCCGGGCACTTCCTTGCGCGCAGCCGAAACTTCGCGCAGGGCATCGGCGTAGTTGGTAATATCGGTCAGAATGACCAGCACGTGCATATTCTTTTTGAATGCCAGATATTCGGCAGCGGTCAACGCCATGCGGGGTGTGCTGATACGCTCCACCGCAGGGTCGTTGGCCAGGTTGATAAACAGCACAGTGCGGTCAATAGCACCTGTCTCTTTAAACGAATTGATAAAGTAGTTGGATTCCTCAAAAGTAATGCCCATAGCGGCAAACACAACGGCAAATGGCTCGTCGGTGCCGCGCACCTTGGCCTGGCGGGCGATTTGCGCTGCCAGCTGCGCATGCGGCAGGCCGGAGGCCGAGAATATCGGCAGTTTCTGGCCGCGCACCAGCGTGTTCAGGCCGTCAATGGCCGAAACACCGGTCTGGATAAATTCAGCGGGGTACACGCGCGCCGCCGGGTTCATGGGCAGGCCGTTGATATCCATGCGCGCCTCGGGCAGAATTTCCGGCCCGTCGTCAATGGGGCGGCCCTGGCCGTCAAACACGCGGCCCAGCATGTCCTCGCTCACGCCCAGCTCCATGCAGTGCCCCAAAAAGCGCACCTTGCTGCTTTCCAGGTTGATGCCGGTCGAAGATTCAAACAGCTGCACCAGTGCGTTGGTGCCGTCCACCTCCAGCACCTTGCAGCGGCGGATCTCACCGTTGGCAAGCTCGATCTCGCCCAGCTCGTTATAGCTCACATTCTCTACGCCGTGCACCATCATCAAAGGGCCGGCCACTTCCTGTATCGTGCGATATTCCTTAGGCATCAGAACTCCTCCTTTGTTTGCAGAAGTTCGCTGATCTGCGCGGCCATATCCGCCCGGATCTTTTCATAAGCAGGCTCGATCTGCTCGTTCGGGGTGTATTTATAGCGGCCAATGGCCTCGCGCACCGGCAAGCGGATCAGTCCGTTCACATCCGCGCCCTTGTCCAGCGCAGCGCGGCAGTCGTCAAAATAAGCCACCATCAGTTGCATCATGCGCAGCTGTTTATGCAGCGGGGTATAGGTGTCGATCTCGTGGAACGAGTTCTGATGCAGAAAGTCCTCGCGAATGCTGCGAGCGGCTTCCATCTTCAAGCGGTCGGGCGCGCTCAAGGCATCCTGGCCCACCAGCTTTACGATCTCCTCCAGCTCGCTTTCCTCCTGCAAAAGGCTCATCATTCGCTGGCGAAGCTCCATCCAACCGGGCTCTTTTTCGTTCAGCCAGGGGCCCAGCGTATCCTGATACAGGCTGTAGCTCGTCAGCCAGTTGATTGCAGGGAAGTGGCGCTGCTGTGCCAGGGCGGAGTCCAGGCTCCAGAACACCTTCACAATGCGCAGCGTTGCCTGGGTAACAGGCTCCGAAATATCGCCGCCTGCGGGCGATACCGCGCCGATCACCGAAAGGCTGCCCTCCTGCTCGGCGTTGCCGTTCACGATTACGCGGCCTGCGCGCTCGTAAAATTGCGCTAGTCGGCTGCCCAAGTAAGCCGGGTAGCCCTCTTCGCCGGGCATCTCTTCCAGTCGGCCCGACATCTCACGCAGAGCCTCCGCCCAGCGCGAAGTCGAGTCTGCCATCAAGGCCACCGAGTAGCCCATATCGCGGAAGTATTCGGCGATCGTGATGCCGGTATAAATCGAAGCCTCACGCGCTGCCACAGGCATATCCGAGGTGTTGGCGATCAGCACCGTGCGCTCCATCAGGCTCTGCCCGGTCTTGGGGTCGATCAGCTCGGGGAACTCGTTCAGAACATCGGTCATCTCGTTGCCGCGCTCGCCGCAGCCGATATACACCACCACATCGGCATCGGCCCACTTGGCCAGCTGATGCTGCGTAACAGTCTTGCCGGAGCCAAACGGCCCGGGAATGGCTGCCACGCCGCCCTTGGCAATGGGGAACAGGCAGTCGATCACGCGCTGGCCGGTCACCAGCGGCACATCAGGGCTCAGCTTCTGTTTATAGGGGCGGCCGCGGCGCACGGGCCAGCGCTGCAGCATGGTCAGCTCTTTTTTGCTGCCGTCCGGCAGGGCCATCACAGCCACGGTTTCCGTAATCGTAAAATCCCCCTCGGTAATGCTTTCCAGCACACCGCCCGCGCCCTGCGGCACCATGATCTTATGCACGATCACCGGCGTTTCCTGCACGGTGCCCAGCACATCGCCGGGCACCAGCGTATCGCCGGGCTTGGCTACCGGCACAAAATGCCATTTGGCCTCACGGTCCAGGCTGGGCACCTCTACGCCGCGCGGCAGCAGGTTGCTGCCCGTGGCTTCCATAATTTTAAACAGCGGGCGCTGAATGCCGTCGTAAATGCTCTTGATCAGGCCGGGGCCAAGTTCCACGCTCATGGGCATGCCGGTCGATTCCACCGGAGCACCGGGGCCAAGGCCGCTGGTCTCCTCGTATACCTGGATCGAAGCCTGGTCGCCGTGGATCTCAATAATCTCGCCGATCAAATGCTCGTCCGAAACGCGCACCACATCAAACATGTTGGCATCGCGCATGCCGTCGGCGATCACCAGAGGGCCGGCAACCTTTCGTATCGTACCTTTGCTCATTTCTATCACCTTGTCCTCATGGGCGCTGTACACCGCGCCCGGAATTTCGTTTTACTTGCCGCCAAAGATAATATCCGAGCCCACCGCCTGCTCCACGCTTTTCTTCACGCGGGCAATGCCAAGGCCCGTATTGCCCGAAACGCCGGGCAGCGGAATGATCGCGGGCAGCGGCCCCTGGCTGTAATGCGCGATCTCGCGCTCCAAAAGGCTGGCATAATTTTCGGTAATGTAAATCACCGCATAGCCGCCCTCGGCCAGCTCGTGCAGCGTTCTGGCAGCCTCGGCCTGGTCGGCCACGGGGCGGGTCTCAAGCCCTACGGCGGCAAAGCCGTAAATGCTGTCGCGGTCGCCCATCACTGCGATCTTATACATAGCACTCCCTCAGCCTTTCCCGGATCGTCTGCTCACCAAGGCCGTTGCGCTTGGCCGAAAGGATCAAACGAACCGATTTGATCTCGCTCTCCCGCGCCAGCAGATACCCTGCCAGCGGCCCAATGGTAAACGGGTTGTAGCGCTGCGGTTGCAGCCTCTTGATCAGCAGGCTGTCGCACCAGCACTCAAACGCGCTCAGGCTGGTTTTTACCAGCTCTGCGCCCTCGGCATAGGCCGTTGTCTGCAAATAGGCTGCAATGGCCTCTGGGCTCTCGCTGGCGGCTTTGGCCAAAAGCGGCACCGAAACACTGCCGCACTCGGCCAGGCTCGCCTCTATCAGGTCCAGCGGCTTTTTGGTCTTGCAGCAGCGCACTGCAATGCGAATGTCTGCGCAGGCCACGGTCGTCTCGGCATAAAGGCGCAGCGCCTCATTTTTTTCCTGCTTTCCGCGCGCGTTTATTGCCTCCAGGCAGGCCTTGTCCAGCGCCAGATCGCACAGCTGGGCATCGCGGGTGTGCAGCATAATGTCAAAGCACTGCCGTGCCGGGGCCGCCAGTGCATCGGGCAGGCTTTCAAAGCGCTGCTCCTGCACCAGGGCCAGTATCTGCTTTGCCGGCACCGTGCCGCCCTCGGCAAACACATTCGGCGTTTCCTGCTCGGTGCACACCTGCTTGATCGCCGCCTTCAGATTATGAAAATCCGTGCTCAGGCGAAACACATCCAGCGTGTGCACATCGGGCAGAACGCTGTTCAAAAACTCCCAGGTCTTATCGGTCTCGGCTTTCAGCAGTTCCTCGGCGGTATGGGTGTTTTCATTGCCCCAGCCGCGCTCCTGCAAGGTGCGCAGGCACTCCTCGCTCGTTTTACAGGCCAGCAGCTGCTCCAGGGCGGCTTTGTTCAGCAGGGTGCTTTCTTTTGCCCTCACGCGCGCCACCGCATAAGTATAACGCTCTTCGGACATCGCCTATCCCTCCTTACTCTGCCGCAAATAAAACCAACTGTGCCAGGTCCTGCATGCCCTCCCGGTCGGCGGCAAACAGCGCCTCCAGCGAGCAGTTTTCCTCAATGCCGCCATAAGCCAGCACAAATCCGCTGGCAATGGGGCGGCTTTCGGGGCTGATCTTCAGGCTCCTGCTGCCGCCCAACGCCGCGTTCAGCGTGCTCTCATAATCCTTTGGCAGCCGAGCCAGATCGGCCGCGCCAAAATACATCACGCCCTCGCCCGCCTGCGCATAGTGCACAGCCAGCGTCTGCAAGGCGGCAAAATATTCTTTCGCAGGCAGGCTCTGCATTTTCTGTAAAGCGGCCTCTATCGTTTCGGCGATCATCTGCTGCTTGGCAGCCAGCACACCGCGTCGCCGCTGCAGCTCGGCCGCTGATTCGGCCCGCCGCAGCGCATCCGTGCACTGCTGCCTGGCCCGGGCTTCGATCTGCCCGCATTCTTCCTTGGCTTTGGCCGCGATCACGGCGCATTCCTCATCGGCCTTGGCCTGGGCCGCGCGCAGCGTTTCCTCCGCGGCGGCCTGCGCCTCGCCCTGTATCTGGGCAAGGATCTTTTCTAATCCGGTCATAACAGCCTCGCTCCTATCTGAAAAGTTTCCCTGCTCAAATGGCCAGGGCGCTCGCACCGGTCACAGCCAGGATCGAAACCAGCAGCGCCAAAATCGCGTAGGTCTCCACCATGGCGGGGAAGATGATTGCTTTACCGGATTGATCCGGCCGCTTGGCCACCAGCCCGATGGAAGCCGCCGAAACCTCGCCCTGGCGCTTGCCCGAAACATAGCCCACAATGGCAATGGGCAGGCAGGCCGCTAAGTAAAGCAGCCCCTTGGCCATGGTCATGTTCACATCGGCGGTGCCGCCCAGAATGCCCGTGTTAGAAAGTGTGATAAACGCCACCAGCAGCCCATAAATGCCCTGCGTGCCGGGCAACAGCTGCAAGATCAGCACCTTGCCGAACTTGCCGGGGTCCTCCGCCACCACACCGGCGGCTGCCTGACCGGCAATGCCAACGCCCGCAGCAGAACCCATGCCGCCGCCCAATGCGGCCAATGCAGCACCCAATAATGCCCATGCTAATCCGTTTGTAAACATAATCATTTTACCTCCGTGATCTGATAGTATTTGGTATGGGCCGCCAGCGGTTCAAACGCCTGGCCGCCGCCTTCATAAAACTTACCGAAAAACTCCACAAACTGCAGTCGGTTGGTGTGCACATAAGCGCCCAGCAGGTTGATGGCAATGTTGAGCGAGTGCCCCACCAGAAATACCAGAATAAACAGCACAATGCCCATCGGTGTATCGCCGCCCATGCTGGCCATCTGATTCACCACCTGGCCGATCACGCCGGTCGCCAGCCCCAGGGCCAGCAGGCGCGAGTAACTCAAAAGGTCGCCCAGCCAACTGGTCGAGCCATACAGGGCATATAAGCCCTTCACCAGGCGCATCACCGGGTTCTTGCTTTCGCGCCCGCCAAACAGCAGCACCAGCAGAGCACCCGCAATGGCCATCCACTTGCCAATGCTGCCCACCGCTGCCGGCAGCACAAAATCAAGCTGCACCACATTGATAAACGCCGGGGCCGAAAGTGCAAATAAGATCAGGCCCCCCACCAGCAGATACCACGAGAGCGCATCGGCTATAAATCCCATCGTATCCCGGTTTTTGATCAGCAGATATGCCTTGCATCCAAGGCCCGCAAACAAGTGGATTAAACCGATCAGCAGGCAGAACATCAGCATCTGCATGGGGCAGTTGATGGGGTTCACCCACAGCGGCTTTACGGTAAAATCGCTGTGCAAAAAAGTATGCGCTATCACATCCGGCGCATCACCGAACCAGCTGCCGTACAAAATTCCCCAGAACACTGTCGAAATGCCGCTGTAGAAAAACATGGTCAGGCTCTTTTTCAGGCTCTTGTCCATATTTTTAAACCTTGCCAGCAGAATGCCGCACACCAAAACGATCAGCAGGCCGTAGCCCGCATCGCTGAGCATCATGCCAAACAAAAAGTAGTAAAACAGCGCCATCATAAAGCTGGGGTCAAATTCGCCGCGCCCCGGGTAGCTGTAGCTGGAAAGCACGCCCTCCATGGGGGCCGAAAATCCGCCGTTGCGCAGTGCCACAGGCGGCTGCTCATCCTCGGGGTCCGGGTCTGCCAGCTCTACGGCGGCATCGAATTTTTCGCTCAGTTCCTTCTGCAGCGCCTCAGCCTCCGGTGCGGGGATATACCCCTCCGCCACAAACACATGCCTTGTCTGCGCCAGCTTGCCCAGCGCTGTATATTTTTCCCTGCGCACGGCGTAATAATCCGCAAGCAGCTCCAAATCGGCCCGGCGCGCGCCCATTTGTTCCAGCAGCGCCGTATTCTTTTCGATCAACGCCTCGTTCTGCCCGATCTCTTTCTCCCAGGCTTTTTTCTGCTGGGCCGGGTTCAGGCTTCCCGCCAGCGGCGGCAAGCTGAAGCCCGCGCGCCGCAGCGCCTCCTCCACAGCGGCCCCGTTCTTTTTGGGGCAAAGGGCAAACACACAGGTCTGCTCCTTGCTGTGGCTCAGTATCGTGAGGTCCAGCGGCACGTCGGTCGAAAGCCCGATCCTTTCCAGCAGTTCGTCCGCCGCATGATCTCCGGCAAAGCTGCCGATAAACGCCCGCGTGCTGGCCGTACCTGCAAAGTTCAGCGCCACCTCCAGCCCCATCCAGGGCTCCAGCCCGCCGATCTGCACCTGCAGCTTCGGTATCGCGGCCTTCGCCTCGTTCAGCTCTTTTTCCAAGCGTATAATCTCGGCCGCGCCCTTGGCAAGCTCCTCCTGCCTTTCGGCGCAGCGCTCCATCTCACCGGCTCCCAGCCTTGCGCGTCCCTTCAGCTTGTCCAGCGGGCCGGCCTTCTGCGGTGCGTACCGGCTCAATATCTCCAGCGCCTGCTCGGCGCTCTGCACGCCGCGCTGAAACTGCGCACAGGGGGCGGCAATGTCCAGCCGCTCAAACACTTCATCGCGGGGCAGATCGTCCCGCAGCTGCACTATGCCCCGCCGCTGCACCAGCTCCATCAGGGGCTTGCGGTGCCTGGTCAGTGCACAGATGCGGATCTGTTTCATGGCAACAACAGCCACAAGCGTTTCCTCCTTTCCGCGCCGAAATCAGCCCAAAAGCCGGTGGATCAGCTGCTCCACCGCCTGCGGCTGGCGGCTTTGTGCGCCCTCGCGCAGTGCGGCAAGCTCAGCCTCGGTCTCGGCCGAAGCCTTGGCGGCTCTGGCCTCTCCCTCGGCCCTCGCCTTTGCCACAGCCTGGGCCGCCTGCTTTTGTGCCTCGGCAATATCCCGGGCGGCCGCGGCCTGGGCATTTTCCTTTGCCTCAGCCATCAGTTGCACTGCCTTTTCGCCCGCCTGCTTTTCAGCGGCCTGGGCTTCCCGTTCGGCCTGGCGTACAGAATCAAGAGTTTGCTCGATCATGATCTCACCACCGTTTTCTGAAAAT
>CAVGKH010000013.1:0-5087 GCA_963629755.1 Gemmiger sp.
GCCTGCACCATGTCTTTCTGGGCCTTGAGCTCGTTCATGCACTGCGCTACTTCCTCGGTGTTTGAGGGGTTCAGGCTCAGCCCCAGCTTTTTGGCGGCAATGGCCACGGCATCGCGGCTGTTGTTAAACATCAAAATGCTGTCGGTATAGCGGGCATCCCATAAATCGGCCCAGCTGGTGGGTGCTTCCTCCACCATTTCTGTATTGTAGATAAGGCCCACGATGCCCCAGGTGTAGGGCACGCTGTAAGAATCGGTGGGGTCATATTCCAAACCGCGGTACTTGGGGTTTATCTTGGCCGCATTGGGAATATTCTCATAGTTCAGCGGCTCCAGCATGTCCTCTTTGATAAGCTTGCCGATCATGTAATCGGAGGGCACCACCACATCATAGCTGGCGCCGCCCGATTTGATTTTGGCATACATGCTCTCGTTGGAGTCGTAGGTGGTATAATTCACATCGATGCCGGTCAGCTTTTCAAACGCTGAGATCACATCCACGCTTTCATCCGAGCCGTCGCTGATATAAAGGCCCCAGTTGTATACATTCAATTTGATCTTCTGGTCGGCAAGGCGGGCCCAATCGTAATCGGCTGAAACCGAGATATCGTCATTCACCACAATCATGCCGTCTTTTACTTCCAGCCCTCTGGCCTGAGCCTGGGCCGAGTAATCCTCAGCCAGCGCCGCCGGGGCAAGCCCCAGCGAAAGAGCCGCAGCCAGCAGGCCGCAGATGCATTTTTTCATCATTCTCTCCCCTTTCTCAGCGCCGCTTCTGGCGATAGCTGTCCCACGCATTCGAGATCAGAATAATGGCCAGAATCACCAGGAACATAATGGTAGAAAGGGCGTTGATCTCAGGGCTCACCTTTTTGCGGGTCATGCTGTAAATGGCGATGGGCAGAGTTTGCAAAGTGCCGCAGTTAAAATAAGAAATAATAAAATCGTCGATGGAATAGGTCAAGCAGATCAAAAAAGCCGACAGGATTGCCGGTGTCAGCTCGGGCAGAACCACCTTAAAAAAGGCCTGTGTGGGGTTGCAGCCCAGATCCAGCGCCGCCTCATACAGGCGCACATCCATTTGGCGCAGCTTGGGCGCCACATTGAACACCACATAGGGCACATTAAAGGTAATGTGCGCAATCAGCAGCGTGGGCAGGCCAAACACCGAATCGGGCAGTGCATCGATCTTACCGGCAAAGGTCTGATACATCACGAACAGCAGCATCATCGAAACGCCGGTAATGATCTCGGGGTTGGCCACCGGAATATAGCTGACATTGTTGATAAGCAGCTGCGAGCGGCGGCTCATCGACTGAATGCCCACCGTAGCCAGTGTGCCCAGCACCGTGGCCGCCACCGCCGAGATCAGCGCCACTACCAGGCTGAGGGCCAGCGCGCTCAAAATCAGATTGTTCGTAAACAGGCTTTTATACCAGCCCAGCGTAAAGCCGGTGAACACCGTGCGGCTTTTGCTCTGGTTAAAGCTGAACACTGCCATCACGGCAATGGGCAGATACATAAAGCCGAACACAGCGATCACATAGGCGCGCATCAGGGCGCTGCTTGCTTTTTTATTCATCAGATCACGCCCTCCATTTCCGATTCGTCAAAGCTGCTGGTAAAGCTCATGCAAAGCAGCACGATCACCATCAGCACCAGGCTCATGGCCGAGCCTACATGGAAATTATAGCTATTGCCCAAGAACTGCAGCTCAATCAGATCGCCAATCAGCAGATTCGAGCCACCGCCCAGCATACGGCTGATCACAAAGGTGGAGACCGATGGCACAAACACCATAGTGATGCCCGTGGCAATGCCCGGGGTAGACAGCGGGATCAGCACCCTTGTTAAAATGCGGCGGGTATTGGCTCCCAGATCCTGCGCTGCCTCGATAATGCTCTGGTCGATCTTGGTCATGGCTGTGTACAGCGGCAGAATCATATACGGCAGGTAGTTATACACCATGCCCAGCACCACTGCGCCGCTGGTATTGATCATATGAAAAGGCCCAATGCCAAACAGGCCCAGCAGGCGGTTGATCAGGCCGTTATTTTCCAAAAGGGTCATCCAGGCGTAGGTTCGCAGCAAAAAATTCATCCACATGGGCAGCATGACCAGCATCAGCATGATGTGCTGCTTGTTTACAGGCAGGCGGCTCAAAAAATAGCCCACCGGAAACGCCACCACCAGGCAGATGATGGTTGCTTCGGCGGCCAGCAGCAGGCTGCGGCCGTAAACCGAGCTGTAGCGCCCGATCATAAACAGATTTTCCAGCGTGAACTGCCCGGCATCGTTGGTAAGGGCATAATAGATCACCATCAGCAGCGGCACGATCACAAAAATTGCCATCCACACCAGATACGGTGCGGCCGTCCATTTATTTTTGATCATGGCATTACTCCTCCATGCGGGCCATGATGTGGATCTCATCGGGGTCCACATTCATGCCGATCACTTCGCCGGGCTTGCAGGCGCGGGTGCTATGGATCAGCCATTCTTTGCCTTCGCAGTCCACACGCATCTCAAAGTGCACGCCCTTGAAGATCACCTCATTCACAAGGCCGGTGAGCATGCCCTTATCGGGGGTGGTCACCTCTACATCCTCAGGGCGAACCACCACCTGCACCGACTGGTTTTTGGCAAAGCCCTTATCCACGCACACAAACTCCTGGCCCGCAAAACTCACGCGGTAATCTTCGAGCATCACGCCGTCCAGAATGTTGGACGCACCGATAAAATCGGCCACAAAGGCATTCTGCGGCTCGTTGTAAATATCCTCGGGGCTGCCGATCTGCTGGATCTTGCCCTTGTTCATGACCACCACGGTATCCGACATGGTAAGGGCTTCTTCTTGGTCGTGCGTTACATAGATAAAAGTGATATCCATTTCGCGCTGCAGGCGCTTGAGCTCTACCTGCATTTCCTTGCGCAGCTTCAGATCCAATGCGCCGAGGGGTTCGTCGAGCAGCAGCACCTTGGGCTGGTTTACCAGGCTTCTGGCAATGGCCACACGCTGCTGCTGACCGCCCGACATCTGGTTAATACGGCGGCGTTCATAGCCTTTTAAGCCCACTACCTCCAGCATTTCGCGCACCTTGCTGCTGATGGTAGCCTCGTCCATCTTTTTCAGGCGCAGGCCAAACGCCACATTTTCATACACATTCAAATGCGGAAACAGCGCATACTTCTGAAATACCGTGTTCACCTGGCGCTTATAGGGGGGCAGGCCCGCAATATCCTTGCCGTCAAAAAACACATTGCCGCTTTTCGGCTCGATAAAGCCCGCGATCACACGCAGCGTAGTGGTTTTGCCGCAGCCCGATGGGCCCAGAAAAGTGACGAATTCCTTATCGTGAATGTCCAGCGATAGGCCATTCAGCACCCGGTCGCCGTCAAAATCCACCACGATGTCTTTGAGTGATACGATCACATTGTTTTCCATTTTCTTTACGATCCCCCTTGCTGATAATTTTATACCCGAGGCTTTGCCCGTTTTCAGCGGTTTTCCTCTTCGTTTTCTTCTTTCTTTTCCGGCAGCACCTTTACGCGCAGCTGCTGAATGCGGCGGCTGAACACCTTTACCACATCCACCAGCAGGCGGCCCTGCTCAAAGTGCTGCCCCTCTCTGGGCAAATGGCCGATCTGCGCCAGTGCCCAGCCGCCCACGGTAGTATATTCCTCCACCATTTCATCATCAATGGGAAATTCAGCCGCAAAGTCTTCCATGCTCATAGAGCCGCTCACCAGCCAGGAGTGGTCAGCCTGTTCACGGCAGGCATCCACGGCTTCATCGTGTTCGTCCCAAATTTCGCCCACAAGCTC
Organism: Gemmiger sp.; assembly: GCA_963629755.1. GTDB lineage: Bacteria > Bacillota > Clostridia > Oscillospirales > Ruminococcaceae > SFIE01. The sequence goes on from CAVGKH010000013.1 coordinate 3,825, forward strand.
TTCCAGAATATCCTCCAGCGTTACAAGCCCCTGCGTGCCGCCGAATTCATCGATCACAATGGCCATGTGGTTCTGATTTTTCTGCAGCTGATGCAAAAGCTCGCTGATCTTAGTATGGCCGGTGGTGTATTCCACCTCTGTCACCAGGTTTTCCATATCGGCCTTGCCCTCTACATAGGCGGGGAAAAAATCTTTTTCCAGCACTACGCCGATCACATTGTCAATGGTATCGTGATACACCGGAATGCGCGAAAATCCGCTTTCTTCAAAGCGGTCGGCCAGTTCTTTCATCGAAACCGTATCCTCCACGGCTTCCATATCCACGCGCGGTGTTAAGATCGACTCCACTTCCAGATCGTCAAATTCAATGGCCGAGCGGATCAGCTCACTCTCGCTTTCGTTCAGTGTACCGTCATTGTGCGCCTCACTCACGATGCTGATTAGTTCGTCTTCGGTGATAGTATCCACATTTTTCAAACGGAAGATCTTTTGCAGCAGGTGCTTCCAGCCGCGGAACAGCGCATTCAGTGGGGCAAAAACCGTCATCAGTGCGCCGATGATCGGGGCCACAGCCACAGCACAGTCCTCCGGCAGCTCCTTGGCCAGGCTTTTGGGGGTCACCTCGCCAAAGATCAGCACCACCGCCGTCATTACAATGGTCGATACCGTGGGGCCGTTTTCTTGAAAAATGCGGCTGAAAAACACCGTTGCCAAGCTGGCCGAAGCAATATTCACAATATTGTTGCCAATCAAAATTGCCGAAAGCAGATCGTCGTAACGGTCGATCAGCTTCATGGCGCGCAGCGCACGGGCATCTCCATCGTCCGCACGCACCTTCAGCCGCACCCGGTTCAGGCTGGAAAACGCCGTTTCGGAAGCCGAAAAAAACGCAGAAAGTGCCACCAGCACCAAAATTGCAAGCAGCATGCTGCTACTGTTACCATCGTCCATGAAAAGTTCCACTCCTATATGTTGTTACAGATCAATTATGAATCGTAGAGTTCGAGTGCGCGGCATACCACGGGGATCGTCGCACACAGGGTCTTTTGCCCATTGTAGGTCTCTGCGGCATCCTCATCGGCATTGTCCGAGATTGCACGCAGCACGGCACAGCGGATATCAGCCGCACGGCACACCTGTGCCACAGCGCCGCCCTCCATTTCGCAGCTCACTGCCTGAAAGGTGTTGCGCAGAAAATCGTTCAGCTTTTTATCTGCCACAAAGCGGTCGCCGGTGGCGATCACGCCGCGCTGGCAGTGGATG
>CAVGKH010000013.1:5117-7175 GCA_963629755.1 Gemmiger sp.
GCCATTTTGGCATCGCAGGGCAGATAGGCTGTAGCCTCGTCGCCATCAGGGAATTCCTTGCTCACCTTGCCCCAGGGGATCACGCCCAGCGGCGTTCCGGCGGCGGCCATATCCATATCATACTGCACGCAGCTGTCAGCCACAGCCAAATCACCCAGGCCCAGCCCTTTGCACAGGCTGCCGCCCACGCCTGCATTCACGATCATTTCTACATTATAGCGGCAGATCATGATCTGTGCACAGCGGGCTGCGTTCACCTTGCCCACGCCGCTCACCGCGCCCACCACAGGGCGGCCGTTCAGCTGCCCCGAAACAAATTCGATATGGCTGATGGTCTCGCTGGTCTTGTTTTCCAGCCGTTCCATCAGCGGGGCCAGCTCAAAGCCCAGTGCCGAAAGAATTCCGATCATTTCTCTATCTCCTTTTTGTCTTTTATTCTATGCTGATAGTGTTTTTATACTTTTGTCTTTGTTCTCGTTGCCGCGCATACAGCGGCAGTGCCCAGCAGGGCTGTTACAATGCCCGTCAACAGCATGACACGCACACCCAGGGTATCCAGCAGCCAGCCGCCGCTTAAATTGCCCACAAGGCCGCCCACTACCGTTGCGGTGGTCAGCAGGGCCTGCCCTTTTACTTTATCCTGCGGCTGCATGATCTCATTTGCATAGTATACGCCGGCCGGAATGTACAAAGCGAAGCCAAGGCACTGCAGGGCGCCACTGGCGCACAACCCGGCCACCGAGCCCGCCAGCAGGCACACGGTATACTTTAAAGTGAAAAACACCGCCGATACCCGCAGCCAGAAGCCGCTGCTTCTGCGCTTTACCAGCCAATTAAAGCCCATCATTGTGGGCAGCTCTACCCCCGCCGTAATGGCGCTCACCAGCCCCAGCGAAGCACTGTCGCCGCCCACAGCCGTGACCACCTGATACAGATAGGTGTTCAGATAATAATGCCCGATAAACAAAAGCCCTACGCCTAAAAGCAGCGCCCCAAAGGCGGGGTAGCGGCGCAGCAGCTCGCCTGCATTTTCCTGCTTCGTGCGCTCTGCCTGCTTATCCCCCACCGGCTGCATGCGGTAGCCGCTGAGCAGCGCTGTAAACAGCGCCAAAATCAGCAAAACGGCAAAGGGCATGGCCTCCGGGCCAAACTGCGCCGCCGCACGCCCCAGCACATAAGAAAACGCCGCATAGCAGATCGAGCCAGTGCCCCGCGCCTTGCCGTAATCAATGCTCTGTCCGCGGTTGATATAATAAGTGGCCAGTGCGTTCATCAGCGGCTGCTGGGTCATAATGCCCACGCACAGCGGCACATAGCACAGCGCCGCTGTGTAAAGGCTGTGCGGTCCCAGGCACAAAACCACGGCTGCTGCCAGGCTGACCGTTTGGCAGATGCGCAGATAAAAGTTCAGCGTGTGTGTGGCCGAGCGGTCAGCCCTTGCCGCTACCACCGGCTGTATCAGTGCGCCCAGAGCGTTGATGCCCGCCATCAGCAGGCCGATCTGCCCGGCCGAAAAGCCGCGCCCTGTTAAAAACACCGAAGCATAGCCGATGGCCGCACTGTAGCTCATCCAGTAAGCGCCCTGCCCGGCCGCATAGCGCAGCGTTAAACTTTTGCCCATGGGCTCACTCCTCACTATTTTCACAGGTAAGCATTTTCTGCAAAAAGATCTTATCGGCCACAGCCCGGGTCATACGGGGCAGGATCCTATCTTGCTGCAGTGGGGCTTCCTGCCCGCCAAAGCTCTGGTGCACAGCGCTTTCCAGCGAAGTGCAGAACGCATCGTAATTCTGCGCCAGTGTCTGCCCGCTCTGTTGCCCGGCAAGATGCATCAGCTGCACGCATTCGGGAATGCTCAGCACCTGCTTGAGCGGGCACAGCATCAAAAGCAGCGCCAGATGCTCACGCCCATAGCGCTTTTTCTGGGGCGGCGGAAGCACCCGCTGCTTTACATAGTTGTTCACCATCGACTTTGTGAGCATCATTTCCTCAGCGCTGGTCGCACTCGAAAGCGGCATCAATACCCGGTTTGCGCAATTTACCAGCTGATCCATATAC
>CAVGKH010000013.1:7185-20933 GCA_963629755.1 Gemmiger sp.
TCCATATACAGCTCTATCTCGGGCAGGCGCTCATAGCGGGGCATTGTGAAAGCCGCCATTTCCCGGCATACTTTTTCATACCGCTGCTGGCGGCGGGCCTTTTGCAGCGGCAGCCGCCGCTCGGTCACGGCTGATCCTGGCCGGGGTGGTTTTTGCGCCACGCCAGATATGCCTCCAAGATCACCGCTGCGGAAACCGAATCCAATATTTCTTTGCGCTTTTTGCCGTAGGTATTGTTTTCGCTCAAAATCGCTGCGGCTGAAACCGTGGTGCGGCGTTCATCCCACAGCACGGGCTCGTTGCCCCACAGCTCGGCGATCTTTCCCGCAATGCGGCGGCATTTTTTCGCCTGACTGCCCTCGGTGCCGTCCATATTTTTGCAAAGGCCCACCACAATGCGCTCGGCACCGTTGGCCCTGGCTGCTTGCACTACGGCTTCGGCCACCTTATTCATGCTTTTTTCTTCGATCTGCGGCGTAATGGCACGGGTCAAAAGCTCGGTGGCATCGCAGATGGCCAGACCGGTGCGCGATTCGCCGTAATCAACTGCGAGGATCTTCATTGTATTCTCCCTGTTTTTATTTACTTGCGCAGGCGCTTATCGCTATGTACGGCGATATGGCTGCCCACGGTTTGAATAATATTCACAATGATCACCAGCAGCACCACAGCCACCATCATGATCAGCGGTTTATAGCGGTTATAGCCATAGCTGATGGCTATTTTGCCCAGGCCATCGCCGCCGATAGCGCCCGCCATAGCACCGTAGCCCAAAATCGTGGTCAGCGCCGTGGTGATCTGCCCGGCCAGGCTGGGGATGCTCTCAGGGATCATCACCTTCCAGATAATTTGAAAAGGCGTTGCACCCATGCTCTGCGCGGCTTCGATCATACCGGCATCCACCTCGCGCAGCGAGCTTTCGATCAGGCGCGCCATAAACGGGAAGGCTGCCGCCACCAGCAGCACGATCGTGCCCATAGTGCCTACGCTCGTGCCCATGATCAGGCGCGAAAGCGGCATGACCATGATCATCAAAATCAAAAACGGTACACTGCGCAGAATATTGATAACAGCGTTCAGCACCGCCATCACAGGCCTCGGCAGCGGTAGCACGCCGTCTTCCCGGCCGGCCACCAGTAAAACGCCCAGCGGCAGGCCGATCACCAGCGCCAGAAAGGTTGCCAGCAGCGTAGAGTAGATCGTAGCCCAAATGCCCGAATAAAACTCACCGCTGGCCCAGATCTTTAAAAATTCCTGCACCGCCTCGGCGGTAAACATTTTTGCGTAGTTCATGCCTTTACCTCCTCAACGGAAATTCCCGGGAATTTCCGCAGGTACTCCAGCGCCTTAGCCGCCTGGCCCTGATCCTGCGGCAGGCCCAAAAGCATGCTGCCGTATACCTGGCCGTTCAGCATGCTGGTATCGGCCGAGATCACGCTCAGCAGCACACCGCAGTCTACCGCCATAGCCGCCACGAGCGGGCGGTCGGTAGAGTTGCTGCCGTTGAATGCCACACGGATCATATGCGTATCGCTGCCATAGCCGTGCCCTGCCATACCAGCCGGATACACCAGCTTGCGGGCGGCCGCCGTTTTGGGGTTTGAGAAGATCTCGGCCACCGGGCCTTCCTCTACCACCTTGCCGCCGTCCAAAATCGCCACGCGGCCGCAGATTTCTTCCACTACGCTCATCTGATGGGTGATCACCACCACCGTGATGCCCAGCTTCTGGTTGATCTCTTTGATCAGCTGCAGAATGCTGTGCGTGGTGTTGGGGTCCAGCGCGCTGGTAGCCTCATCGCACAGCAGCACCTTGGGCTGGGTAGCCAGTGCACGGGCAATGGCGATGCGCTGGCGCTGGCCGCCGCTGAGCTGTGCAGGGAAAGCCTTGGCCTTATCCGGCAGGCCCACCAGCTCTAAAAGCTCCATGGCACGCTTCTCGGCCTGGGCTTTGGGGGTTCCGGCCAGCTCCATGGGAAAGCAGATATTTTTTAAGCAGTTTCGCTGCATCAGCAGGTTGAACTGCTGAAAGATCATGGTGATCTCGCGCCGGGCATCGCGCAGCTGGGCGGGGGTGAGTGCCGTCATATCGCGGCCGTTCACCAGTACCTGGCCCGAGGTGGGGCGCTCGAGCATATTGATGCATCGCACCAGCGTAGATTTACCTGCACCGGACATACCGATGATGCCATAGATCTCGCCGTCCCCAATGGTGAGGTCGATGTTTTGCAGCGCATTCACCTGGCCGCCGTCTATGGTAAAGCTCTTGGTTAAATTTTTCAGTTCGATCAAGAATAGCCTCTCCCTTACAAAACCTGCGGCAGGGCAGCTGCCGCAAAGCAAAATCGTATGAATCGCATATGGATAATATTATATCATGATTTGTATATTTTTGATAGTGATTTTCTCTTTTTTACCTGCATTTTACCCTATCTTTTCAGGTAAGATAAAAAAATCCGCAGCAGGGCGTTTTACGGCCCCCTGCGGATCTTTTTTTACGCAGCCTGTATCACAGCTGCTTAAAAGCTATTTTTAGTAAATGCACAGCACAGAGCCATCGGCATAGGTAGCGGCAATGTAATCCTTTACAGCCTGGCTGGTAATGGCAGCCACCAGAGCCTTGGTCAGGTCGGCATCCTTGTTTTCTTCAGCCACAGCCACAATGTTGGCATAGGTCTGGGCAAACTCAGAATCGGCAGCCTCTACATACAGGCCGTCCTCAGCGGGGCTGAGGCCAGCCTCCTTGGCGTAGTTGCCGTTGATCACAGCCATATCCACATCCTGCAGAGTGCGGGGCAGCTGAGCAGCTTCCATCTCCACGATCTTCAGGTTCTTGGGGTTAGAAGTGATATCCAGCTGGGTAGCGTTGAGGCCAGCCTCAGGGTCCAGCTCGATCAGACCGGCAGCAGCCAGCAGCTGCAGAGCGCGTGCTTCGTTGGAAGGATCATTGGTCACAGCGATCTGTGCGCCATCGGCCAGTTCATCAATGCTGGCAGTCTTGCCGGCATACAGTGCGTAGGGCTCGTAGTGAACAGCGGCCACGCTTACCAGATGAGTGCCGTTCTCCTCGTTGAAGCTGTCCAGATAAGGGGTGTGCTGGAAGTAGTTTGCGTAATACTCGCCCTCTTCCACCACATTGTTGGGCTGAATGTAATCGTCAAATACATCCACCTGCAGGGTGATACCGGCGGCCTCCAGAATGGGTGCCACTGCATCGTTCAGGATCTCAGCGTGAGGAGTGGCGCTGGCGGCGATCTTCAAGGTAGTGCCTGCCAGAGCGGCATAATCTACACCGGCATCGTAGCCGTCGCCGGTAAAGTCAGCGGTCTCGCTGGCAGCGGCAGAAGAAGCAGCCTCGGAAGCGGCGACCGAAGAAGCGGTAGCCGGGGCTGCAGAAGAGGCAGACGAACTGCCGCACGCGGTAAGGCTCAGGGCCAAAGCACCTGCCAGAACAGAAGAAACGATCTTTTTCATGATAAACTCTCCTTTTTTGTTTAGGTGCAGCATCTATCCTCTGCACCCGGTTTGTTCAGATTCGGCTGTTTTGTTTATTGCACTGGGTTTTCGGGGTTCACATTCGAAACCCCGGCTGGGTGTAAATGTTTTTTGTCATATTCCCACGGCTCCTTTAAATTTTTACGGCCCTGCGGCCCGCTTCAAAAAGCGGCAGCCTGCGCGGGCACCCTAAAAAGAGAAGCCAAGCAACAAAAAAAGCAGGCCGCCCTTTTTTCGGCGCCTGCACACAGCCCCCGCCCGGCAATGCTTACCGGGCAGCACAAAGGGCATATGCAGCGCTCGAAAGCTTGCACATGTACATCTGCATCATACCGGCACACATCATACGCGTCATAGCAAAATGCCCTTCCTTTCTTCTGAAGATGGTTTTATTATAATCCCTTATTCCCTATTGTCAAGCTAGGTTATGTTTTTGAAACCTTTTTGTAGCATTTACAGCATTTACAGAAAAATTATATAAAATGATCAATTTTCACGCCCAAAATGATTGAATTTAAAGCTTTATTATCTTATAATGATACACATATTTGCAAAAGGCCCTGTTTTTTCTTAAAAAGGCATACAGCGGCCGGGAAAGGAAAAACATGAGGGATTTAGAATCGATCCGCCGCGAGGTTGCCGAGTGCGACCAAGAGATTCTGCGCCAGCTTGAGCGCCGCATGAACTGTGTAAATGAGATCATTGCTTACAAAAAGGCCACAGGCGTGCCCATTTTGCAGCCCAACCAGGAGCAGCGCCAGCAAAAGGCCCTGCGTGCCCTGGCTGAGGGCAACCCCTATGAAGACGAGATGCTGAACATTTTTTCCAGCATCACCGAAATGAGCAAAAAGGTGCAGGCCAAAGCGCTGGTGCACGGCAACATTGCCCTGGTAGGCTTTATGGGTGTGGGCAAAAGCACCGTGTGTGCCCTGCTGAAGCAGATGTTGGCCATGGACAGTGTGGAAAGCGATGAGATCATTGTGCAGCGCGCCGGTATGAGCATCAATGAGATCTTTGACAAATACGGCGAAGCACATTTTCGCGATATGGAATCGCAGGTGCTCAAAGACCTGGGTGTGTGCCATCAGACCGTGATCAGCTGCGGCGGCGGCGCGGTGCTGCGCCCCCAGAATGTAGAAACCCTGCGCCAGCACAGCCGCATTGTGCTGCTCACCGCCAGCCCTGAAAGCATTTTGGAGCGTGTGAAGGATAACGACGATCGCCCCAAGCTGCGCGGCAAAAAGAATGTGCGCGATATCGCTGCCATGATGGCCGTGCGTGAGCCTGCCTATATGGCTGCCGCCGATGTTATCGTGAACACTGATAACAAAAGCGTTTTGGAGATCTGCGAAGAGATCATCACCCGCCCCATCGCCTTTGGCAAGCGCAGCGAAGCCTGATCTTGCTTTTTGCCTCCGGTACGCCGGGGGCTTTTTCTTTTTACAGCGTTTTTCCCCCGCCTGCTTATAAATTTCTGTGTTCTTGATTTTTGGGCGCAAAGTGCTACGATATACTTTAGAAACCAGCGCAAAAGGAGAAGATGTTTTATGAAGCTTGCAGTCACCTACGAAAACGGGCAGATCTTTCAGCACTTCGGCCACACTGAACAGTTTAAAATTTACACCATCACCGGCGGCAAAATCACGGCTGCCGAGGTGGTAAGCACCAACGGCAGCGGCCACGGCGCACTGGCCGGCTTTTTGCAGCAGCACGGCGTGGATACGCTGATCTGCGGCGGCATTGGCGGCGGAGCGCAGGCTGCACTGGCCGCCGCAGGCATTCGGCTTTACGGCGGGGTATCCGGCGATGCCGACACAGCCGTGATTGCCCTGCTGGGCGGCACCCTGCAGTTTGACCCTAATGTGCACTGCGGCCACCACAGCCACAGCGAGGGGCAGCACGCCTGCGGCGGGCATAATTGCAGCCATTAAAACTGACTTTTATTATAAAAAGCGGGCAGAGCCTTCCTGTAATGCGGAAAGTTCTGCCCGTTATTTTTTAATATTTTGCGATCGGCAGCGATTCATCGTCTTCGCCGGGTTCGATGGCGCGGATTTCTACCTGATAGCGCACATTGGGGTTTGGCTCTACCCAAACCGTTTCTCCGATCTTGTGCCCAAAGATGGCCTCGCCCAAAGGCGATTTTCGACTGATCAGCCCATCGTCGGCATTCACGCGCAGCGTTGTGACCATGCGCACGGTCATTTCTTCTTCGTCTTCGGGCAGCCACAGAGTCACCTTGTCAAAAAGGCCCACCCCATCGCCTTTAGTTTCGGCGCTCACTACTTTGGCCGTTTTGATCATGTTTTGCAGGTAGCGAATACGGCTTTCGTTGCGGCCGCGCTGGCGCTTGGCCTCTTTGTATTCGTAGTTTTCGCTTAAATCACCGAATGCGCGGGCCGATTTCACCTCGGCATTCAGCTGCGGGCGCAGATCACAAATGCGGTGGTCGATCTCCTCCTGCATTTTGCGAATGTCCACTTCTGTCAGTTCGTCATGCATAAAAAGCACCCCAGATCAGAACTTGGCACCCATTTTACCGCCCAGCTTGCCGCCCTTGGTGCCGCCAAAGCTGAAGCCCTTCAAAATATCGGTCTTAAAGTCGTAGCGAATGGCCTTGTTCTCGCGCTCGCGCTTTAAGGCCAGCTTGATCAGGCGGTCGAGCAGCTCTTTATACTCAATGCCGCTTTCCTTCCACAGGTAGAACGCCAGCGAGCCGGGAATGGTGTTGATTTCGTTCACATACACCTGGTTGGTTGCGCCATCGATCATAAAGTCGATGCGCACCACACCATTGCAACGCAGCACCTGGAAGGTAGTCACGGCCAGTTGCTGCACCAGTGCATACTGTTCGGCGGGCAGATCGGCGGGCAGCTTGCGCTTTACGCTGGCCATGCCCTTGCTGGCGCCGCTGCTCATATACTTATCTTTATAGCTCAAGATCTCATCGCTGCCCGCAGGCTCCTCGCAGGCGCTGGCAATGGCCTGCTCGGTATCGCCCAGCACCGAGCAGTTGATCTCACGCAGCTGGGTAATGGCAGGCTCTACCAGAATGTTGCCTGCATACTCAAAGGCATATTTGATAGCTTCCTGCAGGCCGTCGCGGTCGTGCCCGATCTTGATGCCCACGCTGGAGCCCAGATCGATGGGCTTTACGATCACCGGGTAGGCAAATTTTGCTTCTACGGCCTCCACGCAGGCCATCTCGTTTTCTTCGTACTCAAAGCGCGAGAAACGAATGCAGTCCAGCACGGGCACGCCTGCATCCTTCAGAATGGTTTTCATTACATATTTATCCATGCCCACAGCGCTTGCGATCACATCGCAGCCCACTACAGGGGCGCCCAGATATTTGAGGAAGCCCTGCAGGGTGCCGTCCTCCACATTGGTGCCATGCACAATGGGGAATGCCACATCCAGCACCGCACAGGGCTTGTTGCCGAACATGCCAAACGGATACTTATACAGCTCCATGCAGCCCTTGCCCTTGACCGGGATCACCTGGCGGCACTGCTTCAGCAGTGCGGGCAGATCAGCAAAGTTTTCGATGGTGCGCAGCGCTTCGCCAATATAAAACTCGTTTTCCCGGGTGATATACACGGGAATGATCTCATATTTTTCGCTGTCCATCGCGTTCATTGCCTGCAAAGCCGAGATCACCGAGATCTCATGTTCTACGCTGTTGCCGCCAAAAAATACACCAACTCTGATTTTCATAATGCACTCTCGCACCCCTTTGGGTGTGCCTCCCTGTTTTATAGATCAATAATTATCGGGCAGATCGTTTTCCAGCAGCACTACCAGCTCTTCACCGGGCAGTGTGGGAATGATTTTCCAGGCATCCTGCAGCGAATCCACCTGCTGCACATGGCTCTGGTCAAAGCCGGTTTCTTCACGCACACCGTCCAGCAGGGGCTGGGTCTGCTTTTTGCCTACCAGAATAATATAATCGCAGCCTGTTGCGGCATAACGCCCGGCTTCTTTGTTCAGCTCATATTCCTTCGCGCCCAGCTCGATCATGCCGGGGGTCACCAGCACGCGGGTCTTGCCCTCAAAGCGGCGCAGCGTATCGATCGCGCCGTGAAAGCCCTGCGGGTTTGAATTATAGGCATCGTCAATAATGCTCACCCGCCCGCGCTTGGGCAACAGCTGCAGGCGATGCTCTACCGGGTGCAGACGGCGCACACGGCGCTGCAGCTCGGCATTGCTTACCTGCATTTTGTGCGCCACCGCAATAGCCGCGGTAATATCCAGAATGTTGTGGTAGCCGATCAGCTCTGTGTGGAATTTTACCTCTTTGTCCTCGATCGAAACCGTAAAATCTGTGCCATGGGCTGTGAGTTCCATATTCACAAGGCGAACCTCTGCCTGCCCGCACTCGCCGAAGCCTATCTGGGGCTTATCGCCCTTATGGTTCAGAATATACTCATTATCATAGTTTAAAAAGGCCATGCCATCGGCAGGCAGTGCATCGTACAGCTCAAACTTGGTTTTCACGATGTTTTCCATGCTGCCGAAGGTTTCTAAATGCTGGGGGCCGATGGCGGTGATCACGCCGTATTTCGGGTGTACGATATCGCAGATAGTCTTGATATCCTTTACATAGCGTGCGCCCATTTCGCACACGAACACCTCATGAATAGGCTGCAGATCCTCACGAATGGTGCGGGTAACGCCCAACTCGGTGTTAAAATTGCGCGGCGTGCACAGCACATTGTATTTACCGCTGAGAAGCTCTGTTAAAAAAAACTTTACACTGGTTTTGCCATAGCTGCCTGTAATGCCGATCACGGTAAGCTCGGGCATAGCCTTGATCTTATCTTCGGCTTCCTTGATAAAGCGGCGGTTGATGGCTTTTTGAATGGGCGCATTCAGCTGGTTTACCAGCAAGATCAGCCAGGGCAGCAGCATGGTATAAAGGATCAATGCCAAAAACGCATCGTAGGCAGGCAGCAGCTTTGCCAGCAGCGGCACGCACACTGTCAGCAGAATGCCGTGCGTGACCAGCATGCGGATCACGCGGCCTGTATACACCAGCGGCTTTTTGGCTTTCTGGCGGGGCTTCCAAAACAGAAGCTGCACCGCCAGCAGCAGGCAGATGGCAATACCGGCCAGCCCCTGCGGGGCCTGCCCCACTGCCGGGCGGGTAAGCACATACCCGGCCAGCGTGATGACCAGATAAGCCGTATGCCGAAGCAGAAGGTTCGCATTCTTTTTATTCCACCCACTCTGCTCGTTATTTTTATAAGTATTCAGCTGAAACATGTGCATGAGATACAAAAGGTATTGCACATATACCAGCAGCGCCAACAGGCAGCAGCAAAACTTTGAGATCATGCTCTCTTAACTCCTTTGATATAAGGGTGTTTTATCCCAAAAAAGACTTTATCACTGCGATCACCAGATATGGGTCTTTCAAAAACGAAAAATGCCCCGCATTTTTCACTACCACCAAGCCCGCATCAGGGATCTCTTTTTCCATGATATGTGCATCCCGCATGGGGGTAGCGGTGTCCTGGTCGCCCCAGATCAGCAAAGTGGGGCGGCGGATGCCGCCAAGATACGGCTGCAGGTCTTCATTGATCACCCTCACCATGGTATCGCGCAAAAAGCCGCTGGCCGCATTGTAATCGGCCGAGCCAAAGTGCGCGCGAAAGCGGTCCAGTGCCTGCGGAAAAGCAGCCTTGAGCGGCGGCAGGCTCAAAACAGCCTTGCCCGCCTTGAACACCTTTTGCCGAACCGTTTTTTTGAGCGTTTTTACCGGCAGAATACCTGCCGAGTCGATCAGAATATTTTTATCAATGGCAAACGGCAGATCCCGGCGGCTGTTCAACTTGATCATCACACGCCCGCCGAAAGAGTGCCCCGCCAGGCTGAGCTTGGTCAGCCCCAGGCTTTGGATAAACTTGATGGTGATATCCACATAATCATCCACGCCCCACACACAGGGCACCGGGCTGCTTTTTCCAAAACCCGGAAAATCCAGCCGGATCACCTGATAATTTTCGGCAAGCGCCGGGGCCAAGCACTCGAAAGCCTGCAAATTAGAGCCCCAGCCGTGCAGCATCAGCAGAGTCTGCCCCTCGCCTGCCATTTCATAGTTCAGTTTTAACCCATCGATCACGCACTCCATGGCATAGCTCCTTTATATTGCGCACAGAATGCGCCCTATTGCAAATCTATTGAATCGCTAATCATTTTAGTATAAAACACCCTGCCCGTCAAGAAAAAAGAGGCACCGGAACCAGCGGAAACCAGCGCCCCTTTTCAGTTTTCCAGCAGCCGCCCTCTCAGCGCTCGGCGCGCATGGGGTTGTGCAAAAAGTCTTCGTATGCCAGGCGGATGCCGTCTTCCAGCTCGGTCTTATAGGTCCAGCCCAGTGCCGTTGCCTTGGAAACATCCAGCAGCTTGCGAGGCGTACCGTTAGGCTTGGTAGTATCCCAGTTGATCTTGCCCTCGTAGCCTATCACCTTAGCCACCAGCTCGGTGAGTTGCTTGATGGTGAGTTCTTTGCCGGTGCCTGCATTCACGGTTTCGTTGCCGGAGTAGTTGTTCATCAAAAATACGCACAGGTTTGCGAGATCGTCCACATACAAAAACTCGCGCAGCGGGCTGCCGTCTCCCCAGCAGGTAACTTCGGTCAGGCCGTTCACCTTGGCCTCATGGAAGCGGCGGATTAAAGCGGGCAGCACATGGCTGTGAGTGGGGTGGTAATTATCATTGGGGCCGTACAAATTGGTGGGCATCACGCTGATATAATCGGTGCCGTACTGGCGGTTCAGAAATTCGCAGTATTTTAAGCCCGAGATCTTTGCCAGCGCATAGGCCTCATTGGTTTTTTCCAGCTCACTGGTCAAAAGGCAGCTTTCGGGCATGGGCTGCGGGGCCATGCGGGGGTAAATGCAGCTGCTGCCCAAAAATTCCAGCTTTTTGCAGCCGTTTTTCCAAGCTGAATGGATCACATTCATTTCGAGGATCATGTTATCATACATGAAATCGGCCAGCGCATTCTGGTTTGCCACAATGCCGCCCACCTTAGCCGCTGCCAAAAATACATACTCGGGCTTTTCCGCGGCGAAAAAATCCTCTACTTTATCCTGGCGGCAAAGGTCAAGCTCTTTGTGCGTGCGGGTAATGATATTGGTGTAGCCCTGGCGCTGCAGTTCGCGCACAATGGCGCTGCCCACCATGCCACGGTGGCCTGCCACATAAATTTTTGCATTCTTTTCCATCATAACTGTTTTGCCTTCTCTCTTTATTCTGCGTCTGAAATCAGGCGTTTTTCATGGCTTTTTCGCGTTTTGCCAGCTCGCGGTCATGCTTTGCCATGATCTCGACCAGCTGCTCGTAGGTGGTTTTCTGCGGGTTCCAGCCCAGCACGGTTTTTGCCTTGGTGGGGTCACCCCAAAGATTATCTACATCGGTGGGGCGGAACCACTGCGGGTTCACACACACCAGCATTTTGCCGGTAGCAGCGTCATAGCCTTTTTCTTCTACGCCCTTGCCCTCCCAGCGCAGAGTAATGCCATTGGCAGCAAAGGCTTTTTCGGTAAAATCGCGCACGGTGTGCTGCACACCGGTGGCGATCACAAAATCATCGGGCTTTTCCTGCTGCATGATCAGCCACATGCACTCCACATAATCCTTAGCATAGCCCCAGTCGCGCAGAGAATCCATGTTGCCAAGCTCCAGATGATCCTGCAGCCCCTCGGCAATGCGCCCGGCTGCCAGCGTGATTTTGCGGGTCACAAAGTTTTCGCCGCGGCGCTCGGACTCATGGTTGAAAAGGATCCCGTTCACGGCAAACATATTATAGGCTTCGCGGTACTCTTTTACAATCCAGAAGCCGTACTGCTTGGCAACCGCATAGGGGCTGTAGGGGTGGAACGGCGTTGTTTCACGCTGGGGCACTTCTTCCACCTTTCCGTACAGCTCGCTTGTAGAAGCCTGGTATACGCGGGTCTTTTTGGCAAGGCCGAGAATGCGGCAGGCCTCCAGAATGCGCAGCACGCCCAAAGCATCCACATCACCGGAATATTCGGGCACATCAAAGCTTACCTGCACATGGCTCTGTGCTGCCAGGTTATAAATTTCATCAGGCTGCACCAGGCCGATAATACGGATCAGACTGCTGGAATCGGAAAGATCGCCGTCGTGCAGCGTGATCCTGCCCATCAAATGATCGATACGCGCTGTATTAGAGATCGAGGCGCGGCGGGTGATACCGTGCACTTCATACCCTTTTTCCAAAAGGAATTCGGCCAGATACGAACCGTCCTGCCCGGTAATACCCGTGATCAGTGCTTTTTTCATATGCTCTCCTTTTCAGGGCCCCTGCAGGGCCGGTATAAACTTATTTTTTTACGATCTTTGTAAGCCACAAGTAGCGAAAATTCGTTTTAAAATAGCGCGGCAGCAAACGCACGGGGTCTTGCATGAGGCGGTAAAGCCATTCCAGGCTGCACCGCTGCATCCAGCGCGGTGCGCGCTGGATATTGCCCGCCTCATAGTCAAACGCAGCACCCACGCCCAGCATGATGCCGGGCACCTTGCCGCGGTGGGCCGCCATCCAGCGCTCCTGCTTGGGGGCACCCAGGCCCACCCAGATAAAATCCGGCTTCGCAGCGCAGATGTCCTCAACAGCCTTTACCTCTTCTTCTGTGCTCAGCGTGCGGAACGGCGGCGAGACCATGCCCACCACCTGTGCGCCCGGGTAGCGCTCTGCCAGCTTTTGCTTTAACAGCGCCAGCGTTTCGGGCGTGGAGCCATAAAAATAGTGCTTCCAGCCCGTGGCCGCGCTTTTTTTCAGCACCTCGCGCATTAAGTCGGGCCCGGTCACGCGCTGTGCACCCGCATGGCCGTGCGCACGGCTGTAGGCTGAAAGAGGGCCGCCGTCCGGCAGAGCCATCACCGCGCCGTTCTGCACAGCACGGTAGCTCTCATCGTCGTGCGCTGTTACGGTGGTATGCACATTGGAAACACAGATATATTCTCCGCGCCAATCGTTCAGATTTTTTTCTAAAAGCTCCAGCGTTTTTTGCATATCCACAGCGGCAATGTTCACGCCCAGAATATTGCAGGTATCAAATTGTGCGCTATTCTGCATGGCACTCTTTGCTCCTCATTTGTGTTATTATTCCGCGCCACGGCGGCTGAACACCACAGCCACCGTGCGCAGCAAAAGTTTGATGTCCAGCCAAAAGCTCCATTCGTCAATGTACTGCACATCAAGGCGCACCACTTCTTCAAAGTCCTCAATTTCACTGCGGCCGCTCACTTGCCAAAGGCCCGTGATTCCGGGCTTCATGCTGAGCCGCCGCTTGTGGTGGCTTTTGTAGTGCTCGTATTCGTCCAGTGTGGGCGGGCGGGTGCCTACCAGGCTCATATCGCCGCGCAGCACATTAAAAAACTGTGGCAGCTCATCGATGCTGGTCTTGCGGATAAAGCGCCCCACTTTAGTGATGCGCGGGTCGTTCTCCATTTTGAACATCAGGCCCGTCATCTCGTTCTGGGCCATCAGTTCAGCCTTGCGGGCCTCGGCATCCGCATACATGCTGCGGATCTTATAAATATTGAAAATGCGGCCATTCAGGCCCACGCGCTTTTGCTTAAACAGCAGCGGGCCGGGGCTTTCTAATTTAAGCGGTACGGCTACCAACGCAATGGCAATCAGGGCCAGCACGCTGCCCACCAGCGAGCCCACGATATCCAAGCTGCGCTTTAGAATTTCATCGGCAATGGTCATGTGCGTGCTGTTCAGC
Organism: Gemmiger sp.; assembly: GCA_963629755.1. Lineage (GTDB taxonomy): Bacteria > Bacillota > Clostridia > Oscillospirales > Ruminococcaceae > SFIE01. The sequence continues at coordinate 20,441 of CAVGKH010000013.1, forward strand.
GTGATCACCGGGCTGCCCGCACAGTGTGTGAGCGTATCGGCCACCGAGGGGTGCCAATCGCAGCTGTCATCGCCTGCAAAGCGGCCCAGCGTGGGCAGGGCCAGATTGATGGCGATGCCCATGCTTTCCAGCTCTTTTAAATACGGCACCAGCGAACGGCCGCTGTCAAACGGCAGATCGATATAGACCTCGTCCACGGCCTCGCGGCGCAGCCACTCCATAAAATTATCGTAGGTAGCCTTGATCTCTACGCCCTCCAGCCGGGTGCCGATCTCATCGGGGGCGGCATCCAGCAGTGCCAGACCGTGCAGCTTGCGGCTCCAGTTCTGGTCCATATCGCGAATGATCGTTCCGGCACGGTCATGCGTGGTCAAAATTGCCGTCAGCGTTACAAATTTGCCGTCAGCCTTGCTGTGAAACAGATATTTTTTTAAGGTCTCGTGCCCAATAGGCAAGAGTGCCAGGTTGAACAGCGGCGTGCCTATAAGCATAT
>CAVGKH010000014.1:0-10719 GCA_963629755.1 Gemmiger sp.
GCATTGTGGCCGGCGGCGCGGTCGGCCATTTTACGGCAAAATTATTCGGCCCCGAACAGCAGGATTCGCTCAATAAGGCCTGCGGTGTCAGCGTTCTTTTTATCGCCATCGCCGGAGCCATGCAGGGTATGCTGAAAATCGACGGCGCCACGCTCACCAGCGGAAGGTCTATGCTGGTGGTTTTGTGCCTTGCTCTCGGCACCATCATCGGCGAGCTGATCGGCATCGAAAAGGGCTTTGAGCTTTTTGGCGAATGGCTCAAGAAAAAAAGCGGAAACAGCGGCGATGCCAGCTTTGTGAACGCCTTTGTCACGGCCTCGCTCACGGTATCCATCGGGGCCATGGCCATCGTGGGCGCCATACAAGACGGCCTGCTCGGCGATTATTCCACGCTTGCCGTAAAATCCGTCTTAGATTTTATCATCGTTGCGGTCATGACCTCTTCCATGGGCAAAGGCGCGGTTTTTTCTGCTATTCCGGTTTTTCTTTTTGAGGGCAGCATCACCGTGCTGGCAAAGCTGGTCTCCCCTATCATGACGGCAGCGGCCATCGACTACCTGTCGCTCATCGGCTCGGTGCTGATCTTCTGTATCGGCGTAAACCTTGTATGGGGCAAAAAATTAAAGGTAGCCAACATGCTGCCCGCCGTGCTGCTGGCCATTTTGGCCGCTTACCTGCCGTGGAATTTTTAAAGCAGACCAGCATTGTTTCGCTCAAAACGCGAATACTCACTCCGTGTCCTGTACAATATCGCCTTCCGGTGCAAATTTATAGGCTATAAAATCATTGAAACCTTTGAAGATAACGGGGTTCTTTCTGTATATGCTTTGTCAGAGTATGTGGAATATGGATTTCAAGATGATGTGTTTGTAAATGTAAGCGGAACCAATCCAAAAGTATTGATGAAATTTTGTCAAACGGAAAGTGGAAATTATAAATTGATTTTCTATACAAGATTGGATCTGCTTTCAAATTTAAGCGAGGAAGAAATAGAACAGTTACTTGAGCCATTGAACAAAGCCGGAAAAAGCTATATCTTTACAGATATAGACCTGAAAGAAGTACGAGCGCAAGCAGATAAAGCTGCTGCCGCTTATCTAAATTCAATCAACCGGGCTGCAAATGTTGGTGAACGGGAAAATCATGAAGGAAAATTGCTCACAGATTTGGTATCTAATGAAGATCTGATACTGGAAATACTCAAAGAATATCCTCTTTATCCAGAATGGACAGGTTCACAGGAGCGAATTGAAAATAGTATTAGATACATCTATCAAACAGAGTACGATAAAACACTTCAACAAATCATCTTTTCTAAGATACTGCTTGATACAAATGAAATTGTAGAGCAGCAAGTCATAGATGTGTAAGATCAGCGTTTATAAGTCAGATAAACAAATTTTCGTTTAGCGCTTTGCGTGATATAATATCCATGGGCATCACACCAATTTTTAACGAGGGAGCTTCACAAATGCAGTATCTTCTTTTGAATAAAGATTCCGTCTGGCTGGAATTTCATTGTGAGCAAAATGAATATCTGGAAGCTTTTGCTTATGAAGATGCCTGGCATACGGCACAGCGCCCTTTTGGATACCGCGATCTGACAGATTTTCTGGAGCAGCGCAAGGCCCCAAAGCACCGGGCCCATATTGCCGAGCTTTTAAAAGAGTATGGCTGTGATACGCTGGAAGGCTTTTTGCGTGTGACCCATGCGCTTTCTTTAAACGATACTTTCTGGGTCAAGCCCGCAGATTCCGCTCTGCAATGGAAAGATGTTTCTCTTTATCAAAATCCTTTCAACGAGATGATCGCCGAAGCCGCCTTTGACGGTTCTATGGCCAGTTCCGGCCTTTCTTCCACCTCCCCGGAATTCAGCACCGACGGGCAGTATGCAAAATGCTGGGTGCAGGAAAACGGCACGATCCAACTTTATAAAACCGGCGGCATATTCGGCATGGAGCCTGTATCCGAATATCTTGCCTCCCAGCTTGCGGCCAGCTTCTGCCCGGAGGCTGTTTGTTATGACCTTGCCTTTTACCATGGCGAGCTGATCTCTAAATGCTCTCTTTTTACCAGCGAACGATACGGCCTGGCAAAGGCTGCTGTTCTCACAAAAGACCGCACGATTTCCGGCTTTCTCCGCTATTTTGAAAATATAGGCAGCGGCGATGCTTTTCGGCGAATGTGCATTCTGGATGCCTTGATTCTGAACATTGACCGCCACAGCGGAAATTTCGGCGTTTTATACGATAACGATACCTTACAAATTCAAAAAATGGCTCCCGTATTCGACAATAACCGGAGCCTTCTGTTCGATTTGGATAACGACCAGCTGAAAAATACCGAATGGTGCATTCGGCATTGCTCCCCGCGGCTGGGTTCTGATTTTATCGCTACCGCCAGGGGGCTTTTGACGGACGAGATTCTTTCGGACTTAAAAAACTTAAAGCATTTCTGTTTTACCGGCCACCCGGATATTCTGATCGAGCCAGAACGGATTGAGCGGCTCAACATGATCCTGCAATGCCAGCTGAGCAAGATCCTCGCATAAAGCCAGCGCACTGCAAAGAGCACCGCCATCACCCACAGCTTTCAAAAAGGCTGTGGGTCTTGTTTCTATAAGGCTTTGCGGCATAGGCAAAAAGGTATTCTTTCCGATGATAGTATGCTATACTTGATTCAGCAAATCGAAATTTGATGTGTAAATATGGCATCAAGCATGTAATACTTAGAATTTATTTTAGGACAGCTATCTGAGTTAGAAGAAATCACTTACCGAGCCATGATGGGAGAGTTTATTATTTATTATCGTGGTAAGATTGTAGGCGGTATCTATGATGATAGATTCCTTGTTAAACCCGTAAAATCAGCAATTCTTTATATGCCGACGGCTTCGTATGAATTCCCCTATGAAGGAGCAAAAGAGATGTTGTTGGTAGATGAAGTTGATAACAAGGAATTCTTGACAGGCTTGTTTCATGCAATGTATGATGAATTGCCAGTTCCAAAACCGAAAAAGAAGAAATAAACAAATTCCAGTTTGTGGAATAGCTGATCCCAGCTTTTTATTTAAAGAAGGAGCACCTGCATGTATATTCGATATGCTGCGCCGGAGGATATCCCGGCGATGGCCGCGATCGAGGCCGAATGCTTTCCGGCTGCGGAGGCCGCCACAGAAAAAGATCTTGCAGAGCGCGTAAAATATTACCAAAATCATTTTTGGCTGATGTTTGATAACGATAAGCTGATTGCCTTTGTAGACGGCTTTGTGACCGATGAAGCTGACCTCACCGATGAAATGTACGAAAACGCCGCCATGCACAACGAAAGCGGCGCATGGCAGATGATCTTTGGCGTAAACACGCTGCCCGCCTACCGCAGGCACGGATATGCCGGTGAGCTGCTCTGCCGCGCCATTGCCGATGCAAAGCAGCAGGGGCGCAGGGGCCTTGTGCTGACCTGCAAAGAAAAGCTTGCTGCCTACTATGCAAAATTCGGCTTTCAAAATGAGGGCGTATCGGATAAATCTACGCATGGCAATGTGGTATGGCACCAGATGCGCCTTTCTTTTTGATGCCCTTCTGCTATAAACTCTATATAAAAAACACGGAGAACAACATGGAACCTATTGAGATCATGAAGCGCCCCGCTGCCTATGCCAGCGGGTATGAAAACACCCCCACCGAGGCGCAGGGCCGCGCCAAGCAGCTTTGCTGGGAGTATAACCGCACCGCGCCCAACGAGCCGGAAAAGCGCCGCGCCATTTTGCAGCAGCTGCTGGGCACCTGCCCGCCCATTGTGGGCATCGAGCCGGATTTTCACTGTGACTACGGCTTTAATATCCACCTGCACGGCATGGCCTTTATCAACTATAACTGTGTGATTTTGGATACCTCTCCGGTGAACATTGGCGCGGGCGCGTTTATTGCGCCCGGCGTGTGCCTGGCGTGCTCCGGCCATGCTGTTGACCCCGGTCAGCGCAGCCAGGGCATTGGCACCTCGGCCCCCATCACGCTGGAAGAAAATGTGTGGATCGGCGCAAACGCCACCGTGTGCGGCGGCGTAACCATCGGCGCAGGCTCGGTGATCGGGGCCGGAAGCGTGGTAACACACGATATTCCGGCGGGCGTGGTCGCGGCCGGGGCGTCCTGCCGGGTGATACGCCCCATCAGCGAAAAGGATAAAATTTCCCCTGTCGATATTCTGTTTTGATGCTTCTGCCCTGCGGCAGGGGCAATATGCAGGTGGATCATGAAAATATTTGCAGACGAAAACATAAAAGCGGTTTTTGAGGCCCTTGCGGTGGTGCTGGCTTATGCCCAAAAAGAATTTGAGCATTTTGCGGAAGGCCGGAATATAAAAACCTAGAGCGTATAAATTGTAAAGGATCCCCTACTATGGAGATCAAACGAATCACGCACACCAGTGACCCCCTGTATGAAAAGGCGCTTGCTCTTTATCAAATCAGCTTTCCCGCGCACGAGCAGCGCGAACTACTTTCACAGCAGCAGATTTTACAGCATAGCGACTACCATTTTGACACCGTTTGTGACGGCGGAGAATTTGTTGGCGAAATTCTTTATTGGGATATCGGCGGCGCATTTTATATTGAGCACTTCTGCGTGCTGCCCGCTATGCGAAACCGGCATTATGGGCAACGAATCCTGCGCACCTACCAGAAAACGCCCTTGATTTTGGAGATTGACCCGCCTGCAGATGATATTTTCCTGCGCAGGAAGGGCTTTTATGAGCGCTGCGGCTTTGTGGAAAGTCCGTATGCCCACATTCACCCGCCTTATCACAGCGGCAATGCCGGGCATGAACTGGTGGTCATGAGCTCGCCCAAAATGTTGCGGCCCGAAGAATACGAATAATTTCGCTGTTATTTGCAGGGTGTTGTGATGAAAAATGCCTATTAACGGCTTTTCCCTGCTATTCCAGCCCTTATATGCAAATTGCTCCCGGCATTCTTTATTGAATGCCGGGAGCAATTTTTTATGCCCAGTTATGCTTTTTTGCCGGGGGTGTGGCCGGTGTATTTTTTGTATACGCGGATAAAGTTCTGGCTTGAGTTGAAGCCGCACTGGAAGCCGATCTCTTTTACGGTCAGGTTCGTTACATTCTGCAGCTGCTTGGCCTTTTCTACGCGGTATTTGGCCAGGTATACCGAAAACTTTTCGCCGGTGATTTCGTTGAACAGCTCGCTCAGATAGCTGGCACTGATGCCGGTGTGCTCGGCTACATCGTTTAACGAAAGATTGCTGTTGCTGTAGTTTTCGTGGATATACTCCTTTGCCTGATTCACATATTTATAGCGGCTCTTGCGGGCATACGCACCGATAATCTCCAGCAGCTCGCGGCAGCGGGCGGTGGTGTACTGCTGCACCTCCTCGCGGCTCCGGCAGCTGCGCAGTGCGTTTTCGGTGGAGTACCGGGTCATCTTTTTCTGCTCTTCCTCGCTGAGGGGGTAGCCGATGAGCTTTTCCAGCAGCTCGTCCATCAGCATGGCGGCGCTGTCCAGCACTTCGTCCATGCTCTGCCCGCGCTCGCACAGGGTTGCCGTGAGCTGCGCCAGCTCGGCATCGGATTTTGCGGTCTGGCCTGCCGCCGCCATCTGCGCCAGCAGCTTTACCTGCTTGCGGTAATAGAACTGCTCGAATTCCAGGGTCTGCTTGGCAGGGCTTTCCTGCAGGGCGGCGCTGGCCGCCGTTTCGTTATCCTGCTGCAGGTACTGCTGGTAGCGCAGGCGCTCTTTGGCCTCTTCAAACGAGCCGCGCAAGCCCATGATGTTATAGTAGATGCGGCCGCTTTCCAGCAGCACGCGGTAGGGCAGCTGGCGGGTCATTTCCTGCAATTCAGCCGCCAGGGCGCTCAGCTCTTTTTTCACTTCCACTTCCGAGAGTGCGCCGTCAAAGCAGATAGCCAGCGCCAGCGTGCTCTCGTTTACGCGCAGGCCCACCACCTGCCGCTTTTCGCCGTTCAGCGAGCCGACGGCCTTTTGCAGCGAGATGTAATAAAGGCCCCAGGCCTTGCCGCTCATGGTTTCGTCCTGCACGGGCTGCAGCGAGCACACGGCAGTCACAAAGTTGGCCTCCATGGGCATGGGTGAATCGATCATGGCCAGCGAGGCACGCACTTCGTCCTGATTCTGCTGCTGGCCGAACACGATGTGCCGCAGCAGGATCTCCAGCATATCCGGCGAGATCTTGTTTAAAATTTCGGCCAGATATTCCTGCTTGCCCTGAATATCGGCATAGGCAGCCTCGAGATAGTTGAATTCGTTTTTGCGGTGCTTTTCGTTGCCGCCGCCCACCAGGTTCATCAGGCGGTTGATGGGCTGATACACCATTTTGCGAATGGCGGCCGTGAACAAAACGCTGAGCACACACAGAATCAACAAAAGCGGCATGTAAGCGCCCAGCAGGATCTCGGCGTTCAGCTTGAGGCTGGCCCGGGGCACGACGGCCAGATACTGCCAGCCCGTTTTTTCTGACTGAAAATAATAATAGCCGTGCGTGTAGTAGCTGCCTTTTTCGGCCTCGTTCTCTTTGCTCAGGTAGCCGGATGTATCGCCGATCTTGGTGAGTTTGCCGTAATCCATGCTGTCTTTAAAGATCTGCACGCCGAAACTGTCATAGGCATACACATTCATTTCACCGCCGGCTTCCTGCACCAGCTGCGCCAGGTTTGTGCGGTCGATCTCAAACATCAGCGTGCCGATGTGGTTGCCGATATTGAGCTTTTGAATGAGGTACATTTCCCCTGTGCGGGAATAGATAAAGGTCTCGGTGTGCTGGTCGCTGTCTTTTTCAAAAAGGCGGATGCCGGGGCTGTCCTGCTCTTTATTCAGCAAAAACCACTCAGTCGTGCGATAGGCGCTGCGCACCGAATACGAATCGCTGCAAAACATCTGCCCCGAAAGCGGCGAATAGAACACCACGCGCTTAACAAGGGCGTTTCTATCGCACGCCGACTGTAAAAGCTTGATAATGCGGTAGTCGCGGCTGCCGGCCTCGGTGGTATTTTCCGGCACGCTGGTGGGCCCTACCATGTAGTGGATCATTTCATAGTTCCACATCAGCTGGCTCATGCTCTGGGCCGTATCGTCCATGGTTTCATCGACCAGCAGCGACACGGTCTCTATGCGGCCCAGCGCGTTGCTGTTGAGCTGCACGCGCTGGTTGCGGTTTAAAATGCCGCCCAGCCAAAACATCAGGCCCAGCGCCAGCAGCAAAAAGAAAGCCGCCATGGCAAAAAATATGCGCCAGTAGATGCTGCCGCCCGCCATGCTGAGGATCTTTTCTTTCAGCGCTGTTTTTTTATCCTTGCTCTCCATCTTCTCGGGTTTCCTTTTCCGCTTTTCTTTGTTCTCTTTCCGTTTTGCCCCACACCAGGGCCAGTTTATACTATCATTATATTATAGCGAATTTTTTCAGGCATTTCCAGTGCTTTTTTCGGCCGGGGTTTACGCAAAGGGCCGCCGCCCGGGTGGGCAGCGGCCTTTTGCAGCTTTTAAGGTTATCAGAAATCGGTTACTTCCATGCCGAATTCGCGGCGCAGGCTGGCGCACATGCCGCTGTGTACCCAGCGGGTGAGCGGGTGATCGACCACGCAGAAGCCATGGCCTACGCGGGGGGCCACCTGCAGCTCGCAGGGGATGCCGGTTTTCAGCAGGCGCACGGCATACTCGATGCCCTCATCGCGCAGGGTATCGTACTCGCCGACCACCACATAGTGCGGGGGCAGGCCCTCGAGATCGTCGCAGTAATCGGGGAAAGCGTAGTAGCTGGGCTGCTGGCCCAGGGTATCCTGCACATAGATCTGCTCGGGCGTATCGCACTTTTTAGCGCCCTGGCCCGACAGTGCGAACTGCGGGAACTGCTGCTTGGAGGTGGTGTTCTTTACACCGATGGGCGGGCAGTTCAGAATGACCAGCTTGATGGCGGGGCCGCCGTGGTCACGGCTGTAAAGGGCAATGCCCTCGCACAGGTTTGCACCGGCGCTGGTGCCGTGCAGAGCGATGCGCTCGGGGTCGCCGCCAAACTCGGCGGCATGGTCATGCACCCAGTTGAGGGCCGCATAGCAGTCCATCATGGGCTGCGGGAAGTGTACGCCGCCCTTGGCGCTGAGGCGGTAATCTACGCCCACCACGATGCAGGGCGTGCCGCTGGCCAGAGCGATGCAACGGTAGTTGTCGATATCCAGGCTGCCGCCTACCCAGCCGCCGCCGTGAATCTCCAGCAGAATGGGGGCCTTTTCGGGCAGGTTGGCGGGGGTATAGATGCGCAGCTTCATGGGCTGGCCGTCGCCGCCCTCAATGGTGATATCCTTCATGGTGAGGCCTTCGGGCACGGTGTATTCGCTGATGAACTTGCGCTGTGCCTCACGGGCAGCGGCCTGTTCTTCTTCGGTGCCGTTGGCAATGATATCATACAGGTTCAGATGATATTCGTATCCGGGGTATGCCGTTACATTCATGGTAGTTCCTCCTACTCAGTTATGTTCCTTCTTACTTTTTGCGCGGCTAGTGCGCGGTTCGCTGTATTGCTGCTTAAATTGTAGCAACATTTTTAACTTTTTTCAATACTTTTGCTGTATTTTTATAAAATATGATTATGTTTTCAAAGGATTGCGCATCGCATGGCAGCAAACGATCCCCGCCGGGCGGCGGGGGATTGGAATTAAACTTTTTGCGTGGGGTCGTTCGCGGTGGTCTTAGTGCGCTGGTGGCGTGGCAGGTGGCCTTCGGCCAGGCGCTGCCAGCTGCGGAAGGCCTCGCGGATATCCATGCCGTTGGCCTTATCTTTTTCAGAGGGATGCAGCATTGTGATACCCAGGCTGAACAAAACACCCACGCCGGTATCGATGATGCGGGCGATGGTGTAGCCTACATAGCCTGCCTCGGGCTGGGTGAACATGACCACGAAATACACCACCGTGCCGGGCTGAATGGCGTTGTTGGCGCCGCACGCGAGGTTTAAGTAGATCACGCAGAAAAGGCCCGCCACCATGTAGATATAGTTGGGAATGCCGAACGGCGTGTTTTCATACAGCCAGTAAAACGGTATCACCATCAGGCCGCCCAGAAAGGTGCCCACAAAGCGGTTGAAGCCGTTGTGAAAGCCCTCTTGAAACTGGCTGCCCATGCCATACACCGCGCCGATACAGGCAAAGCACGGGTTGCGCCCGCCCAGCAGATATTCATACACCAGCGCCACCAGCAGGCACGAAAGCACGGTTTTGACCACGCGCAGGCCCACCTGCGGCAAACGAAAAAACTTGGTTTTCATCGGTTCGCTTTTCTCCCTTTTTCTTTTGATTCCCTATTCCTCTTTGCTTTTCCGGGCGGTTCTGCGTGCCCGGAAAATTTTTCCTTTACCAGTATACGCCTTTGCCCTGTTTTATTGCAAGTCAAACCATGTTATCGTGCCTATTTTGCTTTTGTTCGCATCGTTTTGGGACCGGCAGAGCCAAAACGGCCGCCAGCCCCGGGGCGCTTTTTTAGGGCGCCCCGGGGCTGGCGGCACATACATATGGTTCGGAGGGGTGGGAACTGTCGAAATTTAAAAAGGATGCCCTATCTTAGCCGCGGCTCAGCAGGTACTGCTTGCGGAATGCGGTGCGGGCGTTTTCTTGTAAGGCGGCCATCTCGGTTTTTTCGTTGCCGAACACCATCACCTCGGGCTTTTCGGCCGTGTAGGGGGTCCACTGGGGCAGGCGCTCGCCGTTGGGGTCAAGATTCTTGGCAAAGTTGGCCCAGTAGGTGTTCATATCGCGGGCCACCTCGAAGTCGCGGCCGGTCCAGGGGCGCCAGGCGCGCATAAAGGTTTTAAACACATACCACAGGTCGGCCGCATGGAAGGGGCCTTTATCGTCGCCGGGCAGGTCGCGGGCCAGCTCGTACACATACACGGGGCCGCGGCCCTGCTTTTGCAGCGTGAGGGCCCAGGCTGCGGTGGCTGCCTGCAGGCACTCGGTAAACAGGCTGTTTTTGATTTCGTCAAAGTTTTCTTCGGTGGGGGCAGCGACCTTGAGGAACTCCTCGGCCTGATCGCCGAACGAATCTTTGGCCCAGGCTTTAAAGCTTTCCAGCGTGGGAGTGGTCACGATGCCCTCTTTGGCGGTAAAGCCGATCAGGTACGGCACATGCGCGGCTTCATCGTCATACACGATCTGGGCGCTCTTTTTGGGCAGCACATAGCCGTCGATCACGGGCGTGCGCCAGATCAGCATGCTGGGCATGGTTTTCAGCCAGCGAGCCAGCAGTTCTTCGGCGGGCAGGGCGCGGGCCTCGGCAATATTGGCCACGCCCAGGCTCTTGGTGATATCCATCTGGGCCTCTACCTCAGCCAGCGGGGGGTAATCCATATCCGGCAGGGCATCGATGCCGCCGCCGCTCTGGAAGATCGCGCCCGCAAAATCGCCGCGGCACAGCGGGCTGCTGCACAGCGCCTGCACGCAGGCGGCACCGGCGCTTTGGCCTGCGATGGTGATGCGATCAGGGTCGCCGCCGAAATTGGCGATGTTGCGGCGCACCCACTTTAAGGCATAGATCTGGTCCAGCAGGCCGTAGTTGCCCGAAACGCCGTGCTCACTCTCGGCGCTCAGCTCTTTATCCACCATCCAGCCAAACACATTCAGGCGGTAGTTGATGGTGACCAAAATCACGCCCTGGCGGGCAAAATGCTCGCCGTCAAAATGGGCGGAATGACCGTAGCC
>CAVGKH010000014.1:10729-19859 GCA_963629755.1 Gemmiger sp.
GTCTTCGCTCATGGCCTCTTTTACGGGGTAGAACTCGCGCTCAAAAAATCCACCCGGCTCTACGCCCAGCTGCGGGCACTTGGCGCTGGGGCGGGCGCAGTCTCGCACGCCCTCCCAGTTGGCAGCGGGCATAGGCTCATGCCAGCGCAGCTTGCCCACAGGGGGCGCCGCGTAAGGAATGCCGTAATAGGCGGTGATGCTGGGCCAGCCGCAGGCAACGCCTTTTACTCGGCCGTTTTCTACTTTGGTTTCACGAAGCATAAAGCAACTTCCTCCCGGTTCCGATTTTTCTTGGTGCAGTATTCCGGCTTCATGCGGCCGAAATACTCTTATATAAGAGCCCGGAAGAGGTTTCTTCCGGGCTCTTTTTGAATCTAAACCGTTAAGCTTAACTTGTCAAGATCAAGCGGTCAGGCTGGTGCCCTCAACAGAGTTGACAGCAGCAACATAGTCGCTCAGGAACTGGCTGTCTACAGCGCCCTTCATAGCGTCGATAGCAGCCTGGGCAGCAACGGGATACTGTGCAACGATGTCAGCGGGCATCTCAGCAATGTAGGTCATGCCGCCGTCAACGCAGGTCTTGTTCTCGTCATCGATAGCAGCCTGAGAGTTCTCGAGCATGTAGTACTCCATAGCGTAGCAGAACTCGTAAACAGCCTGCTGCTGAGAAGCGCTCAGAGAATCCATCTTAGCCTTGGAAGCGATGGTGGTGGAGATGAAGGGGATGTGGTCAGACTCGTACAGGTACTTCTGCACTTCGTACAGCTTTGCACCGATGATGGAGCCGTAGGGGTTCTCCTGTGCATCCAGCATGCCTTGCTGCAGGCTCAGATAAACCTCACCGAAGGCCAGAGGAGTGGGGTTAGCACCCAGAGCGCTCCAGAAAGCGATGTGGTAGGGGTTCTCCTGCACACGCACGGTAGAGCCCTTCAGGTCGGCCAGGCTCTTATACTCTTTGTTAGAAGTGAGCAGGCGCCAGTCGGTAGCGAAGCAGTCCATCATCTGCAGGCCCTGGCTGTTGTAATCGGGCTGGATGAGGTCTACAAAGTTAGCCAGGTTGGTGTTGCAGTTGTCGATGCTGCTGTAAGCACCGCCGATATCCAGCACTGCCAGGTTGGGGATCATGGTGACCTGGCCGGAGGGTGCGCCGGTGAACAGGTCAACAGAGCCCATCTGCATGCCGCTCATCATTTCGGTATCAGAGCCCAAGGTGCCGCCCTCGTACAGGGTGATCTTCACCTTGCCGTCGGTAGCCTTTTCCAGAACGCTCTGTGCAAACTCAACAGCATCGCCGTTTACGGTGCCGCTGATGGTGCCGGAGCAGCCCAGGCTCAGCTCGAGCTCGCTGTCAGCAGAGCAGTCAATCTTTACATTCTCGAAGTCTTCAGAAACGGGGTAAGCAAAGGGGTACTTGGTCTCGGTAGCCTCAAAGCCGGGAGCAGCAGCCACGGAACCGGCCGAAGCGGCGGTGCTGGTGCTGGAAGCGGCAGAGCTGCCGCCGCAGGCTGCCAGAGAAACAGCCATGCTTGCTGCCAGAGCAGATGCAATGATTTTCTTCATATTCGTATCCTCCTAAAATATATCCTCTAACAGCTGCCGGCCGCACGCCGGCCGGCAGCAACATGAGAAACTAAGTAATTAAGGGTTTCGATCAGCTTACCAGGCACATGCTGAACCAAGGCACATAGGTGATAAGAGCCAGTGCAAAGATGAAGCATGCGATAAACGGCAGAGCCCTTTTGCCCAGCGTTGCCACGCTGGTGTTGGCCAGGGGGGCAGCTACGAACAGGTTCATGCCGAAGGGAGGGGTAACAAAGCCGACGGCCAGGTTGGTGACCATGACGATGCCCAGCTGGATGCCATCGATGCCGAAGCCGGCAGCAACAGGCAGCAGAATGGGGCTGAAGATAACAACAGCTGCGCCGACATCCATGAACATGCCCAGGATCAGCAGGCAGATGTTGAGCACCAGCAGGAAAGTGAAGCGGTTGAAGCCGCCCATGGTGAACAGAGCCTTTACATAATCGGAGGCCTTGAGCAGGGTAAGAATGCGGCTGAAGCCGGTGCCCAGAGCCAGCATGAAGCAGATGGGGCCGTAGGAAGCGATGGCATCCTTGCAGAGCAGGGCAACATCTTTAAACTTGATGGTCTTGTACAGGAACAGGCAGACGATCAGTGCGTAGAACACCGAGATATCGGCAGCCTCCGTGGGGGTAACAAAACCGCCGTAAATGCCGCCCAGAATGATAACGGGGGTGAGGATAGCCCAGAAGCCATCTTTGAACACATTGAAGAAGCCGCGCTCTTTCAAGCCTTCGTAGTTGGCAGCGATCTTTTCTTTATCCTCGCCATGGCGCTTGCAGTAGTACCAGCAGTAGGCGCACAGGATAAGGGCGATAAGGCAGCCGGGAATGATACCGGCGGTGAACATGGCGCCCACGGAAACACCGGTGAACAGGCCGTACATAATAAAGGGAATGCTGGGGGGAATGATAACGCCCAGGCCGCCTGCGGTAGCCACCACAGCAGCGGAGAACACGGGGTCATAGCCAAGGCCCACCAGAATGGGAATGCACATTGCGCCAACAGCAGCGGTGGTGGCGGGGCCGGAACCGGAAATTGCGCCGTAGAACAGGCAGGTGATAACCACGGCGATGGGAATGCCGGCGGTGCGCTTGCCTACGATGCAGGAGAAAATGTCAAACAGCTTTTTGGAAATGCCGCCGCGGGTCATGAGAGCGCCGGACAGCATGAACAGGGGGATTGCCAGGGTGGGGGTGGAGTTCAGGCCGGAGACCATGCCCTGCACCACATAGTTGATGTTGCCCTGGAAGCTGGGGTTTACCAGACTGGGCAGAATGGTGGCCAGGCCCATGCCCAGTGCCACAGGCAGCGACAGGAACAAGGCCACGCCGAAGCATGCAAATACAAGACCTAACATTATTCAGCGGCCTCCTTCTTCATAAAGTTCTTTTTAATAAAGCGGTACAGATCCTGGGTCTGGCGGATGACGGCGATGGCGGCGCCCAGAGTAACGGGCAGGTACATCACAGCCATGGGCCACATCAGGGCACTGGTTTTTACGCCGCTCTTGATGATCAGCTGCAGGGTGCCGTAAGAACCCTTAGCCAGGTAAGCGAAGAACAGCAGGCAGATGATACGGCCGATGAAATCCAGAGCAATCTGAATTTTCTCGGGCATCATATTGACCAAGATATCGACCTTGAGCATCTTCTCTCTGCGGATGCAGTAGCCGATGGACATAAAGCCCGTCCAGATATAGCAGATACGGCTGAACTCCTCAGGCCAGGTAAGGGACATGCCAGCGGTTCGGCAGATGATCTGAAGCATCATGACAACTGCGATCAAAACCAGCAGGATCATCATAATGAATTCTTCAAAGTCTTCGTCGAGCCATTTCAGAAACTTTTTCAAAACATCCTCAACTCCTTTTTTTAATATCCTCAAATCTCTTACTCATGCGGACTCACCGCATTCGTTCTGGCTATGAGTATAGCAGGTGCCGGGCACAGTTTCTATTTTTCTTTTTTCGGAAAAAGGCCATTTTTCACGATTTTGTTCTCTTTTGTAAGAAATGTGAACGATTCGTAAATTTGTGTATTTACAATCAGGATCATTCATGATTTCGATAATTTTTATTTATGAAGAATTGTTTATGCTATAAATTCGGGGGTTTGGCGCATGTGGCGGGCAGAAAAAAGCCGTGAAGGGTTCACAAAAAGTGCAAACATGGGGTTTTGGGAATTGGGCGAATGGTCAGGTATGGGGTTTATGGTGTTGGGCAAATGGCCGCCATGTGGTTCGTCACGGTTGGCCTTCGGCCAAATGTTCCTCACCGCATGGCGGCCAGTCTTGAAAAGCAGCACTCTGTAAGGGAAGAATGCCCTGTTCTGAGGAGCTCTTGGGCGTAAGGTCAACCGTGACGAAGAATAGGGCATTCTTCCCGAAGATAGAGCGGCAAGCTTCAATTTATACTTTATTGGTAGTATGCTTATTGGTAGTATGCGGGCCTGCAATGCGGGCCCCTACTGCTTGCTTATTGGGGTCATGCGTAACATAGACGAGGTATAAGGGGGTAAGCCCAGCCAGCGATGCACAATTCTTTGATTTTTTTACGGTGCACATTTTGGAGGCAGCTATGCTATAATAGCATTACTTTATAATTTTTCTCATATTAAGGAATGGGTTTGTTATGGAATTTCCGTTGGAGCTGCGCGCGGCCATTGAGCAGCGCGCCGAACGATATACCCCGGCGCAGCTGGCGGCGCTTTCGCAGCAGCTTACGCTGCGCTACCACACCATGAGCGGGCGCGGGCAAAGCCTGCTTTCGCAGGGCGACGAAGCCCTTGCTTATGCCGCCGTGCGCATGCCTGCCACCTTTGGCGCGGTGTGCGGCGCTTTGCAGCAAACGCTGCCTGTTTTGAATGCCCTGCCCCGCACACTGCTGGATGTGGGCGCGGGCACCGGTGCAGCCAGCTGGGCCGCCGCCTCGCTTTTAGAGCTAAGCAGCATCACCTGCTTTGAGCGCGAAGAGGCTATGCGCACCCTGGGGCAGCAGCTGATGCAGGCGGGGGCCTCTCCCCTGCCCGGCGCGCGATGGCTGGCAGGCGATGCCGTGCGCGATGCGCTGCCCGCCGGGGCGGATCTGGTGCTGGCAAGCTATATGTTGAACGAATTTTCGCCCGCGCAGCGCGCCGCGGCCGTGGATAAGCTTTGGGCCGCGGCCGGGCAGGTGCTGGTGATCTTGGAGCCGGGCACGCCCGTGGGCTTTGCGCTGCTGCGCGAGGCGCGCGCTCAGCTTTTGGCCAAGGGCGCGTATCTGGCCGCCCCCTGCCCCCACGCCGGGGCGTGCCGCCTGACGGGCGGCGACTGGTGCCATTTCAGCGCGCGCATTGCCCGCAGCCGCCTGCACCGCCTGCTGAAGGGCGGCGATGTGCCCTATGAGGACGAAAAATATGCGTATCTTGCCTTCAGCAAAACGCCTGTACAGCACGCCGCAGCGCGCATTCTGCGCCACCCCAAGGCCGCCAAGGGGCAGATCACGCTTTCGCTGTGCTGTGCCGATGCCAACCGCGAGGTGACCGTGCGCAAGCGCGATGGCAGCGCCTTTAAGGCCGCTCGCAAAGTCGCCTGGGGGGATACGTTTGAGGAAGGGTGAGCTTTGCGGGATTTTGGGGGTGTGCGTGGAATCTTTGGATATTGCTGACCTTTGGGCGGGCGGAGCAGAGCCCCACCCCTACAAATTTATTGTTAAACCGTTTTATTAAGAGAAAAACCGCCCCGGTGCTGGTGTACATCGGGGCGGTTTTTTTATTCGTCGGCGTGGGCGGCGGCTATGGGCAGGTAAATGGCCAGGATGCCCTTGATGGAGCCCAGGCCCGCTGATAAATCTCACGCCCGCCAGCAGTGCCAGCAGCAGGGCAGAGCCGGCCAGAAATTGAATTTTTGCTTGGAAAGTGTCTTTTGCAGAAAAGGCATTTGATTTTACTTCTCCTCTTGATTTACGCCTGTTTTATGCCAAACTGAAATACCGTAGTCTGGCTGTAGGTCTCGCCCGCGCGCAGAACGGCGCTGGGAAAGCCGGGCTTATTGGGGGCATCGGGGTAGTTCTGGGTCTCGAGTGCGAAGCCCCAGCGGTCGGCATAGGGCGCGCCGCCCTTGCCTGCGGGGCAGCCGCCCAGGTAGTTGCCCGCATAAAACTGCACGCCGGGCTGCGTGGTGAGCACTTGCAGCTCGATGCCCGTTTCGGGGCACCAGGCCCTGGCGGCGGGGCGCAGCGTGCCCGCCTCGCCGTTGATGACCCAGTTATGGTCGTACCCGCGCGCCTGCTTGAGCTGGATAAAATCATCGTTGATATGCGCGCCGATGGGGGTGAGGCTGCGCAGATCCATGGGCGTGCCTGCTACCTCGGCGATCTCACCCGTGGGGATAGAGCCGGCATCGGTGGGGGTGTAGCGGTCGGCAAACAACTGGATCTGCTGGCCGGTTATGGGGCCGCTCGCCTGCCCAGCAAGGTTAAAATAAGTATGGTTGGTTAAATTGCACACAGTATCGGCGCTGCTTTTGGCCTTATAGGCGATGGTAAGGCCCTTGGCGGTGAGGGTGTAATCGACCTCTGCCAGCAGTGTGCCGGGGTAATTTTCCTGCCCGTCGGGGCTGATGAGGTGCAGCACCAGCTTGTTTTCGGCTGCTGGTTCGGCCTGCCACACCTGGCTGTTAAAGCCCACTAGGCCGCCGTGCAGATGGTTGGGGCCGTTGTTCACCGCCAGGTTGTATTCCCGGCCGTTCAGCGTAAAACGGGCATTGCCGATGCGGTTTGCATAGCGGCCCACCAGCGCGCCGATGTATTTATCCTGCTTTTGATAATCCTGCAGGGTATCAAAGCCCAGCACTACATCGACCGGCGTGCCGGTTTTATCCGGTACACACAGCGTGCGCAGCGCGCCGCCGTAGGTGATGATGCTGCACGAAAGTGCCCCGGCCCGCAGCGTGTATTCATGCACGGGCGTGCCGTCCGGCAGGGTTCCAAAAAGTGTTTTTTCCATATCGTTTTCCTCCATGATGGGTTATGCCTTACCCCTGGCCGTAATAAGCGCCCGGGCCGTGCTTGCGCAGATAGTGCTTATCCAGCAGTTCCTGCTGCATGGGGGGCTGGTTGGGATTGAGCATAAGGGCGTGAAAATCCATAAAGGCGACTTCCTCCAACACCACGGCATTATGCACGGCGTTGAAAGGGTCGGTGCCCCACACGAACGGGCCGTGGCTGCGCACCAGCGCGGCGGGCACCTGCATGGGGTCGATGCCGCGCTTTTGAAAGGTCTCCACGATGACATTGCCGGTTTCCAGCTCGTATTTTCCGGCGATTTCGGCGGGGGTCATGGCGCGGGTGCAGGGAATTTCCCCATAAAAATAGTCGCCCTGCGTGGTGCCCATGGCGGGCACACCGCGCCCGGCCTGTGCAAAGCTGGTAGCCCAGCGGCTGTGCGTATGCACGATACCGCCCAGCTCCGGGAAGGACCGGTAGAGCACCAGGTGTGTATCGGTATCGCTCGAGGGCTTCCACCTGCCCTCGACCCGCTCGCCCGTAGCAAGGCTTACGACCACCATATCATCGGGGGTCATGCCGTTATAGTCTACGCCCGATGGCTTGATGACCATGAGGCCCTTTTCGCGATCGACACCCGAAACATTGCCCCAGGTGAAGGTGACCAGGCCGCGCTCGGGCAACATGAGGTTGGCGCGGCATACTTGTTGTTTGAGTTCTTCCAGCATTGTGGTTCCCCTTTATATTACATTATAAATATATAAATATAAACAGACAGATATATAAACAGATGTATACGAATTTGAGTATGAGAGAAGGATGGACGGCTGAGAGGGTGCGGCTTGGGCGAATGGCTGCCATGTGGTTCGTCACGGTTGGCCTTTGGCCAAATGTTCCTCACCGCATGGCGGCCATTCTTAAAGATTGGCCCTTAGTGCGCGGTTATGGTTAGGGAAAGTTTTCCGCCTTATTTATGCAGAGTGCTTGATTTTCAGACGGGCGGAGCAAGAGCCCCGCCCCTACAGGCAACTGCACAAAAGCCATTTTTTCAAAACCTGATTTCACGGCTTTACTTTTTATTATAGCGTAAATGCGGCGCGGTTTCTACCACAAAGCATACAAAAGCGGGCGAAAGGCATATGTTGGGGGCAGAGAGAACTTTTTGAATGCTTGCGTATATGAGGAGGGTGCCATGCTGTTTGCTTTTTTGCCCGCCGCCTTGGGGCGTATGCTGTTTTTAGCGCTGCATTTGGCGCCCAGCCGGTTTCCGCAGCCGCTTTCGCCCCAGCAGGAAAAGGCTGCCTTTGCCGCGCTGGCAAACGGCGATGCCGCCGCGCGGGATACGCTGATCCGCCATAATCTGCGTTTGGTGGCGCACATTGCCAAGAAATATTACGCCGCCGATTCAGCCGAGGACCTTGTGAGCACCGGCACCATTGGGCTGATCAAGGCCGTGAACACCTACGACCCTGCGCGCGGGATCAAATTCAGCACCTACGCCAGCCGGTGCATCGAGAACGAAATGCGCATGCAGTTTCGGCGCAGGCGGCGCGCTGCGCACGCAGGCACTGAAGGACTATTTTGCCCCGCAGTATGATGTGCTTTCGGATATTTATGTGAACCCCTGCGGCTCGACTACCTTTACACGCGATGCAGAAAGCAGCTTGCTGCAGGTGCAGGAGGAACAGCCGATCGTGATCTCCTTCAGCCAAAGCGGTGATGCTATGCCGGAGATCAAAAGCATTTCGCTGACGGCTGAGTTGAACGGCAGGGAGATCGACCGCATTGCGGTTGCGCTGGATGCCGAAGGGCAGGCCGCCGTGCGGGCGGATGCTGCCTGGGATGCGATCGGCATCCCGGAATCGAGCGCTTATTACGCGCTGCTGAACACGACCTACACTGTGCCCGCCGGGCAGTGCCTGCGCATTTTTGCGGATGTGGAGCTTGGCAACGGCCTTTTGTGCCGTATGCTGGTGGATTCGCTTTCAGCCGACAGCACCGGCAATGCCATGGATGACAGCTATGACGAAACGGCGCAGAGCTGGGGCCAGCCGCGGTATGTGTATTATGCGCCCACGCACAAGCTGCTGTGGGATTCGGTTTTAGGGGCGGTGTGACTCCCTCAGTCGCGCTAACGCGCGACACTGCTTCGCAGCCGAACCCTTCTGTCGCTTTTGGCGACATCTCCCCGTGCAGCGGGGAGTCACCCTCAAAGAGGGAGCCTTTACGGTAAGGCAAGGTTTGTTTAGTTTATTATTATGTCTGCTATGACAAAGAGGCTATTGCATGTGGGTTGTGCAATAGCCTTTTTATTTACAAGTTTTTGGGGCGTTGGTTGATTTTAGGCGTTTGGGCATTTGGTTTTGTGGAATCTATTTTTCTTTTGAGATATTGCGACCGGCAGGGCTTATGGGCATTTGTTTTTGATTTTTATTTCTTCATTTGGTTATTTTTTGCTTTAAATTATTTTGTATCGCTTTTCTTGTTGTTTTTTGATTTTTGTTTTACTTTTGATTTTAAAGCTTTTTCGGGAGATTTTATCGGTGTGACTTAACAAAATAAAGT
>CAVGKH010000015.1:0-10841 GCA_963629755.1 Gemmiger sp.
CCTGAATCTAGCGCGTCTGCCAGTTCCGCCACATCCGCATATTTTATTGTCTGGCAGTGTGCCCGCCGAACAGGTATTATTATAGCAAGGCATTAGATAAATGTCAACACTTTTTTGCGAAAAGTTGAAAACAAAATCAAAAATACAGAAAGAAACTGTTACTTCGTGGCTTTTTTCTGAATTCTTGCATAAAACTTTTCCCGCTCACGGAAATAGCACTGCGGGCACAGGCTCACATATTCCACGTCGCCTACCTGGTCAATGGCTACCTGGTCACCCTCAAATACAAATTCACCGCCGATTTTGCGGCCGTTGCACAGGGCCTTGCGCCCGCAGAAGCAAATGGTCTTCATTTCTTCTACGGTGTGCGCCAGCTCCAGCAAGCGGGTAGAGCCGGGAAAGCCGCGCATGGAAAAATCGGTGCGCAGGCCATAGCAGATCACAGGAACATTCAGCAGGCAGGTAACGCGAAACAACTGTTCTGCCTGTTCTGCCGTAAAGAACTGGCTTTCATCGCACAAAACGCAGGCAGGCGGCGTTTCGCTTTTGGTCTCGCGCTCGATCAGCGCATACACATCGTCACCGGCCGAAACCAGATGATCGACCGTGCGGGAGATCCCCAATCGGCTGAGCAGCTTATCGCCGCCCTTGCTGTCGATACGGGGTTTGATCACCAGCACGCGCATGCCGCGCTCTTCATAGTTGTGCGCTACCTGCATAAGAGCGGTGCTTTTGCCACTGTTCATGGCACCGTACCGAAAATATAACTTAGCCATCAGAAAACTGCTCCTTTAAGTTTTATTGCCCGTTGCGTAGGCGGTAGCTCAGGCTCATCAGGCTGTCGCCCAAGTGAACATTTTCTACGATCAGCTGGGGATAATCGACTACCAGATCGTAATGGCTGAAGTTCCAAAAGCCCTTTACACCGGCTTCTACCAATTTAGGGGCAATCACAGCCGCGCCCGAGCGGGGCAGGCACAAAACGGCCATTTCTACATGATTATCGGTGCAGAAGTTTACAAGATTATCTGTGTGATAAATGGGCACGCCGTTCAGGTCTTTACCCACAAGGTCTTTGTTGCCGTCAAAGGCAGCCAGCAGCTTGTAGCCGCTGGTTTCGCTGGTGATAAAGCGTGAAACAGCCGAGCCGAGGCGGCCGGCACCGACCATAATGCTGGGCAGGGGCTCGCCATCGCCAAATAAAAGCTTGCCAAGCTCATCTACGAGCTTATCGACCTCATAGCCGATGCCCTGCCGCCCAAAGCTGGCGAAGCAGTTGAAATCCTGCCGCACCTGGCTGGCGGTGGTGCCGAGTGTATCGGCTAAATATTTGCTGGAAACCTCTGTGATGCCATTTTTCTGCATCATGCAAAGATAACGGTAATATTTAGGCAGGCGTTTGATCACCGGCAAAGAAGCATTTCCCTGGGCAGGCATTTGGCATTTCTCCTTTTTGCAAAGCTCTGTGCGAAGGAGCGCAGAACATAAAATATAGTAGCTATAAAATAAAGTATAGCGCAGAGTTGGAAAGATTGTCAAATAAAAATCAATCACGGCGCAATAAAAGTATGGAATATGGGCAAAACTTTTTACAGCCCGCGCAGCAGGCAGAATTTTACAGGGATTTTTGACAAGAAAGAGGTGCTTATATGGCAAAGCAAAGCGGCCATTTGCCTGTGAGTGAGGCCCAGGTAGAGGAAGAAAAGCAGGAGCTGGATTATATGCGCGAAACAGCCTCGGTGGCGCATACTAAGGGCCGGTATTCCATTCACTGCCTTACGGTGGTGGGGCAGATCGAGGGGCATGTGAGCGCGCCCGAAAACCAGAAAACAACGCGCTATGAGCAGGTGATACCGCAGATCGTGGATATCGAGGAAGACCCTGCCATTGATGGGCTGATGGTGATCTTAAACACTGTGGGCGGCGATGTGGAGGCAGGGCTGGCTTTGGCCGAGCTGATCGCCGGGGTGAGCAAGCCCAGCGCGGCGCTGGTGCTGGGCGGCGGGCATTCCATCGGCATTCCACTGGCAGTCAGTGCCCGGCGCAGCTTTATCGTACCCACAGCTACCATGATGGTGCATCCTGTGCGCCACAGCGGCACGGTGCTGGGTGTGCCGCAGACCATGCGCTATTTTGACCAGATGCGGGACCGTATCACCGGCTTTGTGGCCGAGCATTCGAGTATTACACCGCGCCGGTTTACCCAGCTGATGATGCATACCGGTGAGCTGGTGATGGATATGGGCACGGTGCTGACCGGTGAGAAGGCGGTGCGCGAGGGTTTGATTGACCAGATGGGCGGTATCAGTGATGTGCTGAACTATTTATATAAAGAGATCGAGGCCGGAAGATAAAAATACCGCCCCGGCAAAAAAACGGGGCGGTGTACATGGATAATGGATAGGACTGCTTATAAAAGCTGAGAGAGAGGCAGTGTACCAGGCAGAGGAATCGGCAGCCAGAAAAAGCAGCTGCCCGCTGCTATTGCACAGCACGGTTTTTACAGGCTGCGGCAAAAGCGGCAGCTTATACCATTGTAGCGTATGCAAATCAAAAACGGCAATATCATAAGAAAATTCACGGTTTTTATAGTCCATATGGTTGGGGCGAACATTAAATACCCAGTACCGACCCTGCACGGGAGTATCGGCCAAGGGGGTGCAGGGGTAAGGATCGGCAACAGGCAGCAGCTGCTCCTGTGCAAGATTGATGACAACAAACGGCGACAGTTCGGCGCTGTAGGCATAGTGCAGCAGCAGGGCTTCGGGTGTGGAAACCATGGCGTCCACACTGAAACCGGCTTCGGCATAGCGGGCCAGCTACGGCAGAGAAGCATCGGAAAGAACCTCGCCGGAAGAACTGATCAGCTTGGTGTGCACGGTATCGCCGTTTTGCAGAAGCAGGCGGAAAGAATCGTCCTGCCGGCAGACGGCCAAAAGCTTTTCTACGGCGGTGGAATAGAGCGGGCTGCAGGAAGCGGCAGTGATCAGAAAAAGGATACGACGCATAGTGGGCGCCTTTCGTTGAAAAAAAGCGGACGGATAAAAGCTTTTATTTTCCCAGATACTTTTCAAAAAAGGTGTTTTGCCAGTTGTGGGCAAAAAATTGCTCATCTACGGTGGTCACAAGGGTCTCGGCGTATTCGTAGCGGTCTAGCACCATGGCCGAGAAGCTGCTGCCGATCAGGTTGGCATCCGGTTCGCCTTCCAGCATATATTTTGTGCTGCGCAGCATTTCGGTGGCCGGGGTGGCCGCGCCAATCAGCAGGCAGAGAGCCAGCGCCAGGCAGGTTTTGTTTTTGTGCTGCAGCAGATAGCGGATAACGCTTATGCACAGAATAAACAGTGCCGGAATAGAAGCACGCATACAGAAATCATTGGCATCCGTAAGCTTATACAGCGGAATGACGATCAGCTCCAGCGATGCAACGAGCAGATAGTCGTCATACCGCAGAAGCTCTTTGCGCAGGCAGAAGATATAGACCCCGGCTTCCAGCACAACAAACGGAACATACCACTTGAGCGCTGAGAGGCCATTACAGAAAAAGATGAAACCGTTTGCGCCCAGGCTGCCGGAGTTGGAAAGATAAAAGCTGCCGAATACACCCAGCATCAAAAGCGGTGTGAACCAGTTGGCTGCGGTGCGCAGGGTGTTGCCGAGGCCGTTTTGCCGAATTGCCCATAAGGCCAGCGGGATCATGCCGAAGGTGGCAAACGGAGAATACAAAAAAGCAAGGCTGCAAAGCGCCACACTGCCGTTTGCAGTGCCCAGATTCAAAAGCAGAGATACGATCAGCCAAAGAGGAATAGCTTGGTTGAACACCCAATAAAGCAGCGTGGTGTTGCTGGAATACTGAAACAAATGCCCGGCCCACCATTCCATATGCGCGGTTTTTACAAGGCCCTCCTGCAGAAAAAACGGGATAAAATCCAGCCCGCTGAAGCCGATGAGCACCGCGGGGATGCAAAGCGACTGCTTTTGCAAAAACAGATGTACTTCGAGCCAGACAAGGCACAGCCCGACAAAGCACCACAAAAACAGCCACAGCTGCGCGCTGCCGAAAACCTTGCCCAGAGCAGCGGCCGGGAGCCAGAAGAAAAAGTAATATACAAAGCCCACAGTGTCGCTGCCGCAAATGGCCTGCACAGCGGTGCCCTGCTGCGAAAGATCATACCGGAGCGGCCACGAAAAAGAGGTGAGGTCGTTTAAAATGGGGTTTCGTACATAATAATCGAGGTTTTGGTGCCCTATACCGCCAATGCCGGAAAGGCACATCCAGAAAAGCAGGGCGGCCAGGCATACAGCTATATACCAAATAGAAAGCTGCACGGCCTGCCCACGGCCGGAAAGGCTTTGCCCCAGCGTATAGCCGAAAAGCGCCAGAACAGCCAGCGTAAGCAGCAGGGCGGCAGGGCGAAGCCAGCCGAAAGCAAACAGAACGGCGGGCAGCAAAAGGTAAAGCAGAGCCGCTGCATGCACCCAGCGCCCCGAAATGGAAATGCGTTTTTGAAGGATCATAAAAAACTCGCTTTCACTATGTTTTTCTGCAAAATCAAGAAGACTTTTTCTATCCATCAGTATACGGTATTTTTCACCTTTTTTCAACCGATTCGGATTTTACAAAGCAGGGAAATTGTGCTATAATATATTCTGTATCTTTATGGGCTCTGCCGGGCGGCAGCGGCCCGATGAATCGACAGAAAAAACGCATAACGAGAAGGGTTTTATCCTTTCTGTTTAAGAAAAAAACAACCGGGGCCGGGCAGGCTTTCCCGGCTTTACCGTGAGGAGAACTATGGCAAATTCCGCAAACGAAAAATCAGCAAAGCAGCGAGGGGCATCCGGCCAGGGCACACGCAGCCGCACAGGCGGCACGGCCCGCCGCCGTAAGCCTCGCAAAGATCCTGCAGGCGGCGCAGCGCTGGCTGCAGCGGGCCTTGTTTTTGTGCTGCTCGCTTTTGTGCCGGGGCATTCGCTTTGGGCGGCGCTGCGCAGCGTGATGTTTGGCATTTTTGGCGCTGCGCTATATTGGATGGGTGCAGTGTTGCTGGCACTGGCCTGGCAGCGCTTTCAGGGCGAGCGCGGTGTGATGTATGTGCAGGCTGCCTTGTTTCTGCCGGTATTCTGCGGCCTGCCTACCGCATTTTCCGGCACCGATTACACCGGCATGAATATTTTAGAGGTCGTGACCGACAGCTACAAGGCCGCCAGCGGCGGCGGCTGGCACGGCGGCGTGATGGGCACGATCCTAGGCGCAAGCCTTACCACCTTCTGCGGCCAGGTGGTGGCAGTGATCTTGCTGCTGATCTTGCTGGCGCTGCTGGCTTATTTTTCGTTCCCCATCAGCATTGCATACCTTGTGCAACTGGGGCGCAGCGCGATGGAAAGCGGCCGGGAGCATATTACCGATACCCGTGAGCGCCGCGAGGAAGCCGCCCGCCGCAGCGAGGAGCTGCAGCGGGAAAACGATGAGCGCCGCGCTGCCCGCAAAGAGCGCGAGGCGGCTTTGGCGGCGCGCCGGGCCCAGTTCAATATTGATATCGACCTTGGGCCTGATCCGGTGCAGCAGCAGGAGCCTGCCGCGGCGCCCGTGCAGACGGTGCAGCCCGTGCAGAGCGAGCCGCCGCGCATCGTGCCCGATTTTAACGAGATCGTAGGCACACAGCGCAAAACCGTTACCCAGGCGGTAAATGAACGGCAGGCGCCGCAGACTGAGCCTGCCGCGCCAGTGCAGAGCCCTGTGGTGAGCATGCCTGTGGCTGAGAGCCAACATATTGAGGTGGGGCCCGGCGGCACCTTTGGCCTCAACCCGCTGCGCGAGGTGCTGAGCCGCCGCTGGCGGCCGAAGCCCGCACCCATTGAGCCGCCCAAAATAGAAGATATGCACGGCGAGCCGGATATTTCGGCAGAGCTGGGCGGCGAGTTTGAAATATCGCTTCCGCTGGAAGCGCAGGCCGCAGAGGAGGGTGCAGCATCGGCGGCACCGCAAAAAGAAACACATGCTGCACTCTCAGACAGCGAGCTTTGGGAGCAGCTGGGCAGCCCGGATAAGATCATGGCCGAGGTGCCCGTGCAGGCAGAGCGGAAAGAAGCCCCCCCGGCCCCTGCAGCTGAGCCTGCACCGCCCGCCCCGCAGCACGAAGCTGCCCCGGCTGCAGTGCAGTTTGACGAAAGCACCGCCCCGGCGGGCGAAGTGGAGCATTTGATCCACAAGGCTACCGTAAACGGCAGCATGAGCAGCGCCCCCGAGGCCGTGCTGGAGCAGGGCACGAGCTATACATATGATTTTCCGCCGCTGAGCCTTTTAGAGCAGCAGCGCGAGACCGATGATTCGCAGGCGGCGGCTGAAATGCGCAAAAACGCGGATATTCTGGTAAACACGCTGGAAAGCTTTGGCGTAAAGACCCGCATTCTGGATATCTGCCGCGGCCCTTCGGTAACGCGGTATGAGCTGCAGCCGCAGGCAGGTGTAAAGATCAGCCGCATCACCAGCCTGGCCGATGATATTGCACTGAATCTGGCCAAGGCGGGCGTTCGCATTGAAGCGCCCATTCCCGGCAAGCCCGCCGTGGGCATTGAGGTGCCCAACGATACCAAAACCAGCGTGAGCATTCGCGGCATATTTGAATCGCAGAATTACGCCAATGCCACTTCGCCTTTAACGTTGGCGCTGGGCAAGGATATCGCGGGCACGGCCATGGTGGCTGACCTTTGCAAAATGCCGCATCTGCTGATAGCAGGCTCTACGGGCAGCGGTAAATCGGTGTGTGTGAACAGCATCATCATTAGCTTTTTATACCGCTCCAGCCCCGAGGATGTGCGCTTGATCCTGATCGACCCCAAGGTGGTGGAGCTGGCCGAGTATAACGGCATTCCGCATTTGCTGATGCCTGTTGTGACCGAGCCGCGCAAGGCGGCGGGCGCACTGGGCAGCGCCGTGGCCGAGATGGAGCGCCGCTACCACCTGTTTGCCGAGAGCAATGTGCGTGATATCAAAACCTACAACAAGATGGCTGCCGTGACCCCGGGCGTGGAAAAACTGCCTTATATTGCCATTATCATCGATGAGTTGGCTGATCTGATGATGGTGAGCGGCAAGGAAGTAGAAGATTACATCTGCCGCATTGCGCAGAAGGCCCGTGCGGCCGGTATGCATCTGATCGTGGCCACCCAACGCCCCAGCGTAGATGTGATCACAGGCCTGATCAAGGCCAATATCCCGAGCCGCATTGCGTTTGCGGTTTCCAGCCAGGTAGACAGCCGCACCATTCTGGATTCGGCAGGTGCCGAAAAGCTGCTGGGCATGGGCGATATGCTGTTTTTGCCCGTGGGCGCGCCCAAGCCTACCCGTATTCAGGGAACCTATGTAAAAGACGAAGAGATCACGGCGGTGCTGGATTATATCAAGAAGAGCAGCACCGCGCAGTATGATGAATCTATGATGGCCAACACCGAGCGCATTGCCGCGCAGGATTCCGGCGGCAAAAACGGCGGCGGTGACGCCGACGGCGGCAGCGAGCACGACTCGATGTTTGAGCAGGCTGTGGAAGCTGTGATCGAGATGGGGCAGGCTTCCACTAGCATGCTGCAGCGCCGCTGCAAGCTGGGCTATGCGCGCGCGGCCCGCATTATGGACGAAATGGAGCAGGAAGGCATTATCGGCCCTTACGAGGGCGCAAAGCCCCGCCCGGTGCTGATCAACCGTCAACAGTGGATCGAGCGCAAGATGGCGCAGGATACCCCGGCACAGCCAGCAGGCGAATGATAAAGCCCGCATAGGGCCAAAGTGCTTTTGCCGCAGGCCATGTGCCCCAAAACGGAGGAATGAATGGAAGTTTACAACGAGTTTCTGCCCATCTGCCGCGCCGATATGCTGGCGCGGGGCTGGCAGGATGTGGATTTTGTGCTGGTAACGGGCGATGCCTATGTAGACCACCCCAGCTTTGGCGCGGCCATTATTGGCCGCGTGCTGGAGGCCGAGGGCTTTCGCATCGGTATGCTTTCGCAGCCGGATTTTACCAGCTGTGAAAGCTTTAAGGAATACGGTAAGCCCCGCTACGGCTTTTTTATCGGCGGCGGCAATGTAGACAGCATGGTCGCGCATTACTCGGTGGCCAAGATCCGCCGCAAAGAGGATGAATACACCCCCGGCGGCAAAACCGGCAGGCGGCCTGACCGCTGTGCTACCGTATACACCCAGCTGGCCAAGCAGGCTTACCCGGATATGCCCGTGATCTTAGGCGGGCTGGAGGCCAGCCTGCGCCGCTTTGCCCACTATGATTACTGGAAAGAAGATGTGCTGCCCAGCATTGTAGAGACCTCGGGCGCGGATATCGTAAGCTTTGGCATGGGCGAGCACCAGACCCGCGAGATCGCGCATCGCCTGGCAAACGGCGAGCCGGTAAGCAGCATCACCGATGTGCAGGGCACATGCTACCTCACGGATTTCGACCATCTGCCTGCCACCTATGTGGAGTGCGCGAGTTACCGCAAGGTGCGCGAGGATAAAGTAGCCTACGCCAAAGCTTGCCGCATTCAGATGGATAACCAGGACTGCGTGAGCGGCAAGATCGTGGTGCAGAAGCAGAGTGAAAAGTACCTGGTGCAGAATCTTCCGGCGGTGCCGCTGCGCCGTCAGGAGCTGGACGAAGTGTATAAGCTGCCGTTTACAAGGCGCTACCACCCCAGCTACGATGCCCAGGGCGGCATTCCGGCCATTGAAGAAGTGAAATTTTCGATCATTCAGAACCGCGGCTGCTTTGGCGGGTGCAACTTCTGCGCCATTCAGCTGCATCAGGGCCGCCGTGTGACCAGCCGCAGCGAGGCCAGCATTTTAGAAGAGGGCAGGCGCATTACCGAAGACCCCGAGTTCAAGGGCTACATTCACGATGTGGGCGGCCCCACGGCAAACTTCCGCTTTGCAAGCTGCGCCCGGCAGATGCAAAAGGGAATGTGCGCGGGCGGCAAGCATTGCCTGGCCCCCAAGCCCTGCGGCAACCTGCTGGTGAGCCACAAAGAATATCTGGGCATTCTGCGCAAGCTGCGCGCGCTGCCCGGCGTAAAAAAAGTATTTATCCGCAGCGGCATCCGCTACGATTACCTGATGGCTGACCCGGACGATACCTTTTTTAAAGAGCTGGTCGAGCATCATATTTCCGGCCAGCTCAAAGTAGCCCCCGAACACTGCGCCCCGGCCACGCTGGCCTATATGGGCAAACCCCCGGTGGAAGTATTCAACAAATTCAAGGATAAGTTCTACCAGCTCACCAAAAAGGCAGGCAAAAAGCAGTATCTGGTGCCGTATCTGATGAGCAGCCACCCCGGCAGCACCTTAAAAGATGCCGTGTATCTGGCGGAGTATCTGTATAAAAACCATATGAAACCCGAGCAGGTGCAGGATTTTTACCCCACACCCGGCACGGTTTCGACTTGTATGTACTATACCGGGCTTGACCCTTACACCCTCAAGCCCGTGTTTGTGGAAAAAACGCCCGAGGGCAAGGCTATGCAGCGCGCACTGCTCACCTATTACGAGCCGAAAAACGCCGATAAGGTAGCAAAGGCCCTGCAGCTGACCCATCGCGAAGATCTGATCCCCCTGCTGGCCCCCACGGCGGCCCGGCGAATGCGCCGGGAAACGCCGCTGAACCGAGCCGGCGCGCAGACAAAACAAGGTGCCCCGCAGCATAAAACCAAAATCAACCTGCCGGGCAGAAAGGAGCAGAACAAATGGCCGAAAAAAGACGGCGCAGCACGCGCAAAAGGAAAACGCAGATAAAAAACCTGAAATGGTGGCTGTTTACCATAGCGGCGGCGCTGTGCCTTTTGGTGGATATTCTGGCCGACCAGGGCATGATCCCCGGGTGGGACGAGATCAACGGTGCCGTGGGCAACAGCACCCCGCAGGAATCGGTGGGCATTCCCGCCACGGTGACCGATGCCGTGCATTTTATCGATGTGGGCCAGGGTGACAGTGTGCTTTTGCAGAGCAACGGGCACTATGCCCTGATCGATGCCGGTGTGCGCGATTCAAAAGAGGC
Source organism: Gemmiger sp. (assembly GCA_963629755.1). Taxonomy (GTDB): domain Bacteria; phylum Bacillota; class Clostridia; order Oscillospirales; family Ruminococcaceae; genus SFIE01. The sequence goes on from CAVGKH010000015.1 coordinate 10,041, forward strand.
TATTTTTAATTATCTGGATTCTTTGGGCGTAACAAAGCTGGACTATGTGATCATGACCCACCCCCATGCCGACCATATCGGCAGCATGGCGGCGGTGCTCAAGCAGTATGAGATCGGCGAAATGATCATGCCCAACATTGATAACGGCCCCGAGCCTACCACCAGCACCTATGAGCGTGTGCTGAATGTGCTGGAAGAAAAAGATATCGCCACCGTGCAGGCAGCACCCGGCGATACCTACGCGCTGGGCAATGGCAAGATCACGATTTTGGGCGACGGCATCAAAACCGATAACCTGAACGATATTTCTACGGCGTTGCGCTTTGATGCAAACGGCCTGAGCCTGCTGGCCACCGGTGACGGTGAAAAGGCCGTAGAGCAGAACCTGCTGGATACCGAAAGCCAGAACTTGCAGGCCGATGTGTATAAGGCAGCGCACCACGGATCGAGCACCTCCAACACGCAGGCGTTTTTGCAGGCTGTCAGCCCGCAGCTGGTGGTGATCAGCTGCGGCAAGGATAACAGCTACGGCCACCCCCACAAAGAGGCGCTGCAAAGCTTTGCTTCGGTGGGCGCCGAAGTGCTGCGCACCGATGAAAGCGGCAGCGTGGCCGTGTGGCGGCAAGACGGCGAGCTGCACTATGCCTGCACAAAGGGAGAAGCGGCATGAGCTATTTTGTGTTGGACGCACGCGAGGGCGGCATTGCCCGCTTGGTAGACGACGAAGAAAACGAACGGGAAGTTTTATGTGAAGAGCTGCCGTGCGATGCAGCCGAGGGCGACTGCCTGCTTTATGAAGAA
>CAVGKH010000015.1:10851-14603 GCA_963629755.1 Gemmiger sp.
CCAATTTATAAAAAAGCATTTTTACATTTTTATAAACAGCTTATAATGGCTTTGCCGGGCCTTACCCGCAGCTAAAGCAAAACCCGGCAAAGCCCGGCATGATAATAAAAAACAGGCCGACCGATCGAAGAGGGAAAAGAAAGGACTAACCACTATGTACATTCGCCAGATGTTTGCACAAAAGCCATGCGTGTTTTCTATTGAATGCTTCCCCCCGAAGCAGGTGGAAAATTACGAAAAAATGCAAAAGACCCTTTTACGCATGGGACAGCTGCACCCCGATTTTATCAGCGTTACCTACGGCGCAGGCGGCAGCGCGGGCGGCGTTTCCAGCGTGGATATTGCTGCTTTTTTGAAAAATGAAGTGGGCACAGAGCCGCTGGCGCACCTTATCTGCATGGGCAGCAATAAAAAAAGCATGACCGACACCTGCGATAAGCTGTTTGCAGGCGGCGTGCAGAATATTCTTACCCTGCGGGGCGATCGCAGCTCCCTGCGCGCCGAAAGCCCCGATTTTGCTCACGCCAGTGATCTGGCCGCTTTTCTGCGTGCGCACTACGGCAGCTTTGGCCTTTCGGGTGCCTGCTATACCGAGGGCCACCCCGAGGCTGCCACCCTGGCCGAAGATGTGGAAAATCTGAAAAAGAAAGAAGAAGCCGGTGTGAGCCACCTGATTACCCAGCTGTTCTTTGATAATTCCAAGTATTACCGTTTTTTGAATATGGCCCGCAAGCACGGTGTAGACCTGCCCGTTTCGGCCGGTATCATGCCCATTGTAAAAAAGAACCAGATCGAGCGCACCGTGGCGCTTTCCAGCGCCAGCCTGCCCGGCGAATTTACCAAAATGATCGCCCGCTATCAAGACGATGATGCCGCTCTGTACGAGGCAGGCATCGAGTATGCCGTAAATCAGATCCGCGATCTGATCGACGGCGGGGCCGACGGCATTCACCTGTATGCCATGAACAACGCCGATGTGGCCGAAAAGATCTACGACGGCATCAAAGATATGCTGTAACTGCCTATGAAAATTTTGACCCCGTCGCTGCCCCCCGAGCTGGACGAAGCTCAGGCCCTGCGCTATATGGGCTGCTTTTCTGCACCGGACGATGCCACGCGGCAGCTTTTGCAAAAGGCCGAGGCGGCGCTGCGCACGGCCGCACAGCCGCGCGCTGTTTGGATGCAGTGCAGCATAAGTGAACTGCCGCTGCAAAATACAGGCAGCGACCTGGCCCGCCACCTGCGCGGCTGCGAAAATGCCATATTGATGGCCGCCACTCTGGGCGCGGGGGTCGACCGCCTTTTGCAGCGCTTTTCCGCCACGGATATGCCCGCCGCGGTGGCCGCCGATGCCGCCGCCAGCACGCTCACCGAGCAGGTGTGCGATGCCTTAGAGCGTGAAATGCGTGCCGAATACGCGGCAAAGGGGCTATATCTTACCGGGCGCTACTCGCCGGGGTACGGCGACTGCCCGCTTTCGCTGCAAAGCGTGTTTGCCGCTTATCTCGATACCGCCCGCAAGATCGGGCTTACCGTGGGCAGCAGCGGCCTGCTTTTGCCCCGCAAAAGCGTAACGGCGATTTTGGGCGTTTCGCCAAAGCCTGTTACCGGCTACCGCGCCGGGTGCGCCCACTGTGTGCTGCAAAAAACCTGCCAATATAGAAAAAGGGGAACCAGCTGTGAATAAAACCGAACTGTTTGACCGTAAAAAATATATTTTGCTGGATGGCGGCATGGGCACCATGCTGCAGGCAAAGGGCTTAAAGCTGGGCGCAAAGCCCGAGCTTTTGAGCATCACCGAGCCGGAGCTGCTTACCGAGATACACAGCGAGTATGTACAGGCCGGGGCCGATATCGTGTATGCCAACACCTTTGGCGCTTCGGCCAAAAAGCTGGCAGGCTGCGGCTATTCGGTGGCCGAGGTGGTAAAAGCTTCTTTAGAGTGCGCGCGCAAGGCCGTGCAGGGCACGGGCGCTTTGGTGGCGCTGGATGTAGGCCCCCTGGGCGAGCTGCTGGAGCCCGCGGGCACCTTAAAATTTGAGGATGCCTATAACTGCTTTAAAGAGATCATGCTGGCTGGGGCAGAGGCCGATGTGATCGTGATCGAAACCATGACCGACCTTTACGAGGTAAAGGCCGCGATTCTGGCCGCCAAAGAAAACAGCACCCTGCCCGTGATGGTATCCATGAGCTTTGAGCAGAACGGCCGCAGTTTTACCGGCTGCTGTGTAGAAAGCTTTGCAGCCACCGCCGTGGGCCTGGGCGCGGATGCCGTGGGCATCAACTGCAGCCTTGGCCCTGTGGAGATCCTGCCCCTGGCCGAGCGCCTTTGCCAGAGCGTGCCCAAAAACTTTCCGGTATTCGTAAAGCCCAATGCGGGCCTGCCCCGGGCCGATGGTTCGGGTTATGATATTACGCCCGAAATGTTCCGCGATGCCATGGCGCAGTATCTGCCGCTGGGCGTTTGCATGGTGGGCGGCTGCTGCGGCACCACCCCGCAGTATATCGGCTACCTGCGCGATATTACCAAAGGCAAGGCCCCGGCGGATACAAAGCCCATTATCCGCAGCCTGCTGTGTACCCCGGTAAAGGCCGTGGATGTGTGCGATGTTACCGTGGTGGGCGAACGCATCAACCCCACGGGCAAAAAGCGCTTTCAGCAGGCACTGCGCGAGCGCGATATGGACTATATCCTGGCACAGGCCGTGGACCAGGAGAGCCACGGCGCGCAGGTGCTGGATGTGAATGTGGGCCTGCCGGATATCGACGAGCCCAGCCTGATGGAGCAGACCGTAAAGGCCCTGCAGAGCGTGGTCGATCTGCCCCTGCAGCTGGATTCCAGCAGCCCCGCCGCCCTCGAGCGCGGCCTGCGCGCCTATAACGGCAAGCCCATTGTAAACTCGGTAAACGGCGAAGAGAGCGTTTTAAACAATATTCTGCCGCTGTGTAAAAAATACGGCGCGGCTGTGGTGGGCTTGGCGCTGGATTCCAAGGGCATACCCCCCAAGGCCGAGGGGCGCTTTGCCATTGCCAGGCGCATCACCGAGGCAGCACTGGCCGCGGGCATCCCGCGCGAGGATATTTATATCGACTGCCTTACCCTGACCGCCAGCGCCCAGCAGGAGGCCGTGGTGGAAACGCTCAAGGCCATTCGCATGTGCAAAGAGCAGCTAGGCGTGCGCACGGTGCTGGGTGTTTCTAACATCAGCTTTGGCCTGCCGTGCCGTACCTATTTAAATACGGCTTTCTTTACGCTGGCCATGTATGAAGGGCTGGATCTCGCGATCATCAACCCCTCCAGCAACGAGATGATGGCGGCGCGCGCGGCGTTCCGCGTGCTGACCAACCGCGATGCCAAGAGCATGGACTATGTAAACGCCTATGCGGGCATGACGGCTACCAGCAGCCTGCAGGCCGCGGGCAGTGCCGCCCCGGCGACTGCGGGGGCCAGCGCGGGCAGCCTGGGCGCGGCCATTGAAAAAGGATTAAAGGCCGAGGCCAAGGCCGCCGCCGCCGAAATGCTGAAAACCATGCAGCCGCTGGAAGTAGTGGACGGCCACCTGATCCCCGCGCTGGATCGCGTGGGCGAGGGCTTTGAAGCGGGCAAGGTGTTTTTGCCGCAGCTTCTGCAAAGCGCCGCCGCCGCGCAAAGTGCGTTTGAGGCCGTAAAAGATGCCATTGCCGCCGAAGGCTCGGCCAGCGAGAGCAAGGGCAAGATTGTGCTGGCAACGGTAAAGGGCGATATCCACGAT
>CAVGKH010000015.1:14613-18832 GCA_963629755.1 Gemmiger sp.
GATATCGGCAAAAACATCGTGAAAGTGATTCTGGAAAGCTATGGCTTTGATGTGCTGGATTTAGGCCGCGATGTGCCGCCCGAAACCGTGGTGCAGGCCGTGCGCGAGACCGGCGCGCCGCTGGTGGGCCTTTCGGCACTGATGACCACCACCGTAAAAAGCATGGAAGAGACCATCAAGGCCCTGCATCAAAGCGGCCTTGCCTGCAAGGTGATGGTGGGCGGCGCGGTGCTTACCCCCGAGTATGCCGAGATGATCGGCGCAGACTACTACGCAAAAGATGCCAAGCAGAGCGCCGATATTGCCAAAAAGCTTTTTGGCGTGAATTGATAAAACCCCAAAACCGGAGTATGATAAAACTATAAAGGAGCGTGTTATTATGGCAAAACGAGTATTTTTGATCGTGTTAGACAGTTTTGGCATTGGCGCAGAGCCGGATGCTGACCAGTTTGGCGATGTGGGTACCAATACTTTAGGTGCCATTGCGCATGACCCCCATTTTAAGAGCGACACACTGCAAAAGCTGGGCCTTTTTAACATCGAGGGCGTGACTTGCGGCGAAAAGTGCGCTGCGCCCATCGGCAGCTTTGCCCGCCTGCGCGAGGCCAGCATGGGCAAAGATACCACCATCGGCCATTGGGAGATCGCGGGCGTAGAAAGCCCTAAGCCGCTGCCCACTTTTCCGCACGGCTTCCCGCAGGAGGTGCTGGACGAATTTACCCGCGCGACCGGGCGCGGTGTGCTGTGCAATAAGCCTTACTCCGGCACCGATGTGATTCGCGATTACGGCGAAGAGAGCATGAAGACCGGCAAGGTGATCGTGTATACCAGCGCCGACAGTGTGTTCCAGATCGCAGCCAACGAGGCCGTGGTGCCCGTAGAAGAGCTGTATGATATTTGTGCCAAGGCCCGCGAGATCTTAAAGGGCGATGTGGGCGTGGGCCGCGTGATCGCCCGGCCTTTTGAGGGCGACTGCGCCGCCAACTTTAAGCGCACCACCCGCCGCCACGATTATTCGCTGCAGCCGCCCCGGGCCACCATGCTGGATGCCGTTTCGGGCGCCGGCCAGCAGGTGATCGCCGTGGGCAAGATCCACGATATTTTTGCCGGGCAGGGCGTTACCGAAACCATTCGCACCACCGGCAACACCGACGGTCTGCGCGTAACGAACGAGATTTTGCAGCGCGATTTTACGGGCCTTTGCTTTGTGAACCTGGTGGATTTTGATATGCTGTACGGCCACCGCCGCGATGTGCCCGGCTATGCCGCCGCCACTGCCGAGTTTGATGCTTTCCTGCCCGGCTTTATGGCAAAAATGCAGCCGGACGATGTGCTGATGATCACGGCCGACCACGGCTGCGACCCCTCGTATTTAAAAACCACCGACCATACGCGCGAGTATGTGCCGTATCTGGTGTATGGCCAGGGCGTGAAGCCCGGTGTAGACCTGGGCACCCGCATGGGCTTTGGCACCATTGCAAACACCGTGTGCGATGCACTGGGCGTAAAAGCGCAGCTCGATGGCCGCAGTGTGTGGAACGAGATCAAAAAATAAGCCATGGAGAATAAGCAGATGTTTTTTTGGGTGCTGGCGGCGGCGCTGTGCCTTTACAGCGGTTACAACCTTACGCACAGCAGCCTGAATTTTGGCACAGCGCTTTTGTATGTGCTTACGCTGGCCGTGCTGGCACGGGCAGCATTTTACCAAAGCACCGGCCGCTTTTTTGCCACACTGCCGGGGCATATTGCCCTGGGGGTGCTGGGGGCAGTGGGCGCGGCGGCGCTCTGCGTGCTGGCGTTTGTTTTGTGGAACGCCTACGGCTATGCCCCTACCGGGCAGGAAAAAGCCATGGTGGTGCTGGGTGCGGGCCTGCGGGGCGATAAGCCTAGCCGCCTTTTGCGTGAGCGGCTGGATACCGCCTATGCCTACTACTGCGAGCACCCGGAGCTGATGATTATAACCACAGGCGGGCAGGGGCGTGATGAGCTGCGGCCCGAGGGCGCAGCCATGCGCGACTACCTGATAGAAAAAGGCGTGCCCGTCCAAAACATCATCAGCGAAGAAAAAAGCACTTCTACCGAAGAAAACTTTGCTTTTTCGCGCGAGCTGATGCAAAAAGCGGGCCTTGGAGCCGAGGAACCCATTTTGCTGGTAACGAATGATTTCCATTGTTACCGCGGCAAACAGTATGCCGCCATGGCGGGCTTTACCAAGGTAACGGCCATTGCGGCCCCCACGCCGTTTACGGCTGTTTTGCCGTGCTATCTGCGTGAGGTGGCGGCGCTTGTGTATTTTTGGCTGTTCCGCTCAAGCCGCACGGGCTTTCTGCACCCGTTTGTGGGCATACTGAGCGCGGGCAAAAAATACTTTTATTATAAGTGACCGGCAAAAGCGCTGTGTTTTGGGGCGGCAGGCACCCCCAAAAGGCACGGCGCTTTTGCTTTTTTTATAAAATTTTGGCATAAAAATGTAAAGTTTATACTTTTTTGTATAAAAAAGCATGCACGGCAGCTGCGAACAAAAGGTTCAAAAGGGCTGATTTTTTACGCTTTGCAAGAAAAAAATGCATCGGCCGCACAGGGCCGAAAAACCAAAGAGTAATAGAATAACACACAAATTGTCGAATTATGAAACAAATTCGGCATTGCATTTTTATAGTGACTGTGCTATACAACGTTTGTTAACTCTTGTCTACACAGCAGTGCGTATGATTTTGGTAAATATCAACAAAATGCAGGCAATTTTTTGTGCAGCAAGTCAAACACAAAAAGCGGCGGCCGGGCGAATGAAAATAAAACCCCGCCCCGGTCTGTGTAAAGCCTTATGTAACTTATGAAATATGCCGTGCCGCTTTGCGGCTGTTAAAAAGGCCCGGCGTACCAAGTAATGTATACGAAACCGAGCATTCGTCTTCGGATAATACGCCTGCCCCCACCGAAGAGCCCACGCCCGTGCCGCAGGCAGTGCCCCTGAATGCCCCCCGCACCGGCGACAGCTCTTCTCTGGTGCTGTATGCCGTAGTGTTTGGCGTGTACCTGGCCGCACTGGCCGTGCTGTTTGCAGCGCGTAAAGGCAAAAAGAGCAAATAAAGCGCACTGAACCACCCAAAAGCCTTTTTTGTGCAGGGTTTGCCCCCCGCATAAAAAGGCTTTTGTTTTTGGCAGCGGCCGGGGCTTGACAAAACCCGGCCCGTTGCTATAGGCTGATAGTGCAATAGCAGATAAAGGAGCAGACCCCATGCGATTAGACCGATATATTGCCGAGGCCGCGGGCGTTACCCGCAGCCGGGCAAAAGAAATGCTGAGCCGCGGGCGCGTGCGTGTGGCCGGTGCCATATGCAAAAAAGGCGATGCCCAGGTGAACGCAGGCGATGAAGTGCTGCTGGACGGCGCGCCCCTGGCCGGGGCACAGCCGTTTGTGTATATCATGCTGAATAAGCCCCAGGGCGTGGTGAGCGCCCGCGAGGATAAGCGCGATGTTACGGTGGCTGACCTGGTAGCCGAAAGTTTCCCGCGAAGAGAGCTGTTTCCGGCCGGGCGGCTGGATAAAAGCAGCACCGGCTTTGTGCTGCTCACCGATGATGGCGCCCTGGCACATGATCTTTTAAGCCCGCGCCATCATGTGCCCAAAACCTATGCCGTGCTGCTGGATACCGCGCTGACGCCGGAAATGCAAAAGGGCTTTGCCGCAGGCGTAACGCTGGCCGACGGCACGGCCCTGCACCCGGCCGGGCTGCAGCCCGCCCCTGCGGGCATAAGCGTGGCCCCCGCGCAGCAGGCGCGCGTGCAGGGGGCCGAAAACGGGCAGAGCGTAACAGCGCCCGACCCGCGCCTGGCCCTGGTAGAGCTGCGGCAGGGCGTGTATCACCAGATCAAGCGCATGTTCGGCGTGTACGGCGCCGGGGTGGACGGCCTGCACCGCCTTGCCATAGGCCCCGTGAGGCTGGACGAAAGCCTAAAACCCGGCGAATGGCGCGAGCTGACCGGGGAAGAAATTTCCATGCTGAAAAAAGCGCATAGATAAGAGCAAGAAGCGTATAAAATAAATAAAATCTGACTATTTTACGAAACATTCACAAATTTTACACAGAATTACAGTACACTGAAAACAGCCTTGGAAGATACGCCGTTGGCATAATATTGAAAACTGCCCAATAAAAACACGATTTATTTGTGAAAATATGTTGCAAAAGTAAATTCTATTGTGTAAAATATACAC
>CAVGKH010000015.1:18842-19734 GCA_963629755.1 Gemmiger sp.
ATGAGTTTGGAATTGTTCATGTTGACAAAAAACTGTCAGGGCTGCACTAAAGCGCCGAAAGCGCGCGCGCCCCTATGAACAATTCGTAAGAAAGGGATCGTGTTTTATGGCCAACAGAGTTTTTCAGGGTGTCGTTTGCCAAATGAAGGATGCCATCGGCCGCAATGTGGGCGTGCTGGACGAAACGGGCAATATTGTATCCTGCTCTGATCTGAACCAGGTGGGTGAGATCCGCGAGGGCATTGCGGGTGAGCACCTTATTAGTTCTGAGCATTTTGCGCGCGACGGTTATACTTATCAGCCGTTTTCGGGCGCAAAGCACAATGACTATCTCGTTTTTGTAGAGGGCACCGACGAGCAGGCCGCCCAGTTTGCGGGTGTGCTTGCCATCAGCCTGCAGAGCATTAAGCAGTATCACGATGAAAAGTTTGATAAAGCCAACTTTATCAAAAATGTGGTGCTGGATAATATTCTGCCCGGCGATATTTATGCCCGTGCGCGTGAAATGCACTTTGCCACCGATGTGAGCCGCGTGGTGCTTTTGGTGCGCGTGGTGAGCGGCAACGATATTTCGGCTTACGATGCGGTGAGTGGGCTGTTCCCTGATAAGCAGAAAGACTTTGTGTTCAATATCAGCGAGACCGACACCGTGCTGGTAAAAGAAATCAAGCGCGGCATCGACAGCCGCGATATGGAAAAGCTGGCTGCGAGCATTGTGGATACGCTTTCGGGCAGCCATTACATCAAGGCCGTGGTGGGCATCGGCACCCCCATTGCCAATGTAAAAGACCTGGCTATCAGTTTTAAAGAGGCACAGATCGCCCTGGAAGTGGGCAAGGTGTTTGATACCGAGCGCCAGATCGTGAGCTATGATAATTTGGGTATTGCGCGC
>CAVGKH010000016.1:0-19535 GCA_963629755.1 Gemmiger sp.
GTGCTTATCATACCAAACTTTTCCCTAAACGAAAATACAGAACAAAGTTTGCACTAAGTTCTGTACTTGTTTTTGTATATTTGATTTTTAATTTTATTTATCGCTTTATTTTTTAAAAACTATGGTTTGTACTATTTATTATACAAATAAAAATATTTTTCTTTATATTTTGGCCGCTCGTTTATCCGGCTTCTTTCTTATTTCCAGAATGCCTGCAAAAAGTGGGGCAGCATTTTTTGTGAATACTGTGTCAGTGAATACTCACCCTGGCTCAGGCACCAATCGTACATCAGCGCGCGCTCGGCCATGGCGTAGGCTTTTACCACCTCGGTAACGGTAACGCCGGGGGCAAGCTCACCCTTGCGGTAGCTTTCGCCCACCAGCCGCCGCAAAAGCTTATAATAGGTGCGCTCGCGGTCCAGCAGGTGCTTATCGCCGCGAGTGATGAGCTGGCTGGAAAGCAGGCGTGCCAAAAGCTCCATGCTCACGCTGTTTTCGATCATGGTAAACAGCTCCTGGTTCAGATACAAAAGCGCGGCACGGCAGCTGGGCTGCGCAGGCAGAAGCGGCTCCAGCTCTTCATATTTTTCATCAAATAAGTAAGAAAGGCTGCTTAAAAGGGCATCTTTGCCGTCAAAATAATGGTAAAAGCTGCCCTTGCTCGCGCCGCTTTCGGCAATGATATCCTCTACCGTGGTGTTATCGTAGCCCTGCTCATAAAACAGCTTCCATGCCGCCGCCACCAGCTTGCCGCGCGTATTTTGTGCGTTTTTCTTTGCCATGTTCGTTTTCCTCCGCTTACAGCAGCCAAAAGCCGATCCAGCCGGACAGCCAGCCAAAGGCCAGCCCGGCCAGCACATCCTTTATCCAGTGTATGCCCAGCAGCACACGGTTCACAGCCTGCAAAACGGCTACCAGGCCAAACAAAAGCCCCATGTGCGGGTGCAGGTAAAACAGCGCCGCCGAGATCACCGCCGCGCTGAACACATGCCGACTGGGAAAGCTTTTGCCCTTTGTGTTTTTATGCGCGATCGGCGGCAGGCCCAGCACCTCGTAAGGGCGCGGAGCGTTCCGCCGGGCGCGCAGTGCCGTGCCCAGCCAGAAGGTAATTGCAGGCACCAGCACAAAGCGCACCAGCTGCTCCAACGGGCGGCTGTGCTCGGCCACGGCGGCCAGCAAAAACGCCGCGCTGCCCGCATAAGCGGCATATACCAGCAGTGTAAGTGCCTTGCTGACTGCTATGAGCCCCCTGCACAGCTTTGGCCTGGCGCGCAGCCAGGCATCCTTTTGCCGATACCAGTTTTCCATATTCCTTTCCTGCCTTTCCTTGCATCAAAGCGGCAAAGCCCGTATAATAAAGGCAGCACCGCAGAATTCCCGGCCAAGGCCCGGGGTGCATTTTACCATAAAAACTGCTTGATCTAAGAGGTTTCTCTATGCTATATCCTTTTGCGAATCTTTTGCTGGCCGCCCTGGCACTTTTGGGGCTTTGGCAGCTGGCCGGTGCCGCCCGCACCGGGCATTTTGCCGCCGAAGCGCACCGCCGCTGGCACAGCGAGGCTTATTTGCTGGGCGGTGATTTTTCTGCCCGCAGCGCCCTGCTGCAAAACACTTTTCTGGCCGCGCTCTGGCTGCACCTTACCAGCGTGATTTTAAGCGGCAGTCTGCTGCCCGCAAAGCTTCCCTGGCTCGAAGCTGTGCTGGACGGGGTCTGCCTGCCCGCGCTTTTGCTGCTCATTCTGCTCAAGCTGCTTTGCAGCCGCTACAGCTGGCGGCAGTATCTTGTGCTGTGCATGAGCGTGTTTATTTTTCGCTGGGTGTTTTTCAACACGCAGGATATCTGGCTTTTTTACGCCATTCTGTTTGTCGCCGCCGCCAAAGATGTCCGGCTGGATACCGCTGTTCGGCACTGGATCCTGTGCACGGTCTTGCTGCTGGCGGGCATTATCCTTTTGAGCCAAGTCGGTTTTCTGGAAAACACCTACTGGATGGATGCCTACCGTGAGCGCTGGTACTTCGGCTTTACGCACCCCAACACACTGGGCGGCTTTTTGATGGGCCTTGTGTGCGCCTGGGTGCTCTTTTGTGCCAAGAACTGGCGCTGGGTCGATTTTGCCCCGCTGATCATCATCGAGTGCTTTAACGACATCGGCCCCTATGTGCGCAGTTTACAGGTGGTCTTGCGCGCCACCATTGCCTTTTTGGTTCTGGTCAAGCTTTTGCCGATCCGCAGGATCTGCAGGCCCAAAGCCGTGCGCCTTATTTTGAGCCTTGCCCCGGTCTGGCTGATGCTGTTCAGCCTTGGCATGGTTTTCTGGTACGACCACCACCCCGATGATCTGATCGAGTATATTAACATCTGCCTTACCGGCCGCATCTACCTGCAAAGCCAGGGCTTTCAGCTGTACCCCATTGCCATTGCGGGCCAGTTTATGAAAGAGTGGCCCAATCAGGACAACTGCTTTATCGCCGCGCTTTTGCGCTACGGCCCTGTGGTAAGCGTTATGATCTGGGCCGCCGCATGCCGGGTGATCTGGCAGCTGCTAAAGGGCGGGCGGGTATACACCACGCTGATTTTTTTGTGCATGCTGATGTATGCCTATTTTGAGATCATCTTTTTCCATCTGCCCGGCAACCCCGCCCTGCTGCTGTTTGCCGGTGCGCTCTACGGCCTGGCCCCCGGGCAGTACACGGTGGCCGAGCCGCCGGAAGAAACAGCATAGTAAAAATATTTTTATAAGGATAAGCCAAAAGGCTGCTGCCGGAAAAAGTTCTTGCAGCAGCCTTTTGGTTTTATTTTTTCAAGGGAGCGCTGTGCGCAGCGGCGATCTTTTGCATCACAGCCGCCATTTCGGCGCGCACATCGGCAGGCGCGGTGATCTGCACGCCGCCGCCAAAACCTGCCACCCAGCCGTAAAACTGCGGGCTCACGCGCACCTGCACATGAATGCGGAAGTGCTCGCCGTCTTCATCGCGTATCAAAATAGGCTCGGTGCCAAAGCGGTCGATGATCGCGCCCACCAGGCGGTTTTCGCACAAAAGGGTCACGGGCACCAGCTCGCCGCCGAACATGCCGAACATCTGCTGCACATAGCGGGTCACATCAAATTCGGCATAGGCATCCGCACCTTCGCGCGCGGCCTCCAGCAGGGTCACCTCGGCCATTTTGTCCACACGGTAGTGGCGCAGCTGGCCCTCGGTATAGGCGATCAGGTAATAATTGCCGCTTTCCCACACGAGTGCCCAGGGGCTTACCTGGTATGCCCGGCCCCCATGCCGCTCTTCCATGCGCTTGCTCAGCTGCCAGTCACGGTAGTGAAAGCTGATCTGCCGCCCCTCATAAATGGCGCGGTGCAGTGCATCCACACGGTAATAAATGCGCTCATCGCTGGCCTTGTAGCGCCCGCTTACCAGCACCTGGCGGTGCAGCTCTTCGGCCTGGTAGCAGCTGGTAAGCTGCTCCAGCTTTTTGATCAGCTCGCGGCTTTTGGCCTTGGTGATAAACTTGCTGGCCTGCACGGCATCCACCAGAAGCTTCAGCTCGGCCAGCTGAAAGGTACCCTCGGCCAGGTAGTATCCGCCGCCGCGCCCGCGGCGCAGCTCTACTGCATAGCCAAGGTCGCGCAGGCTGTCTACATCGTCATAAATGCTTTTGCGCTCGGCGCCAACGCCTTTTTCCTTCAGCTTCTGCAATATTTCCGGCACACCCATGGGGTGTTGCTCATCGGTGCAGTGCGTTAGAATATTCAGCACAGCCATCAGCTTGAGTTTTTGGTTTTCTTTGCGCGGCATAGGCCGGGCCCCCCTTTGTTTTATTTGGGTCTTCTCTTATCCAATTTTTCCATTTTTTTGCTCAGTGCTTATCAAACAGCTCGCGGCGCTTGGTAGAAAGGCGGAATAGCTTTTCCAGCTTTTCGCGGTCGTCCTCCTCCATGGCGTGCTTGATGGCCTGCAGTGCCATATCGAACTGGTCGATCTGGTTGATCAGGTTTTCTTTGTTCCACAAGAAAAGCTCGGCCCACATTTTATCGTTCAGGCGGGCAATGCGGGTCAGATCACGGAACGAATCGCCCGTGTACTCGGCCAGGTGGGTGTTATCCTCGGCGATCATCAGCGCCGCAGCAATGGCATGGCACAGCTGGCTCACATAGCCGATCATATGGTCGTGCATGGCGGGAGTCAGTGTGCTGATACGCTTGAAGCCCAGCGTTTCGGCCAGCTCACGGCACCAGGCAATGGCCTGCGGGGTGTTTTTTTCGGTGGGAGTGATAATAAAGTTTGCGGTGCTGAAATCCACCTTATCGCTGTTTTCCACGCTGGTGGTCTCTTTGCCGGCCATGGGGTGGCTGGCAATAAACTCCACGCCCTCGGGCAGCATTTCCTGAACGGTATCCACAAGGCCGGTTTTTACGCCCGAAACATCGGTAAACACGCAGCCGGGCTTGATGTATTTGGCGTACTGGCGCATCCACTCGATAAAGGTAGTGGGATACAGGCCGAATACGATATGGTCGGCCTCCTGAATGAGGTCTTCAAAATCATGGGTCTTGCCGCGGGTGATATAGCCATGCTCCAGCGCAAACTGCAAATGCCCTTCGCTGCGGTTGATGCCCGTTACGGTAAAGCCCTGCTCGCTGAGCTCTTTGGCGTATTTGCCGCCCAAAAGGCCCAGGCCCACGATGAGATAGATCTTATTTTTATCCATTGTTTTCACTCTCCACTTCAGCGCCGGTTTTTGCCAGAACGGCAAAGAAATCCGGCCAGGATTTGCGCACAGCCTGCGCATCGTCGATGGTGGCGGTAAAGCCCGCGCCCAGCGCGCACACGGCCAGGCTCATCACCACGCGGTGATCGTTGTGCCCGTGCAGGCGGCCCGGCACGCACAGCGGCGCGCCGCCCTCGATATACACATCGTTTTCGGTGCTCGTGATCTTGGCGCCGAACTTGCCCAGCTCGGCCTCCATGGCCGCAATGCGGTCGCTCTCTTTTAAGCGCAGGCGGCCCGCATTGGCAATATGGGTGCGCCCGGCGCAGAAGCAGCCCAGCACCATCAGCACAGGGCCAAGGTCGGGGCAGTCGGCCAGGTCGATATCGGTGGCCGTCAGCTGGCTTTTTTCAAAGCGCACACTGTCGCCAAAGCGCTCAAATTTTGCCCCGCAGCGCTTTAAAACATCCAGGATTGCGGCATCGCCCTGGCGGCTGTCTGGCCGTAGGCCGTTGATGGTAATGCCGCCCCGCAGTGCGCCCAGCACCGCAAAGAAAGCCGCCTGGCTGTAATCGCCCTCCACGGTGTAATCGCTGTTGTGGTATGCCTGCCCGCCGGGAATGAGCAGTGTGTCGGGCTCCTCGGTGCTCCAATCGGCCTGCACGCCGAAATCGTGCAGCACGCCGAGGGTAAGCTCTACATAGCTGCGGCTTTCAAACGGCGGTAAAATTTTAATTTTGCTGGGCTTATCCAGCAACGGCAGCGCAAACAAAAGGCCGCTGATAAACTGGCTGCTCACATTGCCGGGCAGCTCGTATTCACCCGGGCACAGCGAGCCCTTGATCGTGATATCCTGGCTGGTCTGGGTAAATTCCAGGCGCTGCTTATCAAAGATCTCCTGGTATGCGCCCATGGGCCGGTCGAACAAGCGGCCTGCGCCGGTAAAGCGCACCTTTTGGCCCGTTAAGCTGAACACCGGAATAAAAAATCGCAGTGTGCTGCCGCTTTCATCGCAGAAAACGGGCTTTACCAGCGTGGCAAAGCCGCCGTAGCCCTCGATGCGGGCGCTGTTTTCGCCGCATTCCACCTTGGCGCACCCCTGTGCCACCCCTGCCAGCGTTGCCTTGATATCCTGGCTGTATTCCAGGTTGCTCACCCGGCTCAGCCCCTTTGCCAGCCCCGCGCACAGCACGGCACGGTGCGCCATGCTTTTGCTGGGCGGCGCGGTGATCACCGCATTTTGTGTGCCCAGGCTGCCCGGGCGAATGGTTGCTTCCATCGTGTTATGCCTCCTGCTCGGTCATTTCAAACCAGCGGTCGATGGCATCCAGCGCATCGATCACGGCCTCCATAAACGAAGTATTGTAGCGAATGGTCTCATCGGCTGCGCCCACATACTGGGGGCGGCGCTCCTGCTCCATCTGCGCCAGGCGCTCACGGCTGGTGCTCAGGGGGTAGTTGCCGCCTACGGTAAGCTCTTCGAGCGGGCGGTCGATAAACAAGATCGGGCCGTTCTGGTGCAGAAGGCGCGCCGTACCCACGGTTTCCAGGCAGCCGCCGCCCGTGCAGATCAACTGACGGTTTTCCTTACTCACATCGGCGATCACGCGGTTTTCCAGCTTGCGGAAGGCCTTTTCGCCGTCTTCCTCCATGATCTCGGGGATGGTTTTGCCTGCGCGCTGCTCTACCAGGGCATCGGTATCCACAAAGCGCTTGCCCAGCTGCTTGGCCAGGCGCAGGCCGATGCTGCGCTTGCCGGCCGAGGGCATGCCCACGATGCTCACATTCGAGATATCCTTTTTCAAAATGGCATGCACGCGGCCGATCTCGGCGTGATTGATGGGCTTCGAGAGAAAATGCTCGGCGGCAAACACAGCCTGCGCCACCAGCATTTCAAAGCCGCTGTAGGCGGGAATGCCCAGCTCTTCGGCGCGTAGTACGATCTCGGTTTTAAACGGGTTATACACCACATCCAGAACAGCCTCCAGGTTGGGGAAGTCGATGGGATCGATGGCCGCCTGGCCCACATTGGGGTAGGTGCCCAGGGGGGTGGTGTTGATGATGATCTGCACCTCTTTGTGCTCTTTGGCCTGCTCATAGGTGAGCAGGTTCTGCCCGGCCTTGGCGGGGTCGATCTTACGGGTAGCCTTATACACCATGGCCGCGCCCATATCCTGGCAGACGGCAGCCGTGGTGTTGCTGGTGCCGCCCGTACCCAAGATCAGCACGGTTTTGCCCTCGGCCGAGATATCGTGGCTCTTCATCAGATATTCAAAGCCCGCGTAATCGGTGTTGTAGCCGTACAGCTTGCCGTCACGGTTCACCACGGTGTTCACCGCGTGGATGCTCATGGCCTTGGGGTCTACATAATCGCAGTAGGGGATCACCAGCTGCTTATAGGGAATGGTCACGTTGATGGCCTTAAAGTCATGGCGCTTCATAAAATCGTGCGCTTCCTGCTCGGTGGGCAGAGGGCACAGGTCATAGTTGTAATCGCAGATCATTTCGTGGATCACTTTGCTGTAGCTGTGGCCCAGTTTTGCGCCGATGAGTCCGTATTCCATGGGAGGTTCCTCTTTTCTTTTTATTATGCTTTCTTTTCACCCTGTTCGCCGTGCTTCTGCCAGAGCGTGCCATAGCGCTGGGTCAAAAGATCCAGCAGCGCAAAGGCGGTAAGGCTGTTCTGCACCACGGCCGCACGGGCCACGATGCAGGGGTCGTGCCGGCCCTGAATGTTCAGCTCGGCTTCTTTTTTGTTGATGTAATCCACCGTTTGCTGCGTTTTATAAATGCTGGGCGTGGGCTTGAGCGCCGTGCGGAACACCAGCGGCATACCGTTGGTGATGCCGCCGTTCACGCCGCCGTTGTGGTTGGTAGCGGTCACGATCTGCCCGCCCTGCAGGCGGAAGGCATCGTTTGCCTCGCTGCCTTTCATATCGGCAAAGGCAAAGCCGCTGCCGAATTCAATGCCCTTTACGGCCGGAATGGCGAACGCAATGTGTGCCAGCTCGCTCTCTACACTGTCGAACCATGGCTCGCCCACACCGGCGGGCAGGCCGCTCACAATGGTTTCCAGCACGCCGCCTACACTATCGCCCTCGGCCCCGGCTACGCGGATAGCGGCTTGCATGGCGGCCTCACGGCTGGGGTCCAGCAGGGCAAAATGCCCGGGCTGCGGCTCGGGGCACACAAGGCCCGCCGCGCTGCTCAGGGGGGCATCCTCTATGCCTGCCACCCTGGCGATATGCGTATACACGCGAATGCCGCGTTCGACCAGCACACGCTCGCAAAGGCTACCCGCCGCCACGGCGGCTGCGGTGATGCGGCCGCTGAAGTGCCCGCCGCCGCGGGCATCCTGCCAGCCCTCATACTTGGCATAAGCCGTATAATCGGCATGGCCGGGGCGCAGAAGGTCGGCGGTTTTGGCATAGTCGCCGCTGCGGGTGTTGGTGTTGGCAATGGTCAGCGCAATGGCCGTGCCGGTGGTGTGGCCGTTCATCACGCCGGAAAGAAAATTCACTTTGTCCGGCTCGATGCGGCTGGTGGAAAGCCCATCGCCGCGGGCACGGCGGCGCTCCATGCGCAGAGCGATATATTCCTGCTCTACGGGCAGCCCGGCAGCCAGGCCGTCCAGCACAGCGCCCACGGCCGCGCCATGGCTCTCGCCGAAAATCGTCAGCGAAACTGCGTTTCCGAATGTATTTTTCATGGGAGTTCCTCTTTCTTTTGGGGCGCAGCGCCCAGCTTCTGCCGCACCTGCCCGGTGCTCAAATTTCTGTGCTGCCAGCAGCCGGGGCCGGTGATGCACACCGAAGCCAGCGTGCCGCCGTGCCAAGCCGGGCTGCTCAAAAGCGCTTCCAGCACCTTTTCGCGGTTCCAGGCCGCGCGGGCAGGCAGGCCCAGCTTTCGGCACAGTGCCCGCACGTGCCGGGCCAGAGCCTTATCCTCGATCACGGCCTCCAGTGCCAATGCCAGGCATTCGCCGGGCAAAAGGCCCCTGGTGCGCCGCCCCCGGCGGCCGTATACCTGCCACAGCGCCTGTGCCAGGTGCGTGCCACATTCCAGCGCCGGGGCCTGCCCGGCGGGGTTCTGGTCCATAAAATTCTTCTTATTCTGCAGCGTGCGCCACAGAATTTCGTCATAATCCGACGTTTCTTCTTCCAGCAGGGCCAGCAGCTTCGGGTCGCTGGTCAGGGCGATCTGCAGCGCCCAGGCAAAGCCCGCCGCGCGCTGTGCGGGCGGCTCGGTCTCGGTAAGGGCCGGATCGACCAGCACGAGGGCCGGGGCTTTGTATACGCCCGCCATGCAGCCGGGCTTTGCCAGCTCTACACCTGCCAGCGCACCGCCGCAGGCACACAGCTGCGCCGCCGTGGAGGCAGGGCAGGCCGCCAGGTCGATGCCGCCCTGGTAGATGGCCGCGGCCAGCGCCGCCGTGCCCTGCACACTCTGCCCGCCCAGGGCCACGGCCAGGTCTTTAGGGCCTGCGCCCAGGGCACAAAGCGCGTTCAGCACGCACTCTACGCCTGCCATGCCGCGCCCCTTTTCGCCTGCGGGCAGGCGGCACACCGCGCCGCCGAGGCACTGCGCCAAAGCGCTTTGCACCAGTGCCTCGGGCGTGCTGCTGCCCGCCACGATAAGCACCCTGCGGTTACGCGTATCGGTAAAGCTGTGCAGGTTGGCAAGGCAGCCGCGCTTTAAAACCAGATCGCAGCCGCCGCCCGCATGGCGCAGATAAAACTTTGCGGAATGCTCACCCATTGGGCTCCTCCCGGCTGTATACGCCCAGAAGCCGCACCGTGCGGCACAGCTTTTCCAGCCTGGCCAGCAGCTGCCTGCCCTCGGGGCTCATGGGGCTGCCCTCGACCTCTACATAAAAATAATACTGGAACTTTTCGCCGGGGTGCGGGCGGCTCTTGATGGATTCCATATTAAAGCCTGCCTCGCCGATCACCTGAATGATCTCGCTCAGGGCGCCGGGCTTGTTGCTTACGGTAAACAGCAGGCTGAAGCGGTTGCCGCTGGCCGGGGTCTCTTTGCTGATCACGATAAAGCGGGTGGTATTGTCGCCGTCGGTATTGATATTGCGCACCAGCACCTCCAAGCCGTACAGCTCGGCGGTCTCAACGCTGGCAATGGCGGCCACGCTCTTGTCGCCCAGCTCAGCCACCTGCTTGGCGGCAATGGCCGTGTTGGCACTGGCCTTGGCTGTTAAGCTGTTGGCGCGCAGGAACTGGCTGCTCTGACTGATGGCCTGCGGGTGGCTGAGCACCGTGCGCACATCGCGCAGCGTGGCCCCGGGCACCACCAGCAGGTTCTGGCTGATGGGCTGGTCGTACATCTGCACCACATGAATGCCCTCGTACTGGTAGCACAGGTCCAGCACGCTGGAAACGTCGCCCGCGTTGCTGTTTTCAAACGGCAGCACACCGTAGGCACACTGGCCGCTCACAACGGCATCGAACACTTCGTTCCAGCCAGCAAAGTTGAGTGCCTTGGAGTGCGGAAACAGGTGCCGCAGCGCAATGTGGGTAAAAGCGCCCTCCACGCCCTGATAGGCTACCTTATCCAGCCCCAGGCGGTATTCCTGATAGCTGCGCGATACCGCCATGGTGTGGCGGATAAAGTCTTCGTAATATCCGGCCATCTGGGGGTTGTGCAGCCGGGCCGCATTTTTGGCCACCACGGCATCCTCGCGGCTGGCATCGAATACGGCCATACCGGTCTGCGCCTTATGGTGCGCTACCATGGTCACGGCTTCCATGCGCTGCTCAAAAAGCGCAGCCATCTGGGCATCGATCTTGTCGATCTGCTGGCGGGCCTGTTCCAGTTCGTTCATAGTGTTAGATTCCCTTTCTTTTTTACTGCTTTGCCTTGGCGGCATCCTGCTGTTTGGCAAGCTGGCCGAAGCTTTTGTTTTCGGTATACAGACGGTGGTAGGGGTTTTCACCCTCCTCCGGTGCGGGGGCGTGCTCGGGCAGCGCCAGGCGGATCTGCTCCTGCACGAGGCCGGGCAGTGCCTTTTTGGTTTCTTTATCCAACTCACTCACCCAGATCGCCGGCAGAATGCGCACGGTCACGCTGGCGGGGTGCATGAGCATATGGTTATTTTCCATCACATCGCGGCTGTGGCTGATGGCAACCGGCACGATGGGCGCGCCGGTTTTGGTGGCAATGCGGAACGCGCCGCCCTTAAACTCGCCGATGCCGCCTTCTTCGCCCTTATAGCGGGTGCCCTCGGGGAAAATGCTCACCGAGCGGCCGCTCTTTACCTCTTCTGCCGCCTGGTTCAGCGCGCGCAGGCTGGCGCGGGCATCGCCGCGGTCTACATATACACAGTGCAGCAGCTTCATCCAGCCGCGCACCAGCGGGATCTTTTCTACCTCGGCCTTGCTCACCAGCGCGTGCGGGCCATCGAGGCAGGTAAGCATCAGCGGAATATCATAATAGCTGCGGTGGTTGGCTACAAACACGCACGGGGTGCCCTTGGGGATATTCTCCTGCCCCTCTACCTGCACCTTTACGCCCGCACGGCGCAAAAGCTCGCGGCACCAATGCGGCACATGGCGGCCCACCAGCTCGTCTACCAGCGCATCATCGCCTGCCGCCAGCGCCTGCAGACCGCGGCGCAGGTCTTTTTTATGCACGATCATATATCCGAAAAAATAGATAAACCATGCAATGGTTCTAAAAAAATTCATCGTTTTCACACCTTCCGGGGCCTTTGCCCCCAGTTTACTTTCTTATTGTACCACAGTTCGTACTGCTGCGGGGCATAATTTTTATATTTTTATTACTTTTATAGTAGCCTCAAATCTTTTCTTGCATTTTACCGGGGTCGGGTGCTATAATGCCTATAGAGAAATTGGTATGGTATTTATGCCTATCACCAAAAAGCAGCCCCCCGGAGAGATAGCCGCTCTCCAGGGGGCCTTTTTTGTGCTTACTCGCCCTTGTTATGTCCATCAAGCCACTTGCAGATGTAATAGCCGATCACACTTGCTGCGACAGACATCAAGAAACTGGTTGCCGTATTCATGCACTTCACCTCCCCCTGTTGCCAGAGTGAGAAGGGCAGCGAAAGTATTTTATCAAATTTTCCCAGCAGCGCCTGTAAGTTTTGCCGCCGGGCGTGTTGCAAGTTTTGCTGCCGGGCGCTACAATAAAATCATCTATACTGTATTTAAGTGGGGAGCCTTTCATGGAAGCCAAAAATCTGTATGTTCTCAGCGGCACCGAAGACTTTATGCGCGGCGAGCTGGACAATGTGACCATTCAAAACGGCCAGCTCAAGCTGGACAGTGTGGCCGGCCGCCATGTGCTGTACGGCTGCTACACCAGCCAGCCCATCTCGTTTCCGGCGTTCGACCAGCTGATCATGAGCTGGAACGCCGATACCCCCAGCGGCACCGTGGTGGAGGCCCAGGTGCGCATTATGGTGGACGGCAACTGGACCACCTGGAGCAGCTTTGGCCGCTGGAGCCCGTTTTTGACTACGCGCGCCAACGCCAAGCGCCCCCCGCGCGGCCCGGTATCGGTAGAGGGCAACATTCTGCACCTAGAGGGAAAGACCGCCCTGCAGGCCCAGATGCGCA
This sequence comes from Gemmiger sp., assembly GCA_963629755.1. Taxonomy (GTDB): domain Bacteria; phylum Bacillota; class Clostridia; order Oscillospirales; family Ruminococcaceae; genus SFIE01. The sequence continues at coordinate 12,298 of CAVGKH010000016.1, forward strand.
TTTACTTATACACCGAGGACGAACGCCTCAGCCCCTGCGTAGATCTTTTGGCGCTGAGCGTGCACCCGTTTGCCTTTACCGTAAAGCTGCCCAGCAGCCGCCCCATGCAGCGCGAGCTGCGCATTCCCGCTTACAGCCAGCTGCTGCGCGACCCGCTGTTTCAGGGGCGCATCAGCCTGCCCGTGTGCATTACGGGGCTTATGAACCGTTGGGGCGAGGATGTGCTGCCCGAAGAGCTTGCCCATGCCATGTATGACTGGGCCGACCGCTCCTGCCTGAACCTCAGCTTCGGCATAGCCGCCGCCGGGTGCTGGGGCTATGAAAGCTATGCCGTGTGGTGCGACCTGCCCCACCTGCGCGATGAGGTGCGCCTTGGCTTTGCGGCTGCCGTGCGCCTGAGCTACCAAGGCGAATACCCCGCGCCCCCCGCTGTAGCCGACTGCGGCGAGGGCAGCAGCCATTATGTGACCGTTACAGGCTTTGTGAACCGAGGCGGAGCCGACTATGTGCTGGTAAATGACCCCATGGCCCCGGCCGATGACTGCGCCCCCCGCGCCTGGCATTTGAGCTATTTTCTGGATGTGTGGGACGGACTTACCCTGCTTCTGCACCGCCGCCGCGAAAAGGGCGGATGGGAAAAGCCGGGCCGCATGGCCGTATCGCTGCAGGCCGTGCCGGGCGCAGCGGATCTTTTCCGGCTGTGCCGTGCCGGGGAAGCCGTGGAGCTTTTGGCCGATTTCTGCGGCAGCGAGGGCGTGCCGCGCGGCTGCGTGGGCATTATCCGAAACGGTAAAAAGGTATTTGCCACCACCGCGCATAAGCGGGTGCGCTTTGTGCTGCCCACCCAGGGCTGCGTTTTGCTGCCGCCCCCCAGCACGCCGCCGGTGCGCTACACTGTGTTTGCCATAAATGCCACCGGCCGCATGGCCGTGGGGGAGGTGCACCGATGAGTGCAGGCAAAAAAAATGTTTTGTTTGCGGCGTGCATTCTGCTGCTGGCTGCCCTGAGCACCGTTTGGCTCTGGCTGCACCGGCAGACGGGCACCGGGACCGCCGTGGTGGAATACGGCGATGCCAACCTGCGCATAGAGTACCCCTTAAACAAAAATGCGCGGTATGACTTGGATACCGGCTATTATACCGTGCATTTTGAGGTAAAGGACGGGCAGATCCGCTTTGTGGATTCCCCTTGCCCCGACCATACCTGCGAGAGCTTCGGCTGGCTGAGCGAGCCCGGGGCCTGGGCCGCCTGCCTGCCTTCGCGCGCCAAGCTGAGCATTGCGGCGGCAGAGTAAAAGCAAAACACCCATTTGAGCCGTTTATCTGGTTGCACAAAAGCTTATATTTTGGTATAGTTAAAAAGATAGTCTGCTTACAAATCATGAAAAATTGCAGCATCGCCGTCGGCTTTGCTGCAGGAAGGAAAAAAGAGTAATTTATGAACGAAAACAAAATCCCTGCCGCCCATGCCGAAAACCCCATGGGCTACGCGCCTGTAAACCCGCTGCTGATCAAGCTGGCTGTGCCCATGATGATCTCTATGCTGGTGCAGGCCCTTTACAACGTAGTTGACAGTGTGTTCGTGAGCCGCGTTTCCGAAAGCGCCCTTTCGGCCCTGAGCCTGGCTTTCCCGGTGCAGAACCTGCTCATCAGCTTTGCCGTGGGCACGGCTGTAGGTGTGAACGCACTGCTCAGCAAAAGCCTGGGTGAAAAGAACTACGACCTGGTGAACCGCTCGGCGCAGAACGGTATCTTTTTGAGCTGCTGCACCTATGTGTTCTTTTTGCTGTTCGGCCTGTTTGGCACCCGCGCTTTCTTTTATGCGCAGACCACCGATACGGCCATTCGCCAGTACGGCATCGATTACCTTGGCATCGTATGCGTTCTGAGTATCGGCTGCTTTTTGCAGTGCATGCTGGAAAAACTGCTGGTAGCTACAGGCCGCAGCTTTTACGCCATGATCACCCAACTGGCCGGTGCGCTGACCAATATTATTTTAGACCCCATTATGATCTTCGGCCTGTTCGGCTTTCCCCGCATGGAGGCTGCCGGTGCTGCCATTGCCACCGTGTGCGGCCAGTTTGTGGGCTGCGCGCTGGCCTGGTATTTCAACCATAAGGTCAATGATGAAGTGCACATGAACTTCCGCGGCTTTAAGCCCCACGGCAAAACCATTGCCCACATTTACAATGTGGCTGCCCCCAGCATTGCCATGCAGGCCATCGGCAGCATTATGACCCTGTGCATGAACACCATTTTAATGGGCTTCAGCAGCACTGCCGTGGCCGTTTTCGGCGCATACTTTAAGCTGCAGAGCTTTGTGTTTATGCCCATCTTCGGCCTGAACAACGGCATGGTGCCCATTGTAAGCTTCAACTACGGTGCCCGCAAGCCCGAGCGCATTATGAAGGCCGCGCGTCTGGGCTGGATGTATGCCAGCTGCATTATGCTGCTGGGCCTTTTGGCCGCGCAGCTGGCCCCCAATGTGCTGCTGGGCATGTTTGATGCCAGCGAAGATATGATGGGCCTTGGCGTAAAGGCGCTGCGCATTATCTCGCCGCATTTTCTGCTGGCCGGTATCGGCGTTGTAAACTCGGGTATTTTCCAGGCGCTGGGCCAGGGCGTTTATTCTCTGCTGGTCTCGCTGATCCGCCAGCTGATCGTATTGATCCCGGCCGCTTTCCTGCTGAGCCTGAGCGGCGATGTGAACATGGTGTGGTGGGCATTTTTGATTGCTGAGAGCGTGGCCCTTACATCCAGCATTATCTTTATGCTTCGCGCCTATAAGCGCATCATCAAGCCCCTTTATACGAGCGAAAGCAACTGAGTTTTCCACAAACCACGCGCGGAATGTTGAAAATTGCTTCATCTGCTTATACGCAGAAGAAAGGACGGCCCCTTATGTTTAAAGAGCTCAAACGCAGTTTTTACCTGTTCAGTATCCTGTATATCATTTTGGGCGGCGTGCTGATTGCGCATCCGTTCAACAGCCTGCGGGTGCTGTGCATTCTGGTGGGCCTTGTGGTGGCGCTGTGCGGCGTTATGCTGCTGCTGCGCGCCGTGCGGCCGGAGGGCTGGGCTATTCTGCGTCTGCTTTTGCTGCCGGGCGGCCTTGTGTGCCTGGGCTCGGGGCTGTTTTTGCTGTTTTTCCCGAGTGGCATCATCGGGGCTGTGCCCATGGTATTTGGCCTTTTTGTGATCTTCGACAGTCTGGTGCGCCTGCACGATGCCTGGCGGCTGCGCCGGGTGGGCGGCCATATAGGCGGCATTCTGCTGCCGCTGATCGTCAGCCTGATCTTGGGCGTTTTTATGCTCACAAGCCCCTTTGAGGCCGCCGAATCCATGATGATCGCCATCGGCGCGATCTTGATCTTAGAGGGTGTGATGAATCTGTGCACCGGGCTTTATGCCACCGCGCAGATCCGCGCCTGTCTGAAAGAGCACCCCGAGGTACTGGACGGCGAAGCCGAGCGCCCCACCATCGAGGGCGATGCCCCCGCCGTGGATGTGGATTACCGCGATGTGAGCAGTGAAAATGACCAGACGGAGGATAAGCCGGAATAAGCCTGCCTTATAACCAAGCACCCCCGTACCTTGCGCGTTTTTAACGCATAGGGCACGGGGGTGCTTTTGTTTTATCTTAATTTATCAAAGTGCCTCTTTTTCGAGGCCGTTGCATTTTAAGCGGATATTTTTTACCGCCTGCTGCAATGAGGCCGCCAGCACGGTATAATCCAGACCGCGCAGACGGTCGACCGGGCCGGAATAGCTCAGCGTGTAAATGCGGTCAGGCATGGGCAACGGCACCGCCACGGCGGCCACGCCCTCGTCCACTTCGCCCTCCGACACGCAGTAGCCGCGCAGGCGGATCTCTTTTACCTGTCTCCAAAGCACTTCTTCCTGGCCGGGGTAATTTTTCATAAGCTGCTCCACCAGCTCGTCCGGCTGGGCAGCCAGCAGTGTTTTGCCGGTTGCACCACTGTTCAGCGGCACGATATAGCCGTTTTCTCCCGATATGCCCAGGTTATGCCGACTCTTTACCAGGTCAACACAAATGCCGGTATCCCCGCGCAGAGCCGAAAGCACCACCGTTTCGTTGTGCAGCTCGCACAAGCGGCGCATTTCTTCGCTGATCAGCTGGCGCGCTGTGTAGTGCACCGAAACGGCCGAAGCAACCATGAGAATGCCGCTTCCCAGCCGGTATTGCCCGCTGGCGCTGGACTGCTCGATCCACCCTACCGACTGCAATGTGCGCAGAATGCGGTAAACTGTGGTTTTATGCAGGCCCACCGCGCGGCTGATTTCGGTAAGCGATAGGTATTCACGGCGCTGGCTGGCATAGTAGTCTAATATTTTGGTTGCGTGCAGCACCGAATTTACCATGGGAGTCGAAGACTCTACAAAGTTTGTTTCACCCATATAAAATTCTCCTTTTTTGGCCGCGGGCTCCGAACCCCGGCTAAAAACGATTTTGCTTGTTCCACCATTCTCCACACAAAAGCCGCCCCCCTGGGCGGCTTTTTAATATGGTTTCATTATAGTGAACGCTCTTCACAAAGTCAATGCCGTTTTCTTTTATTTCGTGCCTTTATTCGTTTAATTTTTCTCTTTTTTCCCTCATAACACACCCGGAAACCACCGCAGGTGTTTTTTGGATGCGTTTCATTATTGTGCACATATTTCAAAATAATAAACATTTTGCTTGACTTTCGCAGCTTCCGGCGGCTATAATAGCCGCAACGGAACACGATTTTGAAACTAGTTTCAAAATTATAAACAAAGGAGAATCGTTATGAATGCTTTTACCGTACAGGATGCTCCCCTGAATATGGCCCCCACCGGCATTGCCACCTTTGCCAAGGTGCCTATCTGCTACGACATTCACAATGTAAACGCTGACATCGCCATTTTGGGCGCGCCCTTTGACCTGGCCATTCAGGGCAAAACCGGCTGCCGACTTGGCCCCCGCGGCATTCGCAATGCTTCTACCCGTTTTCGCATGAAAAAGGGCGGCAACTATGACCCCGAACGCAATAAGAGCTATTTGGATACCGATTTGTGGCGCGTAGTAGACTGCGGCGACTGCGATTATGTGCCCGGTGATCTGACCGCCACCAATAAGAACCTGGAAGAAGCCGTGCGCATTCTGGCAAAACAGGGTGCTATTCCTATTGTACTGGGCGGTGACTGCTCGGTAGGCCACCAGGCTGTAAAGGGCCTTGACTGCTACGACCAGCTGGACATCATTCATTTTGATTCACACCTGGACTGGACGAAGCCGCTGAACGGCCAGCCTTATTTTAACGGCTCGCCCATGCGCAACAACTCTACGCTGCCCTATGTGCAGAAGATGATCCACCTTGGCATTCGCGGTATTGGCAGCAGCGGCCCCGCTGATTTTGCCGAAGCCCGCGCCAACGGCGATAAGATCTATTCGGTAAAGGATTACCGCCGTGTCGGCATTGAAGAGATTCTCAAGGATCTTGAGCCGGGCCGCAACGCTTTTATCCACTTTGATATCGATGCCATGGACTACCCGCTTTCTAAGGGCACCGGTTCGCCCATGCTGGGCGGCTTTACCTACGATGAAGCCACTGACATGCTGGAAGCCGTTGCCAACCACTGCAATGTAGTGGGCATGGCCATGACCGAGGTTGCCCCGCAGTATGACGACGAGGGCGACACTACTTGCTACACGGCAGCCCGCCTGACCTGTGATCTGATGGGCTTTGCCACCAAGGCACGCGAAAAGTAAGCACCCTGCTTATTTTTGAAAAAAGAAAGGATGTGCCCCGCTGCCAAATTCAGCGGCGGGGCAGAAAAAGAAGGAGGTACTTCGCATGACATTTGAAATCATCGACTCCGTATTTACCATCAGCGCCGACAGCATTATGACCACCGCCATGGCCGCCGTGCTGATGCTTATCGGCTTCTTTATCAAGAGCAAGGTCAAATTTCTTGAAAAATACTGCATTCCTGCGCCAGTGGTAGGCGGCTTTTTGTTTATGTTCATCACCTTTATCGGCCATATCACTGGAAGCTTTTCGTTCTCGTTTGACAGTATGTATCAATCGCCCTTTATGCTGGCCTTCTTTACCACGGTGGGCCTGGGCGCAAGCATCAGCCTGCTGAAAAAGGGCGGCGTGCTGCTGTTCGTTTACTGGCTGATTGCCGGTGTTATCTCGATTTTGCAGAATGTGATCGGCATCGGCGTGGGCAAGCTGGTAGGCTTGGATGCCCCCTATGCCCTGCTTTCCAGCGCGATCTCAATGATTGGCGGCCACGGCGCAGCCGCTGCTTACGGCAGTACCTTTGCCGATATGGGCTATGCCCCCGCTCCGCTGGTGGGCGCGGCAGCCGCTACCTTTGGTTTGATCAGCGCCGTAATGGTGGGCGGCCCGGTTGGCCGCCGTCTGATTGTGAAGTACAACCTGAAGCCCGATGAATCTGAAAATTTTGAAAGCGATATCAACGAAGTAAACTCGGCCAGCGGCAAAAAGCTGAGCAGCCTGGATGTGATCAAGAATGTGACGGCTCTGCTGGTATGCATGGCACTGGGCACTGTAGTTTCCGGCTGGATCGGCAAAGCGATCGGCATGAGCTTTCCCACTTATGTGGGCGCTATGTTCGTGGCTGTGATCGTGCGCAACCTCAACGAAAAATTCCACTTCTACAACTTTGATTTTGCCCTGGTAGACGGCATCGGCGATGTGATGCTTTCGCTGTATCTCTCTATCGCGCTGATGACCTTGAAGCTGTGGGAGCTCTCCGGCCTGATCGGCGGCGTGCTGGTAGTTCTGATATGCCAGGTCGTATTCATGATCCTCGCAAGCTACTTTGTAGTGTTCCGCCTGCTGGGCAAAAACTATGACGCTGCTGTAATGTGCGCCGGTTTGTGCGGCCACGGCCTGGGTGCTACTCCCTCGGCCATTGTAAACATGACTGCTGTGAACGAGCGCTACGGTATGTCTCGCCGGGCTATGATGATCGTGCCTATCGTGGGTGCCTTCCTGGTGGATATCATTTACCAGCCCCAAACCGTTTGGTTTATCAAAACCTTTGTGCAGGGATTTGTAGGCTGATTGACTTCTTCTGTTTCTCACCGATTTCCATAAAACTATAATGCCGCAGGCCCGCCGGGGCAGCACAAGACTGCTGTTCTCGGCGGGCCTGCAGCGTTAAAGCTGATGCAGCGGATCAAAATTCGGCAGATACATCGTTCGAGCGGGCCTGCAATGC
>CAVGKH010000017.1:0-18950 GCA_963629755.1 Gemmiger sp.
GGATACGGGTGAATGAATGATCAATTAAATGCACAATCGTTTTGAAAAATAAATAGATAAAAGATAAATAAACAGAAACGATGGGAAATATGAGATAAAATTAAAATATTTAAATTACAAAAAGGATACAAATTTAAAAAAATAAGCAATCTGCCCTTGTATTTCTGCGAAGAACACGCTATAATAAATCCATGCCACACGGTTGGTTTTGATTTTCCGCGTGGAACCTGAGGGCTCCGCGGCCTGGGGCTGCGGTTCAAAAATCCATAGAAATGAGGTAGATCACCATGAAAAAGATTATAGCACTTGCACTTGCTGGCGCAATGGCAACCTCTCTGGCAGCCTGCGGCGGTTCCTCTGCATCTTCTGCTGCCCCCGCAGCATCCACCCCTGCAGCCTCTACCGGCGCTGCTTCTACGGCTGCCCCCGCAGCTACCGGCGATAAGCAGGAGCTGGTGGTCGGCACCGGCGGCACTACCGGTACCTATTATGCAGTCGGCGGCGTTATGGCTACCGTGCTGAACGATAAGCTGACCCTTTCTAACCTGACGGTCACTTCTACCGGCGCTTCTAAAGCAAACATTCTGGGCATTGACGACGGTGAGGCTCAGCTGGGCACTGTGCAGAACGATGTTATGTACTATGCCTACACCGGCACCGACCTGTTTGAGGATATGGGCAAGATCGACACCTTCTCGGTAGTTGCAGGCCTGTATGACGAGACCGTGCAGATCGTTACCTGCGATCCTTCTATTAAGAGCGTGGCTGACCTGAAGGGCAAGACCGTTTCGGTTGGTGACGCAGGCTCCGGCGTTGAGTTCAACGCAAAGCAGGTTCTGGAAGCTTATGATCTGAGCTTTAGCGATATCAAGGTCGTGAACGCAGGCTTCGGCGATTCTGCTGACAGCCTGAAGGACGGCAAGATCGATGCTGCATTCGTGGTTGCAGGCGCACCCACTACCGCAGTTGTTGACCTGGCCACCAGCAAGCCTGTAAGCCTGGTTCAGCTGGATGCTGAGCATATTGCCAAGCTGCAGAGCAAGTACAACTTCTACACCGAGACCGTGATCCCCGCAGGCACCTACACCGGCCTGGACGAGGATGCTACCACTGTTTCTGTTCGCGCTACTCTGATCGTTTCTAACGATGTTCCTGAGGATACCGTTTACGAGCTGACCAAGGCCCTGTTTGAAAACCAGCCCGAGCTGGCAGCAGGCCATGCAAAGTTTGAGTTGCTGAACCTCGAGGATGCCGTTAAGGGCATGAGCGTGCCTTTCCACAGCGGTGCTGCCAAGTACTACGCTGAGCAGGGCATCAATGTTGGCTAAACAGCCGCGCCCCGGCAAAAAAACGATACTTGCGGCGGCTGCAATCACGCTATTGGCGGTTGCAGCCGCCTTTCTGGTATGGAGCCGCAGCGGCTGGTATTTAACGCTGCGCTCTACAAGCGGCGAGCTTTATGCCCGCTATCCCGTAAAAAACGGGGATTGGTTCAGCGTGGAGTTTATCCACTCGGTAAACAAAAGCCCACTGACCGATTTTTATGAAATTGAAGACCACGAGATCTATGTGGAAAAAACGGTCTACTACGGCTTCGGCGCCGGGGTGCAAACCGAGATCGAGCCGGGGCAGACTTTGACCTATGGCGACGACGGCAGCATGATCGTTACAGGGTTTCATAAGCGCATGGATCAGCTGCAGTATATCGTTGGCACAGTGTCGGATCACTGGCTGGTGGTAAACGACAGCGAGCAGATCAGCCTGCGCGATCTGTGCGGAAAAAATGCCGTGGTGCGCTTTGGCTGCGAGCATTTTTGGCTTTGAACATTACAGCGGTGAGCCGCTGAATGGATAAACGCGACAGGGCTTCAGAACCCCTGCGCGCAATATAGAAAAAAGGAGGAATCAGCGTTGGAGGAGAAGAAGACAAATGTGGTAACCGAAAGCCAAGCTGCCGATGTGGGCACGCAGGCCGATGTGGATGCCATTATGAAAAAGTACGACCGCGAATCCAACACACGCCCTTGGGAGGGTACGCCCGCCAAGGTGATCCAGCTGCTGCTGGCAGCATTCTCGTTATTCATGATATGGATGAACCTGTTTGCAGTGTGGGACGAACGCATTCGCCGCCCGCTGTTTTTGGGCATCATTGTTCTGTTTGTATTTTTGCTGTTCCCCATTAAAAAGGGTATGGAGCAAAAGGTAAACCATGTGCCGTTTTATGATATCATTCTGGCGGCGCTGGGTGCGGGCAGCTTCTTCTATTATGTGATCAACTACCGCACCATTATCAACCATGCTACCCGTATCAATATGACCGAGCAGGTGCTGGGCATTATTGGTATTCTGATTCTGGCCGAGTGCTGCCGCCGTGTTACAGGCATTCCCATTCTGGTAGTAGCCGGCTGCTTTGTAGCCTACGCATTCTTGGGCGCAGGCAAGGGCCTGCGCGTGGTGATCTATAACCTGTTCTACACCACCACCGGCGTGATCGGCACCCCCGTGGGCGTGTGCAGCACCTACATTGTTCTGTTTGTTATCTTCGGCGCATTTTTGGAAGCCACCGGCATTGCCGACTTCTTTATTTCGTGCGCTAACGCCATTGCAGGCAGTTCTACCGGCGGCCCAGCAAAGGTAGCTGTTATTTCCTCGGCACTGTGCGGCATGGTTTCGGGCTCTTCGGTTGGCAACACCGTTACCACCGGCTCGGTGACCATTCCTATGATGAAAAAGACTGGCTACCCCGGCGAGTTCGCGGGCGCTGTAGAAGCGGCCAGCTCTACCGGCGGCCAGATCATGCCCCCCATCATGGGCGCTGCTGCCTTTTTGATGGCTGAAATCGTAGGCGTGCCCTATGCGGATATCGTTGTGCGCGCCATTTTGCCCGCTATTTTGTACTTCGGCGGTATCTTTTTGATGGTGCACTTCCGTGCAAAGCGCCTGGGCCTCAAGGGCCTGCCCAAAGAGAGCCTGCCCAAGTTCAGCCACCTGCTGCCCAAGTGCTATCTGCTGCTGCCTTTGATCGTGCTGGTCGTTATGATCATTCGCGGCTTTACCATGAGCCGCAGCGCTATTATTGCTACGATCTTGTGCATTGCCGTGAGCATGATCGATAAAGAGCACCGCATGAACCTGCAGGGCTTTATCAAGGCTCTGGAGACTGGTGCCCGCAACACCCTGAGCATTGCCGTTGCCTGCGGCATTGCCGGTATCATTGCAGGCGTTGTTACCATGACCGGCCTCGGCCAGATCTTTATCAGCGCCATCGTGGGCATTGCCAACGGCCAGCTGATGATCGCTTTGCTGCTGACCATGCTGTGCTGCATTCTGCTGGGCATGGGCGTTCCCACCACAGCAAACTATATCATTATGGCTACCACCTGCGCACCTATTCTGACCACCGGCATGGGCCTCAACCCCATCTGCGCCAATATGTTCGTGTTCTACTTTGGCATCGTGGCCGATATTACCCCGCCCGTGGCACTGGCTGCCTATGCAGGCTCGGCTATTGCCAAGAGCGACCCCATGAAGACCGCTTTCAACGCTACCCGTTTGGCCATTGCGGCTTTCCTAGTGCCGTATATCTTCTGCATGAACCCCGCTATGCTGTTTATTGATACCAACGCATTTGAAGTGGTGCAGATCATTATCACCAGCTTTGTGGGCATGGTTGCCATTGCCAGCGCACTGGAAGGCTACATGCTGCGCAACCTGAACATGATCGAGCGCATTCTGCTTGGTGCAGGCGGCCTTGCAATGCTGATCCCCGGCGCATTGAGCGATGTGATCGGCATTGGTATTCTGGTCGTTATGGTCGCTATCCAGTTGGCTGGCCGCAAAAAGGCTGCCACTTGATAAGCTGCCTGTAAAGCCGCAAAGGCTGTGACCGCATAAAAACTGACCTCCCGCCGGGAAGGGCCGCATGGCCCGACCCAGCGGGAGCTTTTTTGCCATGCTTTTAACCGGCGTGGGATTATGCTATAATACCATCAATAAATAAAAAACGGGCGCAGAGTCTGACCGGCAGGAGGAAACGGCGTTATGGCAAAATCGGGGTATTCAGATCTTTTTGATGATTTTTTCGGCGCGGGCGTGCCGAAGCTGCAGGCTGTGCAGACGGACCCGGCAGATAAGGTGAACCGCCAGGTGCAGGAGATGCAGGCGTTTTTGCAAAAGAAAACAGCCGAGCTTACGCGTGAAATGGCGGCCGATGGCCTGGTAGAGGCTGTGCCGCAGACTGCGGCCAAAAAAACGGAAACGAAGATACCCGACCAGGATGCCTGGGAGGGGATAAGCGAAAAGCTGGCAGAGCAGATGCCCGGCCAGCGTGAGCTGCTGGAAAGCCTGCTGCGCGCATTTCGCCGCCCCACACTGCTGCCGCCGCAGGGCGAAAACGCCGGAAATGTGATCTATCTTTACGGCGGGCCTGGCAGCGGGCGGCACACATCCCTGCGCCTGACTGCGCAGGAGCTTGCCGCAAGGGGGCTGCTGCAAAGTGCGGAGATCGCTTTTGTGGATCTGCGCCTGTACCCGGGTTCTGCACAGGAAAAGCTATTTTTGCAGGATCTTTACAGCGCCATTACGGCGCCCGGGCAGATCATTGCGTTTGACGGCTGGGGCGAGTGCGCGCCCAGCTGCCGTGCAGCGCTTTCGGCACTGGTGCAAAAGGGCGCGGCCCCGCTGAACAGCCGCTATGTGCTGCAAAAGGGCATTTTGATCGAAAGCAATACGGCGCTGGCCGGAAATACCGTGAGCGCGCTGACCCCGAAGGGAAAATACCTCGTGTTTTTGGGCACGGGCAAGCCGGAAAAACTGACGGCGGCTTTCGGCGCAGGCTTTGCCGACCATATCGGTGACTGCTGCCAGATGGCCCCTTACACGCCGGATACCCTGCAGACCATTGCGGCCGGTGAGCTGAACCGCCTGGCACAAAACTGCCGCGCCCGCCTGCAGATAGAGCTTTCAGCCGATGTGGCTCTGCGTGACTGGCTGGCCGGGTGTTATACCACGGCGGCAGGTGTGGCGGGAATTACCGAGCAGGCTGCGCGGCTGTACCGCGCTATGGCGGAATACAAGCTGACCCGCAGCCCAGCGGCAGGTGCAAAGGCTGCTCTGCGCCCCGATGTGCAGCAGGGCGTTATGCTGGAATGTGACGCAGAAAGCATGCCGGTAGCAGCGCTGCTGCCCAATGCGTTTGCTGCCGAGCGGGCACAGGCAGAGGCCGAGCTGGATGCTGTGGTGGGGCTGGCCCCGGTAAAAGACTATGTGCGTGCTTTGGCCGACAATGTGGCTGCGCAGGCCCGCCGCCGCGCTGCCGGGCTGCCCACGGCTGTGCCCAATATGCATATGATCTTTGCGGGAAACCCCGGCACAGGCAAAACCACGATCGCGCGTATCGTGGCGCACTATTTGAAAGCCATTGGTGCACTGCGCGGCGGCCAGCTGGTAGAGGTGAGCCGTGCCGACTTAGTAGGCCGTTATGTAGGCCACACCGCACCGCTGACGAACAGCGTGATACAAAGCGCTTTGGGCGGCGTGCTGTTTATTGACGAAGCCTACAGCCTGTATCGCGGCAAAGAGGACAGCTTTGGCCTGGAGGCTATCGATGCACTGGTAAAGGGCATCGAGGATCACCGCGATGATCTGGTGGTGGTGCTGGCGGGTTACAGCCGTGAGATGGAACAGTTTTTAACGGCTAACAGTGGCCTTGCCAGCCGTTTTCCGAACCGGATCGAGTTTCCGGATTATACGGCAGACGAGCTGCTGCAGATCACCGAGAGCATTGCAAAGGGCAAGGGCTATAAGCTGGACCCTGCCTGCCATTTGCCGCTGCACGCCTATTACGAGCGCCGCCAGAAAACCGATGCCGCCGAGGCAGGCAATGGCCGTATGGCGCGCAATGTGCTGGAAAGAGCAATTTTAAACCAGAGCCGCCGCCTGGCCGCCGAACCGAATGCGGCGCTGGACGAGCTGATGCCCGGCGATTTTGAACTGGAATAAAGGCTTTAAAAAAGCTTACTGCCAAAAAAGGGGCCGCTGCACAAGTTATTTCTTGTGCGGCGGCCCCTTTGGTTGTTTGTAAGAACGGATAGTGGCCTTGCGCAGTATTATTTTAGCATCAGCGACAGGCTGCTTTCACCAAAGCCGATGGCAGTAAAATCTTTTTCTTCAAAGGCATTGCCGTGGCAGAACATCATCATGTTGTCGGCCTCCATCCAGGGGGCAGATTCGCAGCGCTCGGGGGTAAAATCGTCGATCAGTGCCAGCACCTTATCGATATAATCGGTCCCCAGTGGCTCATACCAATGCGCACCGTAGATATCCACAAAGCCGCCGTGGGCCTTGACTCTTTCCAGCGCGGCGCGGTAGCGGCTGAGCGGCAGACCGGCCAGCATGAGCACGCGTTTTAAAATGGCATCACCGCTGAATAAAAAGTGGGTGCTGCTGTCGATCAAAACAAGGCTGCCCGGGGTATGGCCCTCAAGCCGCAGCACTTCAACGCTGCGCCCGCCGAGATCGAGCACAGAGCCTTCTTTTAAAAAGGCAAAGTGATAATCCGGCAGAGATCTTACGGCTTCGCAGCGCGAGCGCTCAGGCGGCTGAGAAAAGTATACGGGAGCGCTGTCGGGGCGTTCGCCCTCCAGAATATACACGGTGCCGAACTGCTGATTGCCGCCGGAATGGTCGGGGTGAACATGAGAATTGAGGCACAGGATCGGTTTGCTTGTGATGCTTTCCACTTCGGCTTTTAGATCGGCATTGCCGTAGCCGGTATCCAGCAAAAGGGCTTTTTCGGAGCCAACGATCAGATAGCAGATCACATAGCCCCACCCGGGCAGGCGGCCCGGGCCGGGCAGATAGCCAGGGCACTGAATGGCGTAGGTATCGGGTGCGATCTGCCAGTGCTTGAAGGTTTGAGACATAGGACATTCTCCTTTATTAAGAATATGGAAGATATGGGCAAAGAGGTGCCGCCTTTTACCGTTCTCTGGCAGCAAAAGGAAGCAGCCCCTATAGGGGATATATCACACGGAAAAACCAAAAGCCTTCTGTGTGAGGAGGCAATGAAAAATCAGGCCGTCAGGTTAGTGCCCTCGATCTTGTTCAGCTCGGCCACATAGTTGCTCAGGAAATCGGCATTTACAACGCCCTTCATGGCATCAATCGAGGCCTGTGCAGCTTCGGGATACTTGGCGGTAATATCGGCAGGCATATCGGCAATATAAGTCATGCCCTGGCTTTCCATGTAGGCAATATCGTCCTCATGGGTGGGGTGCTCCAGCATATACCATTCGTTGGCGTAGAAGAACTCATATACAGCCTGGCGCTGTGCATCGCTCAAACGGTCCATCAGCGCTTTAGAGGCTACGCTGGTGCTTACAAACGGGATATGATCAGACTCATACAGGTATTTCTGCACCTCGTACAGCTTTACACCAATGATGGAAGCGGTGGGGTTTTCCTGTGCATCCAGCATGCCTTGCTGCAGGCTCAGATAAACTTCGCCAAAGGCAAGGGGCGTGGGGTTTGCACCGAGGGCCTTCCAGAAAGCAATATGGTAGGGGTTTTCCTGCACACGAATGCTGGAACCCTGCAGATCGGCCAGGCTCTTATATTCTTTGTTGGAGGTAAGCAGGCGCCAGTCGGTGCCGTAGCAGTTTAAAAGCTGTAATCCCTGGCTGGCGTAATCCGGCTGGATCAGGTCAACAAAGTTGCCCAGGATCGTGTTGCAGTTATCCATGCTGGAAAATGCGCCGCCGATATCCAGAACCGAAAGATTCGGGATCATGGTTACCTGGCCGGAGGGAGAGGCCTGCACCAGATCAACAGAGCCCATCTGCATGCCGCTCATCATTTCAGTGTCGGAGCCCAGAACACCGCCCTCATACAGAACGATTTTTACTTTGCCGTCGGTGGCGCGTTCTACCACATCCTGTGCAAAGGCGATGGCATCACCGGTAACGGTGCCGGTATAAGTGCCCGAGCAGCCAAGGCTCAACTCGATGGGGTCATCGGCGGAGCAATCGATTTTTACATTGTCAAAATCTTCTGAAGCCGTATAAGGAAAATTATATTTCAGCTCGGTGGCTTCAAAGCCTGCTGCCGTACCAGCGCTGGAAGCAGCCGTGCTCTGCACTGCGGTACCGGAAGAAGCGGCGCTGCCGCCGCAGGCGGCGAGGCTTGCAGCCATAGAAATACTCAAAGCTGCTGCGATTGCTTTTTTCATGGTTTGGGTCCTCCCTTTTTCGTCTTTTCACAACCTTCCCGATACATGCGCAGTATCGGGGAAACTGGTTATAGTATAGCGCAGAAAGAAAAACGGAGAAATATTATTTTCAATCTTATTTTTTACAGAAATTGCAGTATAATGGGAATTGGAAAGATAAAAAATTATTGTTTTCAATCATAATAAAATTTCTTCTGCCTGCGGGTACAGAAAAATGGAAAGGAGATGCTTTATGTGGGGGCATGAGTATGGGCAGGACAGCAACCCATTCAAAGAAGAACCGTTTGTGCAGATAAGCGAGTTTACCTATATGGACTGCGTTTCTTTTTGGGCCAGGGGGCTGCACACACATGAGGACTATGAGCTTCTTTATTTTGTATCGGGCACGGCGCAGCTGGATCTGGGAGAAAGTACCTTGCCGCTTGAAACCGGCAGTGTGGCGGTAATCCCGCCGGATACACCGCATCAGATCACTTGCAGGCAGCCGGAGGAACCAACTTATTATTCGCTGCATTTTTGTGCCCAGCGATCAGGCGGCAAAATCGCACGGTTTTTTAGCCAGAGGGGCATTGCCGCAGCACAGTGCGGAGAAGTTTTTCCGCTGGTAAAAAATCAGCTGCAGCTGCTGGTGACCTGCCATGTGATCTCTGGCGGCGTAGTGGACGAGACCTTTCAGCTGGCAACCATGACGCTTTTGCATTTGACTATGCAGGTGTTTGAAAAAAATACGACCCATAGCTGTACAGCCCACCAGGAGCAGATCAGCCGGGTGCTGCAGTATATCGTGGAAAACCCGCGCAAGCGCATTACAATGAAAGAACTGGCACAGCGCTTTAACTTTAGTGAATCACATTTGAACAGGCTGTTTCGCAACGCTTACCATATTTCACCCATTAAGCTTTCACTGAATCTGCGAATCCACAGTGCCTGCGAAATGCTGGCTTCAACAGAGCTTTCCTGCTCGCAGATCGCGCAGGCCGTAGGGTATGAGAGCCAGCCGCTGTTCATCAGCAGCTTTACCAAGCGCACAGGCTATACTCCAGCCGCTTACCGAGCAGAGTATAGAAAAAATCATACATAAAAACTGCCCTGCCAAAAACTTTTGCTTTTGGCAGGGCAGTTTTCAACATTTTAAGTGCTGTTTGTGGAAAGTTTGCCGGTGAGGCGTACCAGCACTATCTCGCAGGGGTTGCCCCAGCGGGGCAGAAAGGAGGTGTTGGCGCAGCCGGCGCTTACCACTAAATTGCCGTGGTATACGCCGTGGTGGTAGCGTGGCAGAAAGCCCTGATCAGGGGCAAAAATGCCGCGGTTTTTAAAGCGCCACTGCCCGCCGTGCACATGGCCGGAAAGAATCAGGTCAAAGCCTTGCAAAGCGTAACGGTCGTAATATTCGGGCTGGTGGCACAAAAGTATTTTGCAGCCGGGCTTTTGGCGAAAGCTTTCGAGCCATGCAGTGTTGGCGGCACTGGAAAGCCCGCCAATGGCAAACGGGCAGCCGCCAAGCTCTGTCGTGCAGTCGGAATTATCCAAAAGAACAGCCCCGGCGGCCGCCAGCTGCTGGCGGTCTTTGCCGGAAAGATACCATTCGTGATTGCCTACGCTGACATATAAAGGCGCTATGCGCTCGGCCTTTTGCAGAAACTCGTAGCTGTATTCGGCGCAGGTTTTTTCTCCGCTGCCCATCACGGCATAGGTAAGACTGTTGAATGCTTTTTTGAGCGGCGCGATGAAGCGGGGCGGGGCCTTGCGGTCATGCCAGCGGGGATCGGTGCCCTTATCATGCCGCTCAAAGGTATCACCGGCCACGGCGATGAGGTCCGGCTTTAAGGCGGCAAGGCGCTCAAGCACCGGGGCAGGGTCGTGCTCGTGCAGGTCGGAGACCAGCGCCAGGCGCACTTCGCCCTGAATGGGGGCCGGTATGGTATATTCGGTGGTCACAAATGGCTGGTGCATGGTATCTCTCCTGAAGCATATCAGAAAACATGAATTTTCGGATACGCTGTAATTAGCTGTTGCCGCCGGTGGGCATAAAGGGGCGCAGAACTTCGGCCATGCGGCTGATGGGCATGGTTTGCAGCCATACCTTGCCGGGGCCGGTGATGCGCGTGTTGAAAAGTCCCTCGCCGCCAAACAGGGCATTTTTGATGCCGGGCACCGAAACGATATCCATCTGGCAGGTTTCGCTCATGGCCGCAAGGCTGCCGGTATCCACAATGATCTGCTGACCGGGCTGCAGATCGTAGGTTTTTACATAGCCGTCAAACTCTAAAAAGGCAGTGCCCCGGCCCGAGATCTTTTGCATGATAAAGCCTTCGCCGCCAAACAGGCCGCCCGCTACGCTGCGGCGGAAGAAGGTAGAAAGCTCTACACCGGCTTCAGCAGCCAGAAAAGCGCTTTTCTGGGCAATGATGCCGCTGCCGGGCATAATATCAAATGCTTCTACCGAGCCGGGAAAGCAGCTGGCAAAAGCAATCATACCCTTGCCGCTGGCGGTATAGCGGTTTAAGAACAGCTTTTCACCGCTCATCATGCGGCCGAACATTTTGCCGAGCCCGCCGCCGCTGGTGGTTTCCATCAGCATATTGGGGCTCATCCAGGCCATGCCGTCGCCCTCGCAGATCATGCACTCGCGGTCTTCCAGCTCGCAGATCACCACGGGCATGGGGGAGCCTTCAATATTGTAGATCATGAAAAAATCCTCCTTATTTTATATGTATGCGTGCAGGCGTGATCACAGCCCGGTTTGCTGCATATCGCGCACATAATCCATAAACAGCTGTGCCAGCTGGCTGGGCTTACGGTCCGCGCGCCAGCCAAGCATGTAGTGGGCAATGTGGGTGGGGTTGGCGATATCACGGCAGATCACCTTAGGGTCTTTGTTATCGTTAGTGTGCGGGAAGATGCTGATGCCAACACCCTTTTCGGCCATGGCATAAGCATCCAGAAAGTTTGACATTTCGCACATGACGGTGGGCTCTTCACCAATCTCGCGGAACCAGCTGTAGATTTCCTGCACACGCGATTTTCGGGCCGGTACAATGAGCGGCTCGCCCACGAGCTCGCGCAGGTCTACGGGCTTATCGGGCTGGACGGCCAGCGGATGCCCACCGGGGATCATGGCAGCCCAGGGCAGCGCGGCTACCTCGATGGCCTCCATGCGCTCGCTGTCATACGGGGCCAGCACCATGGCCAGATCGGAAAGGCCCTTGGTCATGCGGTCGATCACATCGTCGGTGCTGCCGTTCCACAGATTATATTGCACATGGGGATATTCTTCGCGAAAGCCCCGGATCCACTCGGCCATCAGGTAGGGCGCGCGGCCCTCAACAGTGCTGATATACAGCATGCCGGATATGCCGTTTTTCATGGTGTGGATCTCGGTTTCGGTTTTCTGCACAAGCTCCATGATCTGCCGCCCGCGCTGGCGCAGCAGCTCGCCCTCGGCAGTAAGCGTGATATGCCTGCGCCCGCGCTCAAACAGTGCTACGCCAAGCTCTTCTTCTAACTGGCGCATCTGGTGGCTCAGCGGCGGCTGGGCCATGTTGAGCTTTTCTGCCGCGCGGGTAATGTTAAGTTCTTCGGCTACGGTCAAGTAATAACGGATCGTTCGCAGCTCCATAGCATAGGCCCCCTTTGCCTTTATCTTACACCTATGGGCGGCAGGGTGCAATACCATATCTGAAATATATGGTAAATGGAATTGAACTTGTATTTTACATTTGGTTGGCTGGGTATATAATAAAGGCAGAAAGAGGGAAACAAATGGAGTAACAAAATAAGAGAGTAAAATAAAAGGAGTTGATTTTATGAAGCTGTATCGCGAGATCAATGAGTTCTTTAAAGAACTGTACAAGACTTATTCCAAATAAGTTTTGAGTAACTTCTATCAAAAAAGGAGGCATCTTTATGAAATTGCTGCACGAAGTAGAGACCTTTTTGGAAGCCGTGTATGGAACCTACAGAAAATGATCTATCTGCCTTTTGACCCGCTGATCATTAAGGAGGGAATCATATGAAACTGTATGCAGAGCTGAATGAATTTTTTAAAGAGCTTTACCGCACCTACTCCAAATAAAGCTTCCCCGATCTGAACAAGGAAAAGGATGAATCAAAATTGAATCACAATGATGAAAACGCTGAGTGCGCACAGCAGCGGCGGTGAAGAGTCTGAAAGCCAGAGAATGGCCGTAAGAAACTTCACCGCCGCTGTTTTGTTTTGCCGCGGCACAAAGACGGGGCTTTCGGTTTGACTTTGGCTGCACCCGCATGGTATAGTGTTGATGCGCCGTAGGGGGAATAAAACCGGCCCGGCGGCGGTACACTAAAAACGAACATTGAGGGAAACTACTTTTGGGCCTGACCAAACAGAAAAAGCCCTTGGCAGGGGATTTTCTGCTTTCGGCAGACCCTTTTTCCAAAACGACGAAAAAGGAGAGATCTCTTATGATGAAAAAGATCCTGAGCTTGGCGCTGGCTTTTACGCTGGCCATCTCGCTGGCTGCCTGCTCGGCGGCCTCCAGCTCTTCTGCCGAATCGGCAGCTGCTACGCTGGATATTGCCGATGCCGCTGACCTGCTTACGGAGATTTGGGATGCCCATGGGGAAGATCAGAAATTCCCGGTGACGGGCGGCGACTATGATAATATGGTGGACGACGGCCCCGGCAAGGTGAACACAGAAGACGGCGACACCATGGATAATTTGTTTGGCTTTCCGGCTGACATGGCGGATAAGATCGATGATGCCGCTTCGCTTATGCACATGATGAACGCCAACACCTTTACGGCGGCAGTCTATCATGTAAAGGATCCGCAGGATCTGGATACGCTCACCAAGGCGCTGCGCGATAATATCCAGGCACGGCATTGGATGTGCGGTTTTCCGGAAAAGCTGATCATCATGACGGTTGGCGACTATGCGGTAAGCATGTATGGCAATACCGACCTGTGCGAGAATTTTAAGGACCATACGGAGAATATGTATCCCAGCGCTGTGACCGTGTATGAGGAAGCCATTCAGTAAACAGGATCGGAGCATAGAAGCGCATGCTGTTTTCCAGCATTCCATTTTTATATTATTTTCTGCCGGTGGTGCTGGGGGTATACTTTGTGTGCCCCCAGCATTTTCGCAATGCAGTTTTGTTGGCGGCGAGCCTGGTGTTTTATGCCTGGGGTGAGCCAAAATTTGTGTGGTTCATGCTGCTTTCAATCGCGCAGGGGTACGGCTTTGGCCTTTTGGCTGAGCGTTGGCACGGATGTGGCAGACTGGCGCGCCTGCCGCTGGCGGCCTCACTGTGCATAAGTCTGGGGCTTTTGGGCTGGTGCAAATACGCAGGCTTTTTTGCCGGGGTGCTGGCAGGTGTTACGGGTTGGGCGCTGCCTGCCGTAAAAACCGTGCTGCCGATCGGCATAAGCTTTTACACCTTTCAGATCATCAGCTATGTGGCAGATGTTTCGCGCGGCACGGTGCCTGCACAGAAAAATCTGATTGATCTGGCAGTTTACATTGCCATGTTTCCGCAGTTGATCGCCGGGCCGATCGTGCGCTATGCCGATGTGCGCGGTGCGCTGCAAAGCCGCCATGCCACCCGGCACGATCTGGCGGCGGGGCTGGGGCGCTTTGTGGTGGGGCTTTCCAAAAAAGTGCTTTTGGCCAACACGCTGTATGCGCTGATCACCGAATTTAAGGCTGCCGGGCAGCGCACGGTGCTGTTTTGCTGGCTGTATGCGGCCGCCTATGTGCTGCACCTGTATTTTGATTTTTCCGGCTACAGCGATATGGCCATCGGCCTGGGGTGTGTGCTGGGCTTCCATTTTCCCGAAAACTTTGATTACCCGTATATTTCGCGCAGCGCGGCCGAGTTTTGGCGGCGCTGGCATATTACGCTGGGGGCCTGGTTTCGCGACTATGTATATATTCCACTGGGCGGCAGCCGGGTAAGCCGGGCACGCTGGGTGTGCAATATAGGCATTGTGTGGGCGCTTACCGGCCTGTGGCATGGCGCAGCCTGGAACTTTGTGGCCTGGGGCATGCTGTTTGCTGTGCTGCTGCTGGCTGAAAAATTCTGGCTGGGCGGTTTTTTGCAGCGCGGCGGGCCGCTGAGCCGCCTGTATATGCTGGCAGTGATCTTATTCAGCTTTGTGCTGTTTGATGCGGGCAGTGTTTCGCAGGCGGCCGGTGTTTGGAGCGGTATGCTGGGGCTGGCAGGGCTGCCGCTGACGGATACGCTCAGCCTTTACTGCCTGGCGAGCTTTCGCGTGCTGCTGGTGATCAGTGCCATAGGGGCTACGCCGCTGCCCAAAAAGCTGTGGCAGCGTGTGGAAAGCGCGGCCCCGGCGGCGGCTTCGGTGCTGGCCCCGGTGGGGCTGGCGGCGCTGCTGGCTGTGGATACAGCTTTTTTGGTGGACGGTTCGTTTAATCCATTTTTATATTTTCGGTTTTGAGTTTGCCTATGAAATACAAAAAACAGCGAGATATGGCAGTGCTGGCGCTGCTAGGGATCGTGTGGCTGGGGTTTGCGGTGTGGGCTTGGGTGCGCCCGGTGGATGCCGCTTCGGCCAGCGAGCGGCGCAGGCTGGCCCAGCGCCCGGTTATAACGGCCGAGAGCCTGCAGACGGGCCGGTGGATGCAGGAATTTGAAAGCTATACGCTTGACCGGTTTCCGCTGCGGGAGCCGCTGCGCAGCCTGAAGGCCGCCGTGCAGTTGGGTATAATGCGCGAAAAGGATAATAACGGTGTGTACCTGGCAGAGGGGTACGCGGCTAAGCTGGACTATCCGCTGCATACGGAATCGGTAGACAGTGCAGCCGAAAAGTTTTTGAAGCTGTATCAAACGCAGCTGGCCGGTAAGGCCGGGCAGGTATATTATGCGGTGATCCCGGATAAAAATTATTTTATGGCAGCAAAAGGCGGCTGGCCCGCCCTCGATTACGATGCCCTGCAGGAGCAGCTGCGGAAAAAGCTGGGCAGTTGCATGAAGGAGCTTTCAGTGTTTGACCAGCTGAGCCTTGCCTGCTATTACCGTACTGACCCGCACTGGCGGCAGGAGGCTCTGCTGCCCATAGCGCAAAGCCTGGCTGCACAGATGGGAGTAGAACTGCCGCAGAAAAAATATACGATTTGTACGCTTGATAAACCATATTACGGATTGTACTATGGCTACGCGGCATTGCCCATGCAGCCGGACACGATTTCGTATTATACGGGCGGCGGTTTGGAGGAATGCATTGTATATAATGCAGAGCAGGGCCAGGAAAGCCCGATGTATGATTTAGAAAAGGCGGAGGGCATCGACCCGTATGAGATCTTTCTTTCAGGCTCGGTATCGCTGCTGCGGATCGAAAACCCCAAGGCGGCAGCGAACCGTAAATTAGTGATCTTTCGCGATTCGTTCGGCAGCTCGCTGGCACCGCTTTTGGCGGCGGGCTATGCCGAGATCACATTGGTGGATATCCGTTATCTGCCCAGCGCCCGTGTGGGGCAGTTTGTAGACTTTACGGGCAAAGATGTGCTGTTTTTATACAGCACACAGGTGCTCAACAACAGTGAAGCACTGAAATAAAAATAAGACCGGGCGCCCGGCTTTTTGCTTTGCGAGCAAAAGGCAGAGCGCCCGGTTTTTAAATGCATAAAAAGCGGTTTGATCAGTGAGCGGCGGGGTCTTCGGCAACGATGGGGTGGCCGTAGTATCGCTGCCATTCCTGGTTCCACATGCTGGAAGCATCGTCATCGACATCGTTAAAGTACAAAACGGTGGAGTGCACCAAAGGCACAGTGTATAGTGTTTCACCGTCGGCCAACTGCTGCATGCCGGTAATGCGTGAATCATATTGAGCGGCATAGGTTTTGGCAGTGCCATCAGCCAGCTCGCGCACAACATCCTTTAAATTGGTGCCGTTATGCACGACCAGCGCCAGCGCCAGAATCACCAGCATGGTCTGCCAGCCGGGGGCGGCTGCCCAGGCATCCAGCCAGGCAGGGCGGCCCTTGTGATTGAACCACACTGTGGTGTAGATCACGATCACAGCCGAGATCAGCATAAAGAGCATCCAGAAAATATTGGTCACGCGCTTTTCACCAAAGCTGCCCATGGCGTAGTGCGGCACACACATGCTGCCGCACCAGAGCATGGCACAGGCGGCCATGACCCACAGCGGGTTCGGCAGGCGTACTTCTTTGGGAGGGTGAATGCACAGCGCCAGACCAAAGGCAAGGAACATGCATAAAAACCAGTGCAGATCGCTCCATTCGGCCAGCCAGGCTTCGGCCTGCTTAATGGTGGCGATGATCGTGCCGGGCACCGAAGCCGTATGCGCCAAGTTGTTTTTGCGCACTAGGGTACCGGGAGCCATGTACATAAGAATATAGCCGATTACGGCAGCTGCCCAGGGGGCCAGCAGAGCCTTGCGGCGACCGAGCAGAAGTGCCAGGCAGAGCATGAGAATGTTTAAAAAACCAGTTACATGGTTGCCGCCGGAGATCAAAAAGCTGAGCAGTACCGAAAGAACCAACTGATGCCGTTTGCCCGCCGCCGAGGTATAGCGAAGCAAGAGCGAAAGGTTGACTAAGGTCAAAAAGAAATACGGCATATAATTCCATGCACCGTTGAACCAGTAAAGGCCCTCGGCTGTGCTGGGCAGCTCTTGCAGAATGGCTGCCAGCACGATGGCGGTAACGCACAGCTTGCTGAGCGAAAGGTGAAGCCAATCAAAACAGGTGCTGATAAAATAGTAAAGGCAGGCAGCCATGAGCAAAATCAGCAGTACGGCACCGATGCCGTAGAATTTTTCGCCGAAGATCGCAGGCTGAAAAGCCAGTACAAATGCAGAAGTATAAAGGCCCTGCCAGTGGTTATAAAAATGAATATCCACTTTAACGGCCTCTGCCAGCAGCGAAAAAATATTCCAGTCGCCGGACTGGATCATGTGGTACAGGCTGATGGAGTAACCGAAATCATCTACGCAGGGGCGGCTGTAAATGCTGACGAACAAAAACGGGACAATCGTGAGCGCCATGGCGGTCAGAATGATGATTTTGGCGTGGGCAGCAACAGCCCGAAGAGCCCGCAGATAAAGCGACTGTAATTTTTGCAGCATGTTGGATTCCTTTCTAAAACCGCCCGGGGGCAGATAAAGCTACATTATAGTATAAGTACTATAGCATAAGCCCGGCGTGATTTCAATTCCTGCAAAGCGGCGGGTGTTACTCTACGCAGCGTAGGGCGCAAAGCGCATGAGAATTTGCTACAATGCAGATGTGATCACAAATATCTGAATATTTCTGAACAGCAAGGAAAAACATTATGGGCGGCAATTCCAGCCGATGACCGTTTATCAAAAAGAAGCGCTCTGCGGCGAACGGGTATCGTGGTTTGATACGTCCATTCTACTACAGAGCGCAGATGAAAAACAGAAGTGAAATTTGAATGACAAGAAAATCCGAAACCTATCGCAACGAGATCAAGTCCTACATTGTCCGAGCCGGGAGGACGATGACTGAGGTGGTGGACTACCTCTCGGATGAGTACGGTTGGAGTCGCAGCGTTCTCAATCTCTCCGGCAAGCTCAAGCATGGCTCGCTCCGCTACGGCGAGGCGATAAAACTGGCGGACGCACTGGGGTATGACATCGTGTGGCAGAAACGGGGGCGATAACGATAGAGAGCAAAACCTACGGCTATATCCGTGTTTCCAGCAAAGATCAGAACGAGGACAGACAGCTTATCGCCCTGCACGACAAGGGCGTAAAGGATGTATGTATTTATATCGACAAGAAATCCGGCAAGGATTTTGACCGACCGCAATATAAGCGGCTGGTCAAAAAGTTAAAGCCGGGCGATTTGCTCATGATCCAGAGCATCGACCGGCTGGGACGCAACTATGAGGAAGTACAGAATCAATGGCGCGTACTGACCAAGGAGAAGGAGGTGGACATCTGTGTCATTGATATGCCGCTGCTGGACACCCGGCAGGGCAAAGACCTGCTGGGAACGTTCATCGCAGACCTTGTCCTGCAAATCCTGTCCTTTGTGGCGCAGAATGAGCGCGAATACATCCGAAAGCGTCAGGCAGAGGGTATTGCAGCGGCCAAGGCCAAAGGCGTTAAATTCGGCAGAAAACCGCGCCCCCTGCCTGAGAATTTCTATGAGGTACACAGAGCATGGCGGGCAAAAAAGTTGACGCTGAAACAGGCAGCGGCAGCCTGCAATATGCCTGTTGGGACGTTTTACGGCAAGGCGCGAAAGTTTGAAAATGCCACCTAAGTAAATCATGCCGACAATCTGCAAATGTGTACTTTTGCAAATTTACAAAATTGCACTTAATTATAGATATGATACTGTATTTGTCGCGTTTTTACAAGACCTTTTCGCATACATGGCGAAAAAATTTAAGCGTTTGCAAAAGTACACATTTCGAGATCGAAGCAGGGGGGATTTGCGAGGTAACTGAATGAAAAAGAATAAGGCCGCGCTGCTATGTTTTAAAATGCGGTCATGTAACAAAAAGATGGAGGAACCTATAAGATGAAAAAACGTATTATCAGCTTTCTGCTGAGTTTGTGCATGGTGTGGAGCCTATTGCCCGGAGCAGCATGGGCTGAAGAAACAAACTCTGCGTCAAGCTCTGCCTCAAGCACCATTGTGAATTCGCAGACCGATGGGGATTCGCAATCCGAGGCGAATTCGCAGTCCAATGATGGTTCGCAGTCCGAGGCGAATTCGCAGT
>CAVGKH010000018.1:0-18931 GCA_963629755.1 Gemmiger sp.
ATGAAACAGGTCGATTTCTTTTTGGAGGCACTATCCTCCAAGGGCTTCAATGGCTATTTTCCGCAGCTGGCCGCCATGCCGGGCATGCGCCTGTATCTGATACAAAGTGGGCCCGGCTGCGGCAAAAGCATCTTTATGCGCCGCCTTGCAAACGCTGCCCCGTGGGACAGAGCCCTTGTGCACTGCTCCAGCGACCCCGACAGCCTGGATGGCGTGATCTTTCCCGGGCAGAACATCGCCTTTGTGGATGCCACCGCGTCCCATATTGTAAACCCGGCCGCCCCGGGCGCAGGCGAGCAGGTGGTGAGCCTGTATCACACCCTGGATGCCGAAAAGCTGCGGGAGGCCGCGCTGCGCAAGGGGCATTCGATCATCAGCTGCCCGTGCCCGCTTTCGCCCGAGGATAAGCTTGACCACTTGGTCCTGCCCGATCTGGGCCTTGCCTTTGTAACGGAAAACAGCTGGCACCCCATGCCGTTTGCCGGGGCACGGCGCATTCGCTGCCGCCGCTTTGCCGACAACGCGCTGCTTGCCGGGTGCCGGGTGCGCCTGGGCTTTGACCGCCGGGCCGCCCGCTCGCTGATTGAAGAGACCAGCACGGCCCAGCGCGAGGCCAAGCAGAACCACGACCGGCTGGAAAGCTATTATAAAGCCGCCGTGGATTTTGCCGAGGTGGAAAAAGTATGGCAGCGCACCGCCCTTTCGCTGGGGCTCTGCCCTAGTGAAGCGCAGTAACCCCGCACACAGCAAGCCCGCCGCACAGTTAAGGCTGTACGGCGGGCTTTTGTGCACTGAGGCGAATGCCTCCATTTAAGATTACTTCTACTTTAAATTTGCACTTTATCGACGATCTGGCCGGTCTGTCGGCTTATTTACAAATTCTTCCCTTTATAAAATTTTGCTTCAGCCGTTCAGCACTGTGCCATCGGCCAGGGTAATGGTGTAGCCGTTAAAGTTGATGGTGCCGTTGTTGGTAAGGCTCGTGAGCGTGCAGTTGCCGGTAAGGTTCCAAGTGCTGCCGCTTTCCACGGTAACGCAGGCATTGTTTTCTACTGCTGTGCCACCCTGGGCATTTTCAATGATATTCAGCGTACCCGTAAAGGTACTGCCGCTGGAAAGGGTCATATTCAAGGTAGAAATGCTGTCTACCGCAATATCGCCCTCCAGGGTTTGGCCGTCGGCGGTAAACTCAACCTGTGCGCCGTTGGCACCGGCGGTTCCCCAGCCGCGGCTGGCGCTGTTGCCGGTGACCAGCATCAAGTATCCGTCGGTTTCATTATTCTGGATATCCACCCCCGAAAGCGTGAGCACGCAGTGGGTGTTGGTGATATAGAAAAGGTCACCGTTATAGCTTGTGAGCGTGCCGCCCGTCATCGAAAGGCTTGAGGTACCCACCTCTGCATCGCCGGACATCGACTGGTAGATCATGACATTGTGCACATTCTCGCTGGAGCTTGTGCCCTTGGTATCGCTCATATTGCCGCTTACCTCACAGTTTTCCAGCGTGATGGAATTCTGCCCCTCAATGACAAGAGCCTCTGAATTGTTAGCGGTGAGCTGTGCGTTTTTTACTGTGATATCCGCAGTGGAGTATACCGCCGGGGAGTTATAGCCGTTTGATGTATAGCTGCCACCGTTCACATTCACGGTGCCGCCGCCGCGGTCGCTGCGAATGGCAGCCGACGAGTTGCCGCTGGTCTCTACGGTCAGGTCACTGGCATTGGTGGTGGCGCCGCCGGTGGTTTGAATGCCGCCCGAGTTATCGGCCGAGGTGGTAATGGAAGAATCCGAGATGTTCACCACCGTGCCCGAGCCGTAGCTGAAAACGCCGTTGCCATTTTGAGCCGAAGAGGTCACCACTGCGTTTTTAATGGTCACCTGTGCGCCGTTTGCAGCCAGCAGCGCCGCGTTCATGCCGTAAAAGTCGCCGTCCTCGGTGTTCGAGCTGGCGCCTGCCGATTTATCCACCGTGATGTTTTCTAAGGTCACGGCAGCGCCGTCCACACGCAGCGCGTTTTCATCATCGCCTGTAGAGGTGTAGATCTCGCCGGAATAGGTGCCATCGGTATCAAGCGTTGTGGCTGCGGTGCCCTGCGTTACCTGGCCCGAGCCGCCAAAGCCGCCGCCCTGGCCGCCTGCAGGCCCTGCGCCCACCTGGCCGGTCAGCTTTTCGATCGAGGTGATCTCGCCGTTTTCATCGATTTCTACCTGCACCACATCGTTTGCCGAAATTTCCTGCAGGTTGGCCTGGGCGGTTTCGGTCACGGTAAAGGTCACGGTCTCACCGGTCATGCTCTGGCCGCCCTGCGGGGGCTCGGGAGCATTTTCCGATTCGCTGCCGCTCTGGGCAGCATCGTCCGGTTTTGCCGGGGGCTGCTCACCGCTGGCAGGCTGGCCGTCACCGTCCGGCTTTTCGGGCAGCTGCTGGTCCGTGCTTTGGCCGCCGCTAGGCATCTGCGGGGGCTGCTGGCTGCCGTTCTGGGCATTATCGCCGTCAGCGGGCTGGCCGCCGTCCGTTTGGTTATCGTCTGCGGGCTTTTCGGGCGGCTGGGTACCATCGTGCTGGTTATCACCGCTTGGCATTTCCGGAGGCTGATCGCTGCTTTCTGTATTGTCACTGCTCGGCTGCTCCGGGGGCTGCTGGCCATCGGCAGGCTGGCCGGGCTGTTCGCCGCCCTGCGGCGGCTGTGAATCATTTTCGCCCTGCAGCTGCAGCGTCACACTGCCTTCATCGGCCGAAACCACCTGCCCTACCAGGGTCTGGCTGGCATAGCTTTGCGCGGTAGCCGCATCACTGCTGGCGGCTGTGCCGCCCACAAGGCTGTTGAACATGGCTGCGATCGCGCAGAAGAACGACATGATCTTTTCTTTCATAATAAGCTCCTCCTTATATTTGGGGCACTGCCTTTTGCAATGCGCTTGTTTTCTGGTTCTGCCTATTATCATACGCGGGCAGCTTAAAAAATTCTGAAAACGGCGCAATAATTTTTTTCAGAACTTTTTCAGAAGCCTTTCAGAACCTTTTCTATAATGTATAATAAGAAAACAAAGGCAGCACCGCAGAGCTTCCAGTGACGATATAGCGCTGGCCGTGCGGGGCTGCCAAAAGAGGAGGATATTCATGAATATTCTGATCGTAGAGGACGAAAGCGCTCTGGCTGGTGCGCTTGAGCATATTCTGCAAAAGGCCGGTTATATCACCGACTGCGTAGGCGATGGGCAGTCGGCTCTGGATTACATACGCGGCTTTTCTTACGATCTGGTTTTGCTGGATGTTATGCTGCCCAAGCTGGACGGCTTTGCCGTAGTGTGCCAGATGCGCGCCGAAAAAATTTCTGTGCCGGTTTTAATGCTCACGGCGCGCACCATGGTATGCGATAAGGTGGCCGGGCTCAACGCCGGAGCCGACGATTACCTTACCAAGCCCTTTGACACCGAAGAGCTTTTGGCCCGCATTCGCGCCATGACCCGCCGCACCGGCGAGGTGATCATGGATACACTTTCGTTTGGCGATCTTTCGCTTTCGCTGAACACCGCCCAGCTTTGCTGCGGCCAGAGCAGCGTGCAGCTGAGCCCCAAAGAATTTGCCATTGCACGCCTGATGCTCACCGAGCCGCAGATGACCTTTACCAAAGAGCATATCATCAGCCGTGCCTGGGGCATGGATTCTGAAGCCACCGATAACAATGTAGAAGCCTATATCTCGTTTTTGCGCAAAAAACTGCGCTATTTAAAATCACATGTGGCCATTCGCAACCTGCAGAAGATCGGCTACCGGCTGGAGGTGGAGGAAGCGTGAAGGAATACCGCAAGCGCTTTGTGCAGCTAAACATGCTTCTCATCGGCTTTGTGCTCACCCTGATGGTGGCCGTGATCGCGGTATATATGTACCGCGATTATTACCACGGCCTGCAGGCCACCATGCAGCAGGTGGTAGAGCCGCTGGACCAGCTTTCCCAGCAGGGGCAGCAGGCTCCCGGCCAGCCGGGCGGGCCTGCCGCCGAGCCCCCAGCCAAGCCGGAGGGCGGCCAGGCCCCCGCGCAAAGCGAAGAACGCCCCAAGGATATTATGACCGTTTTTTACACCCCCGGCAGCAGCTGCACCGTGCTTTCACGCACAGCCCTGTTTGAGGGCGACACCCTTGCTGAGGTTTTAGAGGCCGTTACCGCGCAGGAAAGCGATTTTGGCACGCTGGCTGCCTGGAATGTGATCTATTACCGCACGGGCAGCGGCATGCCCTATAAAATTGCGCTTGCCTCCACTGGGTATATCCTGCACTCTATGGCGCAGCTTCTGCTGGCTTTGGGCGGGGTATGGGCGGCAGCCATGCTGTGCTTTCTTTTGGTCAGCATACGGCTTTCTAAAACCGCTGTACGCCCGTTTGAAGAAGCAATGCAGCGCGAAAAGCAATTTGTGGCCGATGCCTCACACGACTTAAAAACGCCGCTCTCGGTGATCTTGGCCAACAACAGCATTCTGCTTGAAAACCCGCAGGCCAGCATTGCCAGCGTGGAAAAATGGCTGCGCAGCACGCAGGCTGCCGCCAAAAACATGCAGGGGCTGATCGGCGAGATGCTCACGCTGGCCGATGCCGAGCGCACAAACGCGCCGCTGCAAACGCAGATGATAAACGCCGCCTCGGTGGTGACCAAGGCGGCGCTGCAGCTGGAATCGCTGGCCTATGAAAAAAATGTAGCGCTGGAAACCGAGCTGCCCGAGCAGGTGATGCTGCGCACCAATGCCGATTATTTAGAGCGCGTGGCCGCCAGCCTGGCCGAAAACGCCATCAAATACGAACCGGGCGGCGGCAGGGTGACGGTGCGCCTTACCACGCTGCGCCGCAAGGTGCGCCTGGAGGTGCAGAACCAGCGCAGCGTGATTGCCGCCGAAGACCTGCCCCATGTATTTGACCGCTTTTACCGCAGCGATAAAAGCCGCAGGGCCGAAGCCGACAGCCACGGCCTTGGCCTTGCCATTGCCCGCCAGATGGTGCAGCGGCTGAGCGGGCAGCTGCAGGTGAGCAGCAACGCCGAAAACGGCACGGTTTTTTATGCCGATTTTCCCGCCACTGAATAAGGGCAGAAGGCGCGCTGTTTAAATAGTTATTTCTTTACGCCTGCGCCCCGGCCATATCGGCCGCTACATCTAAAAACACCTCGGCTCCGGCAATGAGGTCTTGTTCTTTGGTAAACTCCTGCGGGTTATGGCCGATGCCGTTCACGCTGGGCACAAAGATCATGGCCGTGGGGCAGATCCGCGCCTACCGGCAGGAGCATTCTTCTGTATAAAATAAAAAAATCGAGGAATTTTCAAAATGAGGACGATCACAGAACAGCAGGATCAGCTTTTTCAAGAGCTGCGGCAGCTTGACCCCAGCGTTATTGATGACGGCATTGTAGACGAAGCCGAATATACCGCCGCACCCTGCCGGCTCATGTTTGTGCTGAAAGAGGTAAACGGCGGCTCTGGGTGGAGCCTGCGCAGCCATTTAAAAAACGGCGGCAGGCAGCAGACCCACGATGCCACCTGGGATAATATTGCCCGCTGGGCAGAGGGATTTTTTACGCTTCCCCGCGAGCTTGCTTGGGCAGAGCTGGAAAAAGGCTGTGAAGAGCAAAGAAAGGCTATGCTGAAAAAGATCTGTGCCGTTAATATTAAAAAGACACCGGGCAACTATGAATCCCACCAAAAGGATATCCGGCTTGCAGCACAGGAGGGTGCAGCGCTTCTGCAAAAGCAGCTTGCGCTTTATTCGCCTGATCTTATCATCTGCTGCGGCACAGCTGGCGAGTTTACCGCCGCCTGCCTTCCTAATGAAAAGCCGGATTGGCAAATGACCAGGCGCGGGGTATGGTATTATAAGCACGATGGCCGCACCGTGATCTCGTTTTCACACCCGGCCGCGCGCGTGAAAGACTGCTATCTTTATTATGCCCTGCTGGATGCTGTGAAAGAGATATTCGCATTTTAATCTGTTTTTCACACAAAAAACAAAGGCACGAGCCGCGCCCGTGCCTTTGCTGCTTTCAATTTTTTCCCGCACTAAAATGCGGGATATTTTTATACCAGCGGGTACTCCCCTTCGTATACGATCCTGCGGTACTTTTCTGGGTCTGTATCGCCCTCGGTGCTGATGCACAGCACCACCGAATCGCGGCTCAAGCCCATGGCCTGCTTTAAGAGCGCATATTCGGGTTTGCCTGCCAGCAGGGCCAAAAGGCCCGTGGTCACCGCGCCGCTCTCGCCGCTTACCACCTTGGCATCGCTCCCGCAGGGCGCTGCCAGCAGGCGAATGCCGTAGGCCGCCGCCGCATCGGGGCACTTTACATACCAGTCGGCAAAATCGCGCAAAATCGGCCAGGTAAGCGTGCAGGGCTCGCCGCAGTTCAGCCCTGCCATGATGGTAGGCCCCTGATCAGCGGCCTCGTGCGGGCAGCCGTCGCCCCGGCGGGCGCTCTCATAAATGCAGGCCATGTTTTCCGGCTCTGCAACAATAAACCGCGGGCGGCAGCCCGCATAGTGGTTTGCAAGGTAGCCCACGGCACTGCCCGCCATGGCCCCCACACCGGCCTGCACCAGCACATGCGTGGGCTTTACCCCCAGTGCATCCATCTGCCCGCAGGCCTCCTGCAACAGGGTGGTGTAGCCCTGCACGATCCAGCCCGGCACCTCTTCATAGCCGGGCCAGCTGGTATCCTGTATCAGGGTCCAGCCGTTTTTTTCGGCCTGCGCCGCCGCATAGCGCACGGTATCGTCATACCCCGTCTGCATGATCTGCACATGTGCTCTGGGGTTCACGCTGCGAATAGCCGCCGCGCGTTGCTCCGAAGAGCCCACCGGCATATACACATAGGCCTCGCACCCCAGCTGCCCGGCCGCCCAGCTTACGCCCCTGCCGTGGTTGCCATCGGTAGCTGTAACGAACACCTTGTTTTTCAGCGCCGCGCGCAGCCCGGGCCTTTGCAGGTCGGCAAACTGCAGGGTACTGGCATGTAAGCCCAGCTCTTTGCCAAGAGCCATGGCAACGGCATACAGGCCGCCCAGCCCCTTAAAGGCATTTAAGCCAAAGCGTTTGCTTTCGTCTTTTACCAGCAGCGCCCCCAGCCCCAGGCGGGCGGCGAGGTCGTTCAGTTTTACCAGCGGCGTGGGCGCATAGCCGGGCAGGCCGCAGTGCAGGCGGTGTGCTGCGGCCGTGGCCTGATCTGTTAAAAACTGCGGGCCTGCCCCAGATTTTTTGTTTGTGTTTTCTATTGCCGAGATCGCTCCGATTTTGATTTCTTTCATAACAAGATCTTCCTTTCGTTGCTTCTTCGGCAGATCGGTTTGCCCGCATTGTAACACAGCCCACCGCCGCACCGCAAGAGGCAACTGCTATATTTTTGATAAGCTCGGCACAAAAAAAGCCCACCGCATACTTTTCAGGCGCGGCAGGCGGGGTATATATTGCTTTATTCTGCTTCGGCCTGCTGCTCGTCGGCCTTTTCTAAGCGGCGCTTTAAGCGCTCTTGCTGCTGGCGCTTCTGCTTGCTCCATTTTTGCAGGGTCTCCTGCGTGGGGGCCTCCAGGCAGCGGGCAAAGTTCCAGTGCAGGCCGTCACGCCGGGCCAGCTTAAAGCGGATAAACCACTTTTTGCCGCAGGTGCACTGCGCCAGCGTATAATAGCCGGTGTTGCCGCGCTTAAACCAGAATTCATCGGGGCAAAGCGCGCCGCCGCAGTCGGGGCAGAGGGCCTTTTGCATTTCGGGGTCATCGCGAAAGGTTTCACGCTCTAAATAGCCGAAGAAATAGCGGATATCACGGTAATCGCCCGCTGGGTCGGGGCAGAGGCTTTCGAGCATTTGCTCTTCTTCGGTGGGGTATTCTGCCAGCCCCTTGGCAAGGTCCAGCTTGCGGCACACATCCACGGTATACAGTGTATCGGCCAGGGCATCGTGAAACGGGCGGTCCATCGGGATCCCGAGGCGGGTCACCACGCTTTCCAGCGTCATGCCCTCGCCCTCCTGCCGGGGGTGCTGGCTTAAAAATACGCGCTGCAGGTCATACCAGCGGGCAGGCCAGGCTTCATTCAGGTGGCACAGATACAGGTTCTGCTTGAGCACGGGCACATCGTCCATGCCCCACTCGGCAAAGGCTGCATCCGGCCCGGCCCAGCGCACAAACTGCTCCAGCCCTTCGCGGATCGGTACGCCGCTGTCAAGGTCCTCCTGGCTGAGGCCCGTCACCTTGGCAATGTGGTGCTGCAGCTTTTTAAAAATACGGGGCCGCAGATTGATGCGAAAGGTATCCAAAACATTGGCCTTGGCATCGATCTTCACCGCGCCGATCTGAATGATCTCGCCGCGCAGCGTTTGCTCTACACCGTGATAGTCAAAAATTTTAGGCTGATATCCGATATTCCATTCCAGATCAAATACGATCAGATTCATTGTATCAAAAGCTCATTTCTTTTAAAATTCTGCGCCCCGCCAAAAGCCCGCCGGGCGGCAGCTGTTTTATTATACAGGATGCCCCGCATAAAGAAAAGCCCCGCAGGCTGATTTTTTTATCAGTTTGCAGGGTTTTTCAGGGCTTTTGCAGCCTTAAAGGCCGCTTTAAAACAGCTCTTTGATCTCTTCTTCGGGGATAGGCTTTACCGAGGCGGTGTATTTTACGCCCATCATCACGGGCTTATAGCCGCGTTTGGCCTGGCGCAGGCCGGGAATGCCCAAATCTTCCTCACGGTTCACATACACGATATTTTCGGCAAAGGTGCGCACAAATTCACGGTTGATCATCTGGTAAGCGCCGTCGATCTCGCCGTTGGCCTTTTCGATCTGCACCACCATGGTATCAGGGCCGCTGGGGCAACCCAGTGTAAAGGCAATGATCTTACCGTCTAAGCGCAGAATGCCGCCCTGCATTCCCAGTGTGCTGAAATTATCCAGTGCAATGCGCACGGCGCAGGTCTCACCGTGAAAATCCTCGGTGCACATATGGGGGTTCTTTTCGCCCCATTCCAGGTGAAAGGCGTATGCCTCGGCCTTATTTTGCTCGGTCATGGCCTCAAAGCTCCAGTGCCCCTCGTGTGCATTCTGAAAGCGGTTTGCTAAATTGCGCTTGGTCTGCAGCTTCGAGCCGGAAAGCGTTTTCAGCTTTTCCGCCAGATAAATATAATCCCACGCATCCTCGCTGGTCTCATAGGTGTATTTGCCGGGCAGCGCCTTTTCCAGCTTTTCTTTCATCGGCTCTGAAATAGAACACATCAAAAACGGCACGCCCAGCGCCTTGGCATCCTGCTCCAGCAGCGCCACGGCCTCGGCCAGATTACCCTGCCCGATGGGGGCCAGCCAGGCATAGCTGCCGTCGGCGCGGTTTTGCATGCGCAGCAGGCAGAAGTCGTTCCAAAAGGCGATCTGGGTGTTGTAGTGGCCCCGCCAGATAAAAATATCGGCAAAGCAGTGCTCGCACAGGCGGTCGTTTTCCAAAGCGGAAAGGCTGTCTACCTCGGGTTTGTCGGCAAGGGTCATTTCGCGAAAAGTCAGCATAAATCCTCTATTCTTATATTTTGTTCCTTGTTTCTCTTTTGGTTTTGTTGCTTTTATAGTATAACACAGAAAAAGGGCCGTCTTACCAGCAACAATGTCATTAACTTAAGAAAAGGCAATTTTAAAAAGCAAAATAATGGCTTGAAATTAAAAGAATTTTTCATCAAATATCATGGGACTGATATTTTGAAATTTTCTTTTAATTCTTAGCAAAAATCCTTAAGTTAATGACATTGCTACCAACAAGGCGGCTCTTTTTTTACTTTTATACGCCGCTGCCCGCCATGGCATCCGAAATATGATGCTCTACCTTGGGCACCTCGCCATACAGCTCCATGGGCTGTGCGGGGGCGTTTTTCTGCTGCAGCCGCTCGCGTGCCACAGCCAGCATCAGCTTTATGCGGTTTTCCTGGTTTACGCGGGTAGCGCTGGGGTCGTAGTCGATGGGGGTAATATTTGAGGTGGGGTGCAGTGCGCGCAGGCGGTTCACCATGCCCTTGCCCGCCACATGGTTGGGCAGGCAGCCAAACGGCTGGGCGCACACGATGTTTTCGTAGCCGCTCTCGATCAGCTCGATCATCTCGGCGGTCAGCAGCCAGCCCTCGCCCATTTTGGCCCCCATGCCGATCACACCCTCGGGCAGGGTCTTCAGCACGGCAAAGCGGGCGGGCGCATGAAAGCCGTTATCGCTCAGCGCCTTGCAGGCAGCCGATTCCACACCGTCCAGCCAGTCCAGCAGCATATTCATCATGCTGCGGGTCATGCGCTTGCCGCCATACAGGGTGATATCCTCGCCCATGTTAAAAATGCAGTACTGCAAAAAGCCCAAAAGGCCCGGCATATTGACCTCGCAGCCCTCCGATTCCAGAAATTTTTCCAGATCGTTGTTGCCAAGCGGGCTGTACTTTACATAGATCTCGCCCACGATGCCTACCTTTACCTTGGGCACGCGGTTCAGCGGGATTGCAGCAAAATCGCGGCAGATCAGCGGGAACTTCTTTTTCATATCGTGTGCCGAGAAGTTGCGGTCGGTCTTCATCCAGTTTTGGCAGGTCTTGATCCATTTTTCGGTCATGGCCAGCGTATCGCCCTCGTGCACCTCGTAGGGCTTGCACTGGTTGCGCAGCGTCATGATCAGATCGCCGTAAAATACGCAGGCAATGGCCTTGCGGGCCAGCGAAAGGGTCAGCTTAAAGCCGCTGTCTTTTTCCAGGCCCGAAAAGTTGAGGCTGGCCACGGGCACCTGCGGGTAGCCTGCCTTTACCAGCGCCTTACGCAAAAGGTGAATGTAGTTGCTGGCGCGGCAACCGCCGCCGGTCTGTGTGATCAGCAGCGCGGTGTGGTCAAGGTCATACTTGCCGCTGTTCAGCGCATCCAAAAACTGGCCGATCACCAAAAGCGCCGGGTAGCAGGTATCGTTATGCACATATTTCAGGCCCAGCTGCGCCACCTCGCTGCCGCAGTTATCCAATATCTCCACCTTATAGCCGTCTTTTTCCAGCGCCGCCTTCAAAATGCGGAACTGCAAAATCGCCATATTGGGGATCAGGATCGTATGGGTCTTTTTCATTTCCTTGGTGAATTTGGGATAATTATATTCCATCGGGTTCAGCACTCTCCCTTCCGGCGCAGCTCGTCCTTTTCGTCCAGTGCGGCAAAAAGGCTGCGCAGGCGAATATTCACCGCCCCCAGGTTGGTGATCTCGTCGATCTTCAGTTGGGTATAAAGCTTGCCGCCCGCCTGTAAGATCTCGCGGGTCTCATCGGTGGTAATGGCATCCAGGCCGCAGCCAAAGCTCACCAGCTGCACAAGGTCCATATCCGGCTGCGTGGTGCAGTATTTGGCTGTCGCATACAGGCGGCTGTGGTAGGTCCACTGGTTCAAAACGCTGGTATGCACAAACTCAGCCCTGTCGCTGATGGAATCCTCGGTGATCACAGCCGCGCCGTGGCGGGTGATCAGCTTATCGATGCCATGGTTCACCTCGGGGTCTACATGGTAGGGGCGGCCTGCCAGCACGATGATGCGGCGGCCTTCGCTGCGGGCCTGCTCAATGATCTGCTCGCCCTTGGCTCGGATCTGTGCCATGTGGCGGTCATATTCTTTATATGCTTCGTTGGCGGCGGTCTGAACCAGTGTTTTGGGAATTCCCGTAAAATACTTGCCCAAGATCGCCGTCATCTTATACACAAAATCTTCGGGGCGGTGAATGCCCACATAATCATAAATAAATTTGGTGTTTTTCAGCTCGGGGCAGTTGCCTGCAATGGTTTCGGGGTAATAGGCCACCACCGGGCAGTTGTAATGGTTTGCGCCCAGCCCTTCATCGATGTTATAGGTCATGCAGGGGTAGAAAATGGCATCAAGCCCCATCTGGCTTAGCGCCTTGATATGCCCGTGCGCCATTTTGGCCGGGAAGCACACCGTATCGCTGGGGATCGTATTCTGCCCCGCCAGATACAGCCCGCGGCTGGAATCGGGGCTGGTATGCACCGCAAAGCCAAGCTTGGTAAAGAAGGTGAACCAGAACGGGAACAGCTCGTACATATTTAAGCACATGGGAATGCCAATGCTTCCGCGGCTGCCGCCCATGGGCTTATAGCGGCGCAAAAGCTTGAGCTTGTAATCATACAGGTTCAGATCGTCGCTGCCCGCCTTGCCGGTAACAGGGCGCTCGCAGCGGTTGCCGCTGATATAGCGCTTGCCGCGTGCAAAGGTGCTGATGGTCAGCTGGCAGTTGTTGCCGCAGCCGTTGCACTTTACATTGCGCACTTCCTGCTTGAACGCGCGCAGCTGTGCAGGGGTAAGCAGAGTGCTGTGCTGGCCGGGCTTAGCCTGCTTCTGGCCGTACAGCGCCGCGCCGTAAGCGCCCATCAGGCCCGCGATATCGGGGCGGATCACCTCAACGCCCATCTCTTTTTCAAAGGCACGCAGCACGGCCTCATTGTAGAATGTGCCGCCCTGCACCACGATCTTGCGGCCCAGCTCCTCGGGGCTGCTGGCACGGATCACCTTATACAGTGCGTTCTTTACCACGCTGATGGAAAGGCCCGCGCTGATATTTTCCACGCTTGCGCCGTCCTTCTGAGCCTGCTTCACGCTCGAGTTCATAAACACGGTGCAGCGGCTGCCCAGATCGACCGGGCGGTCGGCAAACAGGCCCAGCTTGGCGAATTCCTTTACATCGTAGCCAAGTGCCTGCGCAAAGGTCTGCAAAAAGCTGCCGCAGCCGCTGGAGCACGCTTCGTTCAAAAAGATGTTGCTGATCGCGCCGTCCTCAATCTTAAAGCACTTCATATCTTGGCCGCCGATGTCGATGATAAAATCCACATCCGGCATAAAATACTTGGCTGCCGTAAAGTGTGCCACAGTCTCTACCAGGCTGAAATCGCATTCCAGCGCTTCCTTTACCAGCTCCTCACCGTAGCCTGTGGTGGTCACGCTGGCAATGTTCAGCCCCGGGTGCTCCTGGTACAAATTCTGGATCACATCGCGGATCAAAGGCAGCGGGTTGCCGAGGTTCGGCTGGTAGCTGCTGTACAGCACCTCTTTTTTCTCGTTGATCACCACCATTTTGATGGTGGTAGAGCCGCTGTCAATGCCAATATGCACCGGGCCGCAGTTTTCATCAAACGGCGCTCTCGGCACACTGGCTTTTTCGTGGCGGGCGCGGAAGGCTTCGTATTCCTGCTTATTCTGAAACAGCGGCGGCTGGCTGGCATAGGTAGCCTTGCCCTTGTAGTTTTCCAGCCGGTTCACGACCTCGGCCAGAGCAAACGGCTGGTCAGAGTAAATGGCTGCGCCCATAGCCACAAACAAAAGGCTGTTTTCGGGGCAGATGCCCGTGGTGTGCAGCGCTTCGTCAAAGCTCTGGCGCAGCACCGTGCTGAAGGTGAGCGGGCCGCCCAGATACAGCACCTCGCCCTGAATGGGCCGCCCCTGTGCCAGGCCCGCAATGGTCTGGTTTACCACAGCCTTATAGATCGAGGCCGCCACATCCTCGGGGCGCGCGCCCTGGTTGATCAGCGGCTGAATATCACTTTTGGCAAACACGCCGCAGCGGCTGGCAATGGTGTAGGTGCGCTCGGCCTTTTGGGCGGCTTTATCCATCTCATCGGCGCTCATTTTCAAAAGCGTTGCCATCTGGTCGATAAAAGCGCCCGTGCCGCCGGCGCAGCTGCCGTTCATGCGCACCTCGGTGCCATTGGTCAAAAACAGGATCTTGGCATCCTCGCCGCCCAGCTCGATCACACAGTCGGTGCCGGGCACCAGCTTGTTCACAGCCACGCGGGTGGCAAAAACCTCCTGCACAAAGGGCACGCCGCAGCTGTCGGCCAGGCCCATACCGGCCGAGCCGGAAATAGCCAGCTTTACCTGCTGCCCGTGGATATACTCGTTTTCCACGCGCTGCAAAAGCTCTTTGGCTTTTTCCAGAATATGGCTGTAGTGCCGCTCGTATGTACTGTATACAATACCGTCGTTTTCATTCAGAACTACGCACTTGATGGTGGTAGAACCGATGTCTAAACCGACTCTCATAGGATTTAACCTCTCTAATTCCTCGTCAAAATTTTGGGGCTTCCGGTTTCCCCAAGGCAGTTTCCCCCTGCCTTAAAAAAAGACTCGTACACCGCATATCATTTTAACACAAATTTCGACCGTTTCAATAGTGCACTTTGCACAAACAAAGCCCACTGTGCAGTTGGGTATTTTAAATAAAGTCCATGCCGCCCAGCTCTAAAGCCGATACAGCAGGCAGGGTGCGCCGGGCCGCCAAGCAAAAAGTGCAAAAATATCTTGTGTATTCATGCGTTTTCTCTTGCCAGCCCATACACCGCAGCCGCCGGGGGGCGGCGCTTATTCCGCCAGGCAAAAGCTGTACGAGCTGCCTGAAATGCCCACGTCCTTTTAAACGGCTTCCTTATATTACCATAGATATTTTAAGATTCTTTGAACATTTCATCATTAGATTACCACTTTTGTAACTTTTGGTCAATAAGATTTTTTGCCCGCCTTTTTCTTTCCCTGCCCTGCTTTTTCTTTTGGCGGGTGGCTCGGCATTTTTGCCTTGAAAAATTGCACCAAACATAGTAAACTATAACTATTCTATATGTGGCCCGGCTGCCGCCGCATTTCGCCGCCCTGCAGCCCACGCCAAGTTAGGAGATGCCCCATGGAAGAGAAAAATACCAACTTTTTGACCGAGATCATCGATGCCGACCTGGCTGAGGGTGCCGTAAAAGAGATCCATACTCGTTTTCCACCCGAGCCCAACGGCTACCTGCATATCGGCAGTGCCAAGGCGATCTATATCAACTGGAGCATCGCCAAGCAATACGGCGGCAAATTCAACCTGCGTATGGACGATACCAACCCCAGCCACGAGGATATGGAGTTTGTAGACAGCATTCAGGAAGATTTGCACTGGCTGGGCGCTGACCCCAACGGCGGCGTGTTCTACGGCAGCGATTATTTTGATATCTGCTACGATTATGCCGAAAAACTCATTAAAGAGGGCAAGGCCTATGTAGACGACTTGAGCCGTGAGGAGGCCCGCGCTTACCGCGGCGACGATGCCGGCAAGCCCAGCCGCCCCAGCCCCTACCGTGACCGCACCCCCGAAGAAAACCTCGACCTGTTCCGCCGGATGCGTGCGGGCGAGTTCCCGGACGGCAGCCGCACCCTGCGCGCCAAGATCGACCTGGCCAGCCCCAACATGAACATGCGCGACCCCACCATCTACCGCATTATGCGCGCAACGCATCACCGCCAGGGCGACAAGTGGTGCATCTACCCCTTGTATGACTATGCGCATCCCATTCAGGATGCCACCGAGGGCATCACGCACAGCCTGTGCAGCCTGGAATTTGAGAACCACCGCCCCCTGTATGACTGGGTGATTCAGAACACCGTAGGCGGCAAGTTCCCCAAGCAGCGCGAGTTTGCCCGCCTGAACATCACCAACACCGTAATGAGCAAGCGCTACCTGCGCAGCCTGGTAGAGCAGGGCATCGTGGACGGCTGGGACGACCCCCGTATGCCCACGCTGTGCGGCCTGCGCCGCCGCGGCTACACCCCCACCAGCATTTTCACCTTTGTGCGCGAAGCCGGTGTAGCAAAAGCAGACAACCTGATCGATGTGCGCCAGTTGGAAGCCTGCCTGCGCGCCGAACTGGATGTAAACGCACAGCGCCGCATCGCCGTGCTGGATCCGGTCAAGCTCGTGATCGACAATTACCCCGCCGACAAAGTGGAGTATTTTGATGTTGCCAACAACCCCAATAAAGAAGCAGGCGACACCAGCACCCGCAAGGTAGCCTTTACCAAGGAGCTTTGGATCGACAAGAGCGACTTCTTTGAGGTTCCGCCGCCCAAGTTCAAGCGCCTGTATATCGGCAACGAAGTGCGCCTGATGAGCGCTTATCTGGTTCGCTGCAGCAGCGTAGAAAAAGACGAAAACGGCAATGTGACCGTGATCCATGCAACAGCTGACCTGGAAACCGGCAACGGCAACCCCGCCGATGGCCGCAAGGTACGCGGTACCATTCACTGGGTGAGCGCCGCACACTGTGTGGATGCCGAGTGCCGCCTGTACGGCAACCTGTTCACCGAGGCCAACATGAACGCCGTGCCCAGCGAGCACTACAACGATTATCTTGACCCGCAGAGCCTAATCGTAAGCCAGCACTGCAAGCTGGAAGAATGCCTGGCCGATGCCAAGGCAGGCGAGCACTTCCAGTTTGTGCGCATGGGTTACTTTACGCCCGACAGCAAGAACCCCGGTGTGTTCAACCGCACCATTCCGCTGAAAACCAGCTATAAGCCCGGCGAAGGCAAATAATATCATGAAAGAAGCAGCGCTGCAGTCGGTTTGCCCGGCCGCAGCGCTGCTTTTTTGAGGAGTATGAAAATATGGAATCACAGCTTTGCTGCATTTGGCAGGCGGGCGCAAACGGCGCGCGCCTGGTGCGTTTGCTGGGTGAAACGCCCTGCCCGGCTCTGCCCGAAAGCCTGGCCGGGCACAGCCTTACCGAGCTTGGGGCTTACTGCTTTGCCCCTGCCCTGCGCACGGTTTCGAGCCCTGTATTTGCCACGCAGGGCAGCCAAACGCAGGAATACCCCAGCCTTTCCGCCGCGCTGGCAGCCTGCTCTCTGCCCGAGCTCTGCGGTGCCTTTTTGCAGAGCGCCGCTCTGCCTGCCTCTGTGCAGCTTATTGACAATGCAGCCTTTTATAACTGCCGCAGCCTGCAAGCGCTGCACTTTGGCCCTGCCCTGCGCCGGGTAGGCAGCGATTGCTTTACCAACTGCTTTGCCCTAAAAACGCTTGTGCTGCACGCTGTACCTTCTGCCCCCAGCGGCCTGAATAAGGTGCTGGCACGCATCAGCGCGCCCGTTACCGTAAATTTTTACCGGGAGCAGCTTCTTGCACAGCTGTTCTTTCCGGAATATGCCGATGATAATTTAGAAAACGGCCCCGCGCATATTTTTATGCATGAGTTTCAAGGAGTGGGCTATCTGTTCCGCCAATGCTTCGGCCTAGGCGGCGAGCTGCGCTTTTCCGAATACGATGCCTGCTTTGCCCGCGCCAAGGCGCTGGAAACGCCCGAAGTGCTGTGCCGCATCGCTCTGGGCCGCCTGCGCTTTCCTGTCGGGCTGGGCGATACCCGCGCCGAAGAATACCGTGCCTGCTGCCGCAGCCAGGCAAGCGCTCTGGCTGCTCTGCTGCTGCACGATCGCGATCTGCCCGCCCTGCAATTTGCCTGCCGGGAAAACCTGTTTTCGGCCGAGGCTTTAGCCGAAGCCGCGACCCTGGCCGCCAAGCAAAACCAGCCGCAGGCCGCGGCCCTACTCATGCAGGCGCAAAAGCCCGGCCACCGCCCCGCCCCCAAGCGCTACGACTTTGATTTTTAATCCATTTGGGACGGCTGTTCGCTTACTTAAAAATAAAGATCTCCTCGATTGGGGCATCCACAGCCCGCGAAATATCCACGGCCAGCTTGAGCGAGGGGTTATACTGCACTTTTTCAGCCGCATGATAGTTTCTCTGCGCACCCCTACCAGCGCCGCAAGCTGCTCCTGTGTCAGCTCCTTCAGCTGCCTGTATTTTTTCAGTCTGCATTCAAAATCCGGCACGCTCATTCCTCGCTTTTGTCTGTTGGCTCATCGTTATCATAGTGGTACAGCAGATACTCGCGCAAAAACATTTGCAGCGCGATAGCAAGCGCCACAACGATCATAAACGCGATCAGCGTATATTCCAGGCTTCCCATCAGCCTACCCTGCCCTAAAAGGAGCATGGCAATAAAAATGATGCTCAAAGAGATCCTGCCTG
The DNA here is from genome assembly GCA_963629755.1 of Gemmiger sp. Taxonomy (GTDB): domain Bacteria; phylum Bacillota; class Clostridia; order Oscillospirales; family Ruminococcaceae; genus SFIE01. The sequence continues at coordinate 17,857 of CAVGKH010000018.1, forward strand.
CAGTATTCTGCGCTTTCAGCTTATTTTCCAAATAGCGTTCGTCCATAAATACATGCGGCATTCTTCCCTCATAGAAAAATCCGAAGAAGCCGAAAAGCACAAAAAAGCCAAACGGAAAAATCGTTTTATCTACACTGTAGGTCCAAAAGCCCAAAAAGCCGGTAAATCCAAACAGGCCTAAAAAGCCCAGCCTTGGGTCTACCGTTCTGGTAAAGCGAGAGGCAGCCTCCCCGCGCTTTTGGGCTGCACCGGCCCTTCGTATAAGCCACGCAGCCATATACACAATATAGCAGGCCAGCAGTGCCCCCGAAATGGGCATTGGCAGATCCTGCACTCTGAAAACATATTCCGAAAGCTCCATCGGCACGATCCATCTTGCATCATTAAACAAGATCGTATAGCAAGAGGATATTCCCGCCAGCAAGGCGCACCCCACGCCCAAGGCGGCCGCCGGCTCTGTTTCATTTTTCATAAAGCCCTCCAAAAGCGATATATTTATCTCTTAACAAGACAAATACATCACTTTGCAAACCACCTGTCAACCCAAAAAGGCGCTATATATTGCTTTAGGCGCTCAGTCCCTGCCCGAAAATTCGGCCGTTTTGGCAAACTCTACCTGTAAGGGGTGTACTTCTTTTTCTAAAAGGGATACGATTTTTATAAAGAAAGGAGTAGTGCCTCATGGATCTTATCAAAATCGGAAAATACATTGCCGGAAAGCGAAAGGCCCTCAGCCTCACACAGAAACAGCTTGCAGAAAAGCTTGGCATGAGCGACAAGTCGGTTTCTAAATGCGAGACCGGGCTTTCCCTTAATTAAGGATACTTCTGCAACAATCCAAACCCACGCTTACAAATACTTTGCTGAAAGCCAAATCTGAATGACAGGAGACCATACCCGCCCATATAGGCTGGGTATGGTCTCCTTTTTGTTATCTGCGTTTCTTTTTGCCTTTGCCATGAGCTCGCAGTTTACCCCGCTGGTTGATGGGGCTTTTCATGTGCCTGGACAGCTTGAGTATTTCAATCAGCGTGACAAACTGCTCTTTCGAGAGCTTATCATAATCGATACCAAG
>CAVGKH010000019.1:0-2822 GCA_963629755.1 Gemmiger sp.
GACTCGAACCCCAGACCCCCTGCGTGTGATGCAGGTGCTCTAACCAGCTGAGCTAGTCCTCCGGAACGAGATTTATTATAACACACCTTTCAAAAAATGCAAGCGTTTTTTGAAAAAAGTTTTGCATAAAATATAAATCGGAATACTTTTTGCAGTAACAGGAGTAAAAAACCAAATGAGATAAAAACAAAAACCCCGCTGCAGGCAGGCTTGCTGCGGGCAGCGGGGCAAAAATCAGAGGATGATTTTATAATATATTAAAGAAGAAAACTCACTTTTGGCCTAAAGCCATTTTGAGCTGTGGGCCGAGCTGTCAGCGCAAAATCAGCTGACCGTTACTTACATCTACCGTCATGGTATCGCCCTGGCTGTGGCTGCCGGCAATGATCTCTTTGGCAATCATGGTCTCTACATGACTCTGGATAAAGCGCTTCAAGGGGCGGGCACCGTATACGGGGTCATAACCCTGATCGATGATCAGCGCCTTGGCGGCGGGGGTCACCTCAAGCTTGAGCTGCTTATCGGCCAGGCGCTTGCCAAGGTCTGTCAGCAGCAGATCCACAATGCCGCCGATCTCTTCTTTGGTCAAGCTCTTGTAGTAAACGATCTCATCCAGACGGTTCAGGAACTCGGGGCGGAACTTGGTCTTCAGCAAAGCGCCGATCTGGTTCTTGGCCTCTGCGCTCAGCTCGTTGCGGCCTTCGGCACGGCCCTTTTCCAGATCTTCCAGAATCAACTCACTGCCCAGGTTGCTGGTCAGAATGATAATGGTGTTCTTAAAGTCTACCGTGCGGCCCTGGCTGTCGGTAATGCGGCCATCGTCCAGCACCTGTAAAAGAATGTTGAACACATCGGGGTGCGCTTTTTCCACTTCATCGAACAGAACAACACTGTAGGGGTGACGGCGCACAGCCTCGGTCAGCTGGCCGCCCTCCTCGTAACCCACATATCCCGGAGGCGCGCCGATCAAGCGGCTCACGCTGAATTTCTCCATATACTCCGTCATGTCGATACGCACCATGTTCTTTTCATCGTCGAACAGGTTCTGCGCCAGCGCTTTCGCCAGCTCGGTCTTGCCCACGCCCGTGGGGCCCAGGAACAGGAAGCTACCGATGGGGCGGTTAGGGTTGGCGATACCGGCGCGGCTGCGCAGAATAGCCTCGCTCACGCGGCGCACGGCTTCGTCCTGACCAATCACGCGCTTATGCAGCGTATCCTCCAGGCGCAGCAACTTTTCGCGCTCGCCCTCCAACATTTTTTCTACGGGAATGCCGGTCCAGCGGCTCACGATACGCGCAATCTCTTCGTCGGTCACGCGGTCACGCAGCAAAGAATCCGCTTTCTTCTGCTGTGCCAGCTTTTCCTGCTCTTCCAGTTCAGCCTTCAGCTTGGGCAGAGTGGCATATTGCAGCTCGCTGGCCTTTTCATAGCGCCCTTCGCGCACAGCTTTTTCCATTTCGGCCTTGGTGCTTTCAATCTGCGTGCGCAGGCTCTGTACCTTGCCGATAGCATTCTTTTCGTTTTCCCATTGTGCCTTTTTGCTGTTGAACTGGTCGCGCATTTCGGCCAGCTCTTTCTGCAGGGTATGCAGGCGTTCCTGGCTTAGGGCATCGGTCTCTTTCTTTAAGCTGATCTCTTCAATCTCGTGCTGCATGATCTTGTGTTGCAGATCGTCCAGCTCGCTGGGCATGCTCTCCATCTCGGTTTTGATCATGGCACAGGCTTCATCGACCAGGTCAATGGCCTTATCAGGCAGAAAACGGTCGGTGATATAGCGGTCACTCAAGGTGGCAGCGGCGATCAGGGCGGCATCCTGAATTTTTACGCCGTGGAACACCTCATACCGCTCTTTCAGGCCGCGCAGGATGCTGATGGTATCCTCTACGGTAGGTTCATCCACCTGCACAGGCTGGAAGCGGCGTTCCAAAGCAGGATCCTTTTCAATATACTGGCGGTATTCGTCCAGCGTGGTAGCACCGATGCAGTGCAGCTCGCCGCGGGCCAGCATAGGCTTGAGCAGGTTGCCGGCATCCATGGCACCATCGGTCTTGCCGGCACCTACAATAGTATGCAGCTCATCAATGAACAAAATGATTTGGCCTTCGCTCTTTTTCACTTCGCTCAAAACGCTCTTTAAGCGCTCTTCAAATTCACCGCGGTATTTTGCACCGGCTACCAGAGCACCCATATCCAGGCTGAATACCTTGCGGTTCTTCAGGTTTTCGGGCACATCGCCTTTTACGATACGCTGTGCCAGACCCTCGGCAATGGCGGTTTTACCAACGCCGGGCTCACCGATCAGGCAGGGATTGTTTTTGGTTTTACGGCTCAGGATGCGGATCACATTGCGGATCTCCTGGTCACGGCCGATCACAGGATCGAGCTTGTTCTTGCGGGCGGCTTCTACCAGATCCGTGCCGTATTTGCCCAAGGCGTCATAGGTGTCTTCGGGGTTATCGGTGGTCACACGCTGGTTGCCGCGCACCTCGGCAAGCAGCTTCATAAAACCGGCCTTGTCGATGCCAAACGCCTTAAAGACCTCTTTGCAGTCGCCGGGGTTCTCCAGAATGCCGTAGAATACATGCTCAACGCTGATATATTCATCTTTCATCTGGCCAGCCTGTTTTTCGGCGGCCTGCAAGGCTTTGTCGGTAGTATTGCTGATATATACCTTTTCGGGGTCACGCCCGGAGCCGGAAACATGGGGCAGGGCAGCGATCTTTTCTACAACAGCGTTGCGGAATGCCGTGGGGTCAACGCCCATGCGGGTGAGCAACTGCGGAATCAGGCCGTTTTCCTGCCCGGCCAAGGCTGCCAGCAGG